>DASUNW010000193.1:0-2433 GCA_036276955.1 Alcanivorax sp. | reverse complement strand
ACATCGAGGGCATCTATTCCGGCGAAGGGCAGATGGTCAGCGACGACGGCGAGCGCGCGGAGCTGCGCAGCGTGATCACCCGCAAGGAATCCAAACGGCTGATGCGCTTCGCCTATGAAGCGGCCCGCCGGCTTAACCGGCCCAAGGTCACGGTGGTGCACAAGGCCAACATCATGAAGTCCACATCCGGCCTGTTCCTGGACGTGGCGCGCTCCATCGCCAAGGAGTACGACGACATCGAGCACGAGGAAATGATCGTCGACAACTGCGCCATGCAATTGGTGATGAACCCGCACCGCTTCGATGTGATCGTCACCACCAACCTGTTCGGCGACATCCTCTCCGACCTGTGCGCCGGCCTCACCGGCGGCCTGGGGCTGGCGCCCGGCGCCAACGTGGGCGAGCACAAGGGCATCTTCGAGGCGGTGCACGGCAGCGCGCCGGACATCGCCGGGCAGAACATCGCCAACCCCACCGCCCTGATGCTGGGCGCGGCCATGATGCTGGAATACCTGGAACGCAACGAAGCCGCCGAGAAGATGCGCAAGGCGATTCGCTTCGTGGTGGGCGAAGGTCAGGTGACCACGCCGGACCTGGGCGGCAAAGCGTCCACTTGGGAATTCACCGATGAAGTGGTCCGTAACCTCTGAACGTTTTCAAAAAAATCGTTCTTTATCAATCTTTTGCAAAAGAAGCGGCGTTAACGCCGCTTCACCGGCTTCCGCCCGTAGGCAGAGCATCGCTACATCCTCTATGCTCGATATCCAATTATGGATTTTCCATTTCATGGATTCGCAACAGGAGGTTGTAATGAGTCAATCGCCGGAAACAGAAGCCCTCAAAAAAGACATGGACCAACTGCGTCGTGATCTGGGCGCGCTGACCGAAGCGTTCAAACGCAATTCACAGCAACGCGCCCAGGCCGGCGTCGAGCAGGCCCGCGACCAATTCGATCAGGTCCGCCGTCAGGCCGAAGGCCAAGCCGAGCAAGTGGGTTCGCATATTAAAGAGCGCCCGTTCATTAGTGTACTCAGCGCGTTCGGCGTGGGTCTGCTGATCGGCAAACTGATCAACCGCTGATCGATGAATATACGCGGCCCCCTGTCCAGTCTGTTCAGCCTCAATGCGCTGGTCTGGCTGGCCATGCTCACCGGTTTCGCGGCCTTGCTTTGCCTGGCCGCCGCCGCCTGGTTCGCCATGGCGGCGCCGTTGGGCGCGCCACTGGCGTCCCTGTTCACGGGCCTGGGCCTGCTGGCCATGGCGGTCCTGCTGGTGGTGGTGGTGCAACGTACCGCGCACAAGCCGGAGTCCGGCGGCAAGGACAGCAGCCGACATCTGTCGCGCCAGGAAGAGCGCCTGGAAGACAATCTCCGGCCCCTGGTGGGCGACCGGGCCGTGCAATGGACCCGCGATCACACCGGCCCGGTGATCGTCGGCGCCCTGGCCGCCGGCATTTTGCTGGCGGCCAGCCCGGGCGCACGACGGCTGGTGACCCGGGCGGCGGGCCCGATGCTCACCCGCAAGGCCATCGACACCTACAAGGATTTTTCCGACCAGGGCTGACACCCCGGTAACGCTCGCCGCGTTCCGGGCGCCCGGATTTACGCTAAACTGCGCTTTTTAGCGGCAACCGGAGCGACCCATGAAAAGCGAGCGCGGCGCACTGATCCTTTCCGTGGTGATGTCCCTCGTGGTGGGCGCCGCCGCCGTGGCCGCCGCTTCCCTGACCCAATCCAAAGCCATCCTGCTGGATGGTTTATTCAATCTGATCTACTTCCTGGTCGCCCTGGTAACGGTGCGCATCAGCGTGCTGGCCGCCCAGCCCGACGACCGTAAATTCCCGTTCGGCTACGGCTATTTCGAATCCCTGGTGAACGCCGGCAAGGGCCTGTTGATTCTCGGCGTGGCGTTGTTCGCCCTGGTCGACGCGGTGCTGGCACTGCTGGCCGGCGGCCGGGAGATCGTCGCCGGGCCCGCCATCGTCTACGCGGTGTTCGCCACCCTCGCCTGCTCGACCACCGCCTGGGTGTTGCACCGCAGCCGCCGGCACGTGGACAGCCCGCTGATGCGCGCCGACTTCGAGAACTGGTTGATCAACGCGCTGATCTCTTCGGCGGTGCTGCTTACCTTCTGCATGATTCCGGTGGCGCGCTTCTTCGAACAGGATGCCATCGTGCCCTATGTGGACTCGGTGCTGGTGATCGCGGTGGTGCTGTTTTGCCTGAGCGTGCCCATTCGCATGGCGCGCGGCGCGATCATGGAGCTGCTCAACCGGGCGCCGCCCCGCGAACTGCGCCGCCCGGTACTGGCCGCCATCGACGCCGCGCTTACCGACCTGCCGGTGCGCCAGTGCCAGGTGCGCATGGTGCGCCCCGGCCGCCAGCTTTACGTGATGATTCATGTGGTGCTGCCGCCGGAATTTCCGCTCACCGG
>DASUNW010000192.1:0-3717 GCA_036276955.1 Alcanivorax sp. | reverse complement strand
CAGCATGTACAGGTTTTGTATCCGTGTGTACCATTTCGGAATCTGTGACGGAGTTGGCATCTAAAACATTTTGTATGCGCTAGGCAATTTACTGCTTAAGCCCGGGCGCAGTGTCGGTTCCGCTGAGTGATCCGTACCTGGGGGGTATCATGAATTCTTACCATGAGATCGAGCGCTTTCAGCGTAAAGCCGGTCAAACCGACTTTCCTTTCCGTTCTACCGGCGCGCCGGCTTTCGAACACCGCGAGACAGGTTGGAGCCTGATTGATCAGGTCGCCGCCGGTATCCCTCCCTCCCAACCTGCTTGCGCGCCGGCTTTGAGGCCGTCCAACCCGGTGCCGTCCGAAATCAGCGGGGCGGTCGACGCGCCGATCCGGCGTGACGTGGAAGCGCAGGACGCCGCCCTGGAGCGCTTCGCATCATTGCTGCAGGCGCGCCACCGTCGCGAGGTGGAACAGGACCACCCGCAAGCGGGCGACCAACAATCCCTAAAACAGTTGCTGCGCCGCATCGCGGTGGGCCCCGGTGAGAGCCATGAGAGCTGGTTTCCGCGGTGCTGATTGCGGTCGCCTCGCCAAAAGGGGGCGTGGGTAAGACCACCTGCGCGGCGCACCTTGCCTATGGCATCGCCGCCGCCGGTTACCGCACCATCGCGGTGGATTTCGATCCGCAAAACAGCCTGCGCCTGCATTTCGGTATCCCGCTGGGGGAACTGAGCGGGTTGGCACGGGCTGGCACGCGGGGCGGCGATTGGCTGCCGCGGGTGCTGGACGGCGGTGGTGGCGTCGGGGTGCTGCCCTACGGGGCCGCCGACGGTGCCCAGCGACGCGCCCTGGACCACGCTTTGCGGACCCCCGGGTTCGTGGCCAGCGGGTTGCGCGGCCTGGCGGAACCGCCCGGCACGGTGGTGGTGGTGGATTTGCCGCCGGGACCGTCGCCGGCGCTGGACGCGGTGTCGGCGCTGGCGGACTTGCGGCTGACGTTGTTGCTGGCGGATTCCGCTTCGGTGTCGTTGTTGCCGACATTGCAGGACGGGTTTTATCCGCCCGACGTGGCGCCCGGCTCCCGGCATCGGCTGGTGCTGAATCAGGTCGATATTCGGCGCCGGCTTAACCGCGAGATCACCGAGTTTCTGCAGGCCCGCTATCGGGACACCTTGCTCGCCATCCTGCACCGCGACGAGGCGGTGCCGGAAGCGGGCGCCCGTCAGATTTCCGTTTTCGAACACGCTGAGTCGTCGCGGGCCGCCCGCGACCTGGGGATGCTGTGCCGGCGCTCGTTGGCGCTGCTGAATGGGGTGGAATCGGCGGTGGCTTCACCGCTCTGGGGACACAACAGGTAACTGATAATGCCGAAGAATAAAACGCGACCGCCGGTGGGGAGGCGGTGCCTGTTCGCGCTTGCCTGCGTGCTGGCGGTACCGCCGGTGCTGTTGTTTATCACCACGCCCATGAATGCGGGGCATCAGGTACTGCTGGGCGCGGCCAGCGTGCTGTTGATGGCGTTGGTAAACCGGTTACGGCCGGACTCGCGGCGTATTTCCCTGTGGCTGGTGGCGCTGTCGCTGATTGTATCGTGCCGCTACATCTGGTGGCGGGCCACGGCGACGCTGCAATTCGAGAGCCTGCCCGAGGCGGTGCTCGGCTATGGCCTGTTCCTGGCCGAGCTGTACGCGTTGGTGATTCTTCTGTTCGGCTATTTGCAGACCTTGTGGCCGCTGGAGCGCAAGCTGGTGCCGCTGCCGGAGGCCACCGGCCTGTGGCCCACCGTGGATGTGTACATCCCCACCTACAACGAAAGCCTCGACGTGGTCAGCGACACGGTGCTGTCGGCGCAGAATCTGGATTACCCCGCCGACAAAATGCGCATCTATCTGCTCGACGATGGCCGGCGGGAAAATTTCGAGGCGTTCGCCAAGAGCGCCGGGGTCGGCTACATCACCCGCGCGGATAACCAGCACGCCAAAGCCGGTAACCTCAACAACGCGCTCGGTCAGACCGACGGCGAACTGATCTGCGTATTCGATTGCGACCACATTCCCACCGCCGGCTTTTTGCAGGCCACCGTGGGTGGTTTTCTCGACGACGCCAAACTGGCGATGGTGCAGACCCCGCACTACTTCTATTCCCAGGATCCGTTCGAACGCAATCTCGGCGTGGCCGAGGAACTGCCCCGCGAGGGTGAGCTGTTCTACGGCCCGGTGCAGAAGGGCAACGATTTCTGGAACGCCACCTTCTTTTGCGGCTCTTGCGCGGTGATCCGCCGCGCGGCCCTGGACGAGACCGAAGGCTTCGCGGTGGAAACCGTTACCGAGGACGCCCACACCGCGCTGCGCTTCCAGCGGCGCGGCTGGCGCACCGCCTTCGTGAGCTTGCCGCTGGCCGCCGGCCTGGCCACCGAGCGTTTGTCGCTGCATATCGGCCAGCGGGCCCGCTGGGCACGCGGCATGACGCAAATCCTGCGGGTGGACAATCCGTTGTTCGGCCGGGGCCTGACCCTGGCCCAGCGGCTGTGCTACCTGAACGCCATGCTGCATTTCCAGTTCGCCTTGCCGCGGGTGGTGTTCATCACCGCGCCGCTGGCCTATCTGCTGCTCGGCCAGAATATCATCGCCTCGTCCGCGTCGATGATTTTCGCCTACGCCTTGCCGCATTTGTTCCATGCGATCTGGACCAACTCCCGTCTCAATGGCCGTTTCCGCTATACGTTCTGGGGCGAAATCTATGAGTCGGTGCTCTGTTTCCATCTGATCAAGCCTACGCTGGTGACGCTGTGGGACCCCAAGAAGGGCTCGTTCAACGTCACCGAAAAAGGCGGCCTTCTCGAAAACAGTTTTTTTGATATCAGCGCGGTGCGCCCGCATCTGGTGGTGGCGTTTCTGTTGGCGCTGGGGCTGGGCAGTGGGCTGGTGCGGTTCTATTGGAATGAGTACTACGCCATCGAACGGGACGTGATGCTGCTCAACGTGTTCTGGGCCGGTTACAGTCTGATCACCTTGCTGGCGGCGATCGCCGCCGCCCGCGAGCAACGCCAGGTGCGCACCAACGTGCGGGTGCCGCTGGAACTGCCCGCGGCACTCTACCTGGCCGACGGCCACGTACTGAAAACCCGTACCCGGGATGTGTCGTTGGGCGGGGTGCGCCTGGCCAACCCCAATCAAGAAGCGTTCGAGGCGGAGGTCGAGGATGTGGAAATCCGCCTCGATGATCTGAGCGTGGTGTTGCCGGCGCGTCTGGTGAGAGCCGACGGCGGCGACCTGCGTTTGCAGTTCGGCATTATGAATCTCAGCCAGCAACGGCAGATGCTGCGCATCGTCATGGGCCGCTACGACGCCTGGCTGCCGGACAAAGCGCACCCCAAGGACCGGCCGCTGCATTCCTTCCGCATTGTTCTGCGGGTGGTGATATTGATGTTCTTCGGCCGCTGGCTGGCACGCGACCGCAAGGAGCGCGAGATCGACGAGACCATGCGCGCCAACCGGCTGTGGCACCGCTTCATGCCCCTGGCGGTGCTGCTGCTTCTGGCGCTGCTGGCGTTACTGGCGGTACGCCCGGCGCTGGCCGATCCGATGGAACTGGAAACCCGCCCCCACCAACAAACCCTCACCTTCCGCCAGCTCGGCCATGTGAACGGCCTCACCCTGGCCGGCGCCCAGTCCCAGGCCGGGCTGGGCTTCTCGGTGGGCCGCGATGAAGTGGTCACCGGGGCGGAAATGTA
>DASUNW010000191.1:0-2374 GCA_036276955.1 Alcanivorax sp. | reverse complement strand
GGAACTGGGTGTGGGCGGCGCGCTGCTGATCGGTGTGGCCCAGGCGGTGGCGCTGATCCCCGGCACCTCGCGCAGCGGCATCACCATTACCGCCGCCCTGGCACTGGGTTTTCGCCGCGAGGACGCGGCGCGCTTTTCCTTTCTGTTGTCGATTCCGGTGATCCTCGGCGCCGGCCTGCTGAAAACCAAGGATCTACTGGAAAGCACCGTGCCGGTGGACTGGGCGCACATGGGCCTGGGTGTGGCGGTCAGCGCGGTCACCGCTTACGCGACCATCATGCTGTTCCTGCGCTTGCTCGACCGTATCGGCATGCTGCCGTTCATGCTCTACCGTCTGCTGCTCGGCGCCGTGCTGTGGGTATGGTTCGTGTGAGCCTTGTCGGTCGCCTGCCCGGCGCGCCCGACGTGGCGGGCACCGTGCCGGTGATCTCGCCGGAGGCCGCCCGAGACGGCGGCCAGGCGCTGGTGCTGGGGCCCGCCGGTGACAGCGGCGCGCTGTCACTCTGGGACCCGTCGGACCGGGCCACGCCGCTGAGCGTGGATTTCCTCGCCGGTCGCCAGGGCTACCGGCTGGCCGCCGACCGCGCCCGTCACGAGCGGCTGGTGAAAGCACTGGGACGTTGCCAAGAGGGCGTCGAGGCGGTGCTGGACCTGACCGCCGGCCTGGCGCGGGACGCGGCGCTGATGGCCGCCGCCGGCTACCCGGTCAGCATGGTGGAGCGCCAGCCGGTGCTGCACGCGCTGATCGCCGATGCGCTGGCGCGGGCACAAGGGCAGGGCGCCGCCGCGTTGCTGACGCTGCTTGATAACGGCGATGCCGCCACGCTGACCCTGCCCGCCGGCCCCTGGCACGCCGTGTACCTGGACCCGATGTTTCCGGCGCGCGGCAAAAGCGCCGCGGTAAAGCAGGACCTGCAGTGGCTGCAGCAGCTTTGCCCCTATCCCGACGACGACGAGGAGCGTGGCCTGCTGAACGTGGCGCTGGGTTTGCCCACCCGCAAAGTGGTCGTCAAACGACCCCGCCGAGCGCCGCCCCTGGCCGGCCGCGCGCCGCACCACGTCCTGGAAGGAAAGACCGTCCGCTTCGACGTTTACAACGGCGCTTTGTAGGTCGGGTTAGGCCAACGGCCGTAACCCGACACGGTCTGTTCGACACGGCGCTGGGTGCGCCTCTGAAGGGTTGATTGTCGGGTTATGGCCGTTGGCCTAACCCGACCTACCTGTCGGCTTCGGTGCCTTTGGCGGTGTTGCCGTCTTCATGCTCGGCGGTTTCCGCCAGCGCCTGTTCCAGCTCCGGCACCCGGGTGACACGCTGGATCGCCTGGCTGATATCCGGGCTGAGGATGCGCCGGGCTTCGTCGTCCAGGGCGCGCAGGTTATCGCCGAAGCATAGCGCCTTGTCGTCGTCCTGCCAGACCAGATCGGTGTCACGCAGCTGGTTGATGAAGTTGCGCAGCACCACCTTGTCGAAGAACTCCGGCGAATTGAATTCGTACAACAGCGATAGCCGCTGCGCGGTGTGGTGGGCCAGATCGCTGAGGGCGTCGGCGTCCAGCTTACCGCTGCCGTATTGCACCAACAGACGAATGGTGAGGTAAAAGCGCTCCAGGGACGGCATCACGGTTTGCCCCAGGTGCGCCAGCATGTCCGACGCGTAGGTGTGGATCGCGGCGCCATGCAGGTGATCCTCTTCGCGGCTCACCAGGCCGTGCTCTTCCAGCACCGCGGCGATGCGTTCCACCGCCGCCGGCAGTTCGCCGTCTTCGCGCCAGTGCAACAGGTATTCGTTGCGGAAGAACGGGTAGAGCAGGGCGACCATGCTTTGCAGCATGTCCATGCGGATGCTGCGCGCGTTGAGGAACAGGGAACAGATCAGCCCGGGCAGCACGAACAGGTGCAGGCTGTTGTTGCGCACATACGCCATCTGCAGCGCGGTTTTCGGATCCGTGGTGACCACGTCGCCGAGCGGGTGGGCAACGCGGATCAGGAACTCATGCTCCAGGCCGTATTCGATGATCACGTCCGGGTCGTCTTCCGCCAGCCGCGCGGTGTCGCTGTAGGGCGCCTGGCCAAGCAGGTTGATGTACAACTGAAGCTGCTGGCGCAGTTGCTGCAGATCCATGGTGTGCTTGGGCGTGGCCAGCAACGCCAGGCTGATCAGGTTGACCGGATTGGCCACGGCGGCGGCATTGATGCCGGTGACCACGTCGCGGCCCAGATTGTCGATGGTGGTTTTGAACCAGTCCGGCGTTTCGTGCACCGTCAGCTCTTCGTTGCGCCAGCCTTCGCGGTGGCTGTCCAGATAGTCCACCAGCTTGATCGGCTCGCCGAAGTTCACGTGCACCTGGCCGAAATGACTGCGCAGCACCTTGAG
>DASUNW010000190.1:0-5946 GCA_036276955.1 Alcanivorax sp. | reverse complement strand
GGCGGTCATGCGCCGCACCTGGCGGTTGCGACCTTCGTCTAGGGTGAGTTCCAGCCATTGGTCGGCTACCGTGAGCCGCGTGCGCACCGGCGGGTGCCGTGGCCACAGCGCCGGCGGCGGCACCGGTTGCACCGGCGCCGGGCGGCACGGGCCATCCTTAAGGGTGATGCCCTGCCGCAATTGTTGCAGGGCTTGCTCCGGCGGTTCGCCTTCCACCTGAACCAGGTAGGTCTTGGCCTGATGGAAGCGGGGGCTGGCGATGTGCGCCTGCAGGGCGCCGTCATCGGTCAGTAACAGCAGCCCCTCAGAGTCCCAGTCCAGCCGGCCGGCCGGGTAGACCCCGGGCACCGGAATGTAATCCTTCAGCGTCCGCCGCCCCCGGGAATCGGTGAATTGGGAGAGCACCTGAAAGGGTTTGTTAAACAAAATAAGTCTGGCCATGGCAAAAAACGCCTTAGTGGGCCTGTCAAGGCCAAGCAAGCATAACGCCTGAGTGCTATACTCGCCAGGCAACCGAATTCGACGGTTTTTTTCAGAGGGAGTAGTGTAGATGGGATACCAAAAGATCACGGTTCCGGCGGACGGTGACAAAATCACCGTTAATGCGGACCTATCCCTGAATGTCCCCAACCACCCGGTTATTCCGTACATTGAAGGGGACGGCATCGGCGTTGATATCACGCCGGTGATGATGAAAGTGGTTACCGCCGCAGTAGAAAAAGCCTACGGCACCAAACGTGGCATCACCTGGATGGAAGTCTACGCCGGTGAAAAAGCCACCAAGGTTTACGGCCCGGACACCTGGATGCCGGAAGAGACCCTGGAGGCCCTGCGGGAATACACCGTGGGCATCAAGGGCCCGCTGACCACGCCGGTGAGCGGGGGTTTCCGGTCGCTGAACGTGGCTCTGCGCCAGGAACTGGACCTGTATACCTGTATGCGTCCGGTGCGCTGGTTCGAGGGTGTGCCCAGCCCGGTGCGTCACCCGGAGCTCACCGACATGGTGATCTTCCGTGAGAACTCCGAAGACATCTATGCCGGCATCGAATGGGCGGCCGACAGCCCCGAAGCCACCAAGCTGATTCGCTTTCTGCGGGAGGAGATGGGGGTCACCCAGATCCGTTTTCCCGAGGGCTGCGGCATCGGCATCAAGCCGGTTTCCCGCGAGGGTAGCCAGCGTCTGGTGCGCAAGGCGATTCAGTTCGCGATCGAAAACGACAAGGATTCCGTCACCCTGGTGCACAAAGGCAACATCATGAAGTACACCGAGGGCGCCTTTAAGAATTGGGGTTACGAGCTGGCGGTCGAGCGTTATGGCGCCGAGCCCCTGGACGGCGGGCCCTGGCACGTGATGAAGAACCCGCGCACCGGCAAGGACATCGTCATCAAGGACGTGATCGCCGACGCCTTCCTGCAGCAGATACTGATGCGCCCGGCGGATTACAGCGTGATCGCCACGCTGAACCTGAACGGCGACTACATTTCCGACGCCCTGGCGGCGGAGGTGGGCGGCATCGGTATCGCCCCCGGCGCCAACATCGGCGGTTCGGTGGCGCTGTTCGAGGCGACCCACGGCACCGCGCCCAAGTACGCCGGCCAGGACAAGGTGAACCCGGGCTCGCTGATTCTCTCCGCGGAGATGATGTTGCGTCACATGGGCTGGAACGATGCCGCCGATCTGGTGATCACCGGCATGGAAGGCGCGATCGCGGCGAAAACCGTGACCTACGACTTCGAGCGTTTGATGCCCGACGCCACCCTGCTCAAGTGCTCTCAGTTCGGCGACGCCGTCATCGAGCACATGGGGGTCTGATCGGCCTTGGCGCGGTCCCGGCGTCAGCCGGAGACGGCGCTGTTTTCCCGGTCCCGTCGCCGTGTTTTCTGGTGGCGGGAAGTCGGGGACTCTCCGTCCTTACCGTTTTTGACTTCGCCCGGCTTAAGATTGACCGCGTGGTAGCCCTTGCTGGCTTCGCGGAGTTCATACTCCACGTTTTGGCCCGCGTACAAGGTCTTGTACCCTTCCTCCTGAATATAGGAGTAATGCACGAAAAGGTCGTCACCGCCTTCATCGGGGCGGACGAAGCCGTACCCCTTGGCGTTGTTGAACCATTTCACTGTTCCCGTTGCCATGGTCCTTCCCTCTGGCCGCTGGCTGTGATTGTTATTGTTAATCACCAACAGCATCGCGGCTGCGATAGAATAGGTTGGTTTTTGATCAACTGTTCCCTAAGGCCGCGAGGGTGTCAACCCCTGGCGGGGATTGAAAAATACCCGGACACCCCTCATTTGTTCATTGCCCGCTGACGCCGGTGGGTATACAACCGTTAGAGATGGTTATGAAGAGGCAGCGACACCCGATATTTGTTTTGACGAGCTACAGGCTCTCTCACGGTCACACCTGGGGCCCGGCGTCGGACCCTGGCAAGCCGGACGGGCCCGATCGTCACGGTGAGGCCACCGTTGAGGAAGCCAAGCCTCGACTCAAGCGCCCGCCGATGTTCAAAGTATTGATGTTGAATGACGACTACACCCCCATGGATTTCGTCATTGAGGTGCTGGAAACCTTCTTTCGCATGGACCGCGAGCAAGCCACCCGGGTTATGCTGACGGTGCATACCAGGGGGAAGGCGGTGTGTGGGGTGTTTCCCCAGGACATCGCCGAAACCAAGGCCGCGCAAGTGGTCGACTACGCCCGTGAAAATCAGCATCCGCTGATGTGCCAGGTCGAAAAGGCCTGATAGTCTCCGGCGACGGAGCGGGCAACAAGCAGTGAGGTAGCCTATGCTCAGCAAAGAACTGGAACTGACTCTCAACGAGGCTTTCCACCACGCACGCAGCCACCGGCATGAATTCATGACCGTGGAACACCTGTTGCTGGCGCTGCTCGACAACGAGGCGGCGGTGGAAGTGTTGCGCGCTTGCGGCGCGGATATGGAAGAGCTGCGCGAGGCCCTGACTCAGTTCATCGACGATTCCACCCCGTTACTGCCGGAAGACGGCGAACGCGACACGCAGCCCACGCTGGGCTTCCAGCGGGTACTGCAGCGCGCGGTATTCAGCGTGCAGTCCTCCGGCAACAAGGAGGTCACCGGCGCCAACGTGCTGGTGGCGATCTTCAACGAACAGGAGAGCCAGGCGGTCTACCTGCTCAACAGCCAGGACGTGCATCGTCTCGACGTGGTCAACTTCATCGCCCACGGCATTTCCCAGGTGGAAGACAGCGACCCGGCCGCGGAACAGCGTGAAGAGATGGAAGGCGGCGCCGAGGGCGCACCGGCCAGCGCCCTGGAATCCTACGCCAGCAACCTCAACGAACTGGCCCGCGCGGATCGTATCGACCCGCTGGTGGGGCGAGCCTTCGAGATCGAGCGCGCCGCGCAGATTCTCTGCCGTCGCCGCAAGAACAACCCGCTGCTGGTGGGCGAGCCCGGTGTCGGCAAGACCGCCATCGCCGAGGGCCTGGCGCGCATGATCGTGGAGGAGAAGGTGCCCGAGCCGCTGCTCGACGCCACCGTCTACTCCCTGGATCTGGGCGCCTTGCTGGCCGGCACCAAGTACCGCGGTGATTTCGAGAAGCGCCTGAAGAACCTGCTCTCGGAGCTGCGCAAGCAGGACAATGCGATTCTGTTCATCGATGAAATCCACACCATCATCGGTGCCGGCGCGGCGTCAGGCGGCGTGATGGACGCCTCCAACCTGCTCAAGCCGATGCTGGCCTCCGGCGAGCTGAAGTGCATGGGCTCCACCACCTTCACCGAGTACCGCACCATCTTCGAGAAGGACCGGGCGTTGTCCCGTCGTTTCCAGAAAATCGACGTGGTGGAACCCACGGTGGAAGACACGGTGGGCATCCTCAAGGGGCTCAAGAGCCGCTTCGAGGCGCACCACAACGTGATCTACACCGACGCGGCCCTGAAGACGGCGGCGGAGCTGAGCGCCCGTTACATCAACGACCGCTTCCTGCCCGACAAGGCCATCGACGTGATCGACGAGGTCGGCGCCTGGCAGCGCCTGCGCCCGGAAGGCGAGCGCAAGGAAACCATTGAACAGGAAGACGTGGAAGCCATCGTGGCGAAGATCGCCCGGATTCCGCCCAAGCAGGTGTCGTCTTCCGACAAGGAAGTGCTGCAGAACCTGGAGCGCGACCTGAAGATGACCGTGTTCGGCCAGGAAGACGCCATCGACACCATTTCGGCGGCGATCAAACTGTCCCGGGCCGGCCTCAAGGCGGATCACAAACCGATCGGTTCCTTTATGTTCGCCGGCCCCACCGGGGTGGGCAAAACCGAAGTCAGCCGGCAGTTGGCCCGCGCGCTGGGCGTGGAGCTGGTGCGCTTCGATATGTCCGAGTACATGGAGCGGCATACCGTCAGCCGGCTGATCGGCGCGCCCCCGGGCTACGTGGGCTTCGATCAGGGTGGTCTGCTCACCGAGGCGGTCACCAAGACGCCGCACTGCGTGCTGTTGCTGGATGAGATCGAGAAGGCGCACCCGGAGGTCTTCAACATCCTGTTGCAGGTGATGGATAACGCCAGCCTCACCGACAACAACGGCCGCAAGGCGGACTTCCGTAACGTGATCGTGATCATGACCACCAACGCCGGTGCCGAGGTGCTCAACAAGCGCACCATCGGGTTCACTGAGCAGGACCAGTCCACGGACGGCATGGAAATGCTCAAGAAGGTGTTCTCGCCGGAATTCCGCAACCGCCTGGACGGCATCATCCAGTTCAGCGCGCTCACCCCGGAAGTGATTCTGGGCGTGGTCGACAAGTTCCTGGTGGAGCTGCAGGCGCAGTTGGACGAGAAGGCAGTGGTGCTGGACGTGGACGACGGCGCGCGCCGCTGGCTCGCCGAGAAGGGCTACGACAAGGATATGGGGGCCCGGCCCATGGCACGGCTGATCCAGGAGCAGATCAAGAAGCCCCTGGCGGAGAAGCTGCTGTTCGGCGAGTTGGCCGACCGTGGCGGTCAGGTACGCATCACCGCCGGCGACGACGGGCTGGTGCTGACGGTGGATGCCTCCGAGGCGGAGGCGACCTGCTAAGGTCGCTGTCCGCTCGGGAGTGTCTCCCTGAACGTAAAAAACCCGGCTTCGGCCGGGTTTTTTTTGCGGGCGCGTTGCCGGCGCCGGCGGCGGATTATTTCATCCGGAACGTGATACGCCCTTTGCTCAGGTCGTAGGGCGACATCTCCACCTTGACCCGGTCGCCGGTCAGGATGCGGATATAGAACTTGCGCATCTTCCCGGAAATATGGGCGGTGATAATGTGGTCGTTGTCCAGCTTCACGCGGAACATGGTATTGGGAAGGGTTTCCAGAACCACCCCTTCCAATTCAATCTGCTCTTCTTTCGCCATCCAGTGAAATTCCAATCTTCGGCTTCAGAGGGAGCGCAATTGTGCCGTAAATGGGCCTGGCCTGCAAAGCCTATTGATGGTCGTCCACGCCGTCCGAGGTGAGCAGCCGCCAATGCCCGTCACGGAGCAACTCCAGCGGCTGATATTCGCTCTTGTAGCTCATCTTCTGGCACTGGCGGATCCAATACCCGAGATAGAGATACGGCAGCCCCAGGCGGTGGCTGGCCTGGATCTGCCAGAGCAGGGCGTTGACGCCCAGGCCGCGTCCGTCCTGATCGGGATCGAAGAAGGTGTAGACGGCGGAAAGGCCGTCGTCCAGATGATCGGTGACCGCCACCGCCAGCAGCGTGTCGTCCGGGTCACGGAAACAATGGAAGCGGGTGTCGGCCCAGTCGCAGGTCAGAAAGCTGGTGAACTGTTCCTCGGAGGGCGGGAACATGTCCCCATCGCCGTGGCGCTGATCGATATAGCGGGCGTACAGACGGTAGATTTCCCGGGTGTAGCGCGCCGGCTCCTCGCTCACTGAAAGGTCGCTGTTGCGCTTGATCAGCCGGCGGTGGCGCCGCCGGGGCCGGAAATCGGCCACC
>DASUNW010000189.1:0-16247 GCA_036276955.1 Alcanivorax sp. | reverse complement strand
GGATTCAGGATGCAGGATACAGGGGCGAGGGCGGTGCCGTCCGGGTGGCGCCTCGCTTCGCATCGTGGTCCGGCGCTCGGTTGTGGTGCCAGCTTAGAAGGTTGGCACCACGTCATCCCCTGTATCCTGCATCCTGTATCCTGAATCGTCTTTTGCTGTTTGACCGGCACGGCCGGCCCGTCACCATCGCTGGCTTGCAGCTTGCAGCTTGCAGCTTGCAGCTTGCAGCTTGCAGCTTGCAGCTTGCAGCTTGCAGCTTGCAGCTTGCAGCTTGCAGCTTGCAGCGAGCGCGGCTCAGCCGCGCTTAAGACTGTCAGTCAGGTGGGGTTTAATCTTCTGCAACAAGCCCTTGAACACTTTCGGGGTGCCGGCCACGATATTGCCGCGCTGCAGGTGGCTGTGGCCACCGGCCACGTCGCCCACCAGGCCGCCGGCCTCGGTGATCAGCAGGGTGCCCGCCGCCATGTCCCACTCCTGCAGGCCCAGTTCGAAAAAGCCGTCCAGGCGACCGGCGGCCACCCAGGCCAGATCCAGCGCCGCGGCGCCGGGCCGGCGCAGGCCGGCGGTGGATTCCGCCACCGCCCGGAACATGCCCATATAGGCATCCATATAGGCCATCTGATCCTTGCGGAACGGGAAGCCGGTGCCGATCAGGGCGCCGTCCAGGCCGGCCCGGTTGGTCACCCGCAGTCGGCGTCCGTTGAGCGCCGCGCCGCGGCCCCGGCTGGCGGTAAATTCCTCCTCGCGCAGCGGGTCGTAGACCACCGCATGCTCCACCTTCCCTTTTACTTTCAGAGCGATGGACACGGCGTACTGGGGCAGGCCGTGGATGAAGTTGGTGGTGCCGTCCAGCGGGTCGATCACCCACAGGTAATCGGCGCCGGCGCCGGTGCCCGGCTGTTCGCCGCTTTCCTCGGCGAGGATGCCGTGCTCGGGATAGGCTTTGCGGATGGCGTCGACGATGCGTGCTTCCGCGGCCCGGTCCACCTGGGTGACAAAGTCGTTGGCGGCCTTCCGATCCACGGTTAGAGGGTCGTTGTTCTCCGCCGCGCGGCGGATCAGGTTGCCGGCCTGGCGGGCGGCTCGCAGGGCAATGTTCACTTGCGGCGCGTGCATGCAATCATCCTGTCGGGTTCAAAGAGCGCGATCACCCGGTGAGGCGGAGCCGGCGGGCGTTTCGGGAGGCGGATTGTAACAGAGCCGGAGGGAGGAGGGCAGATCAGAATCTGCTAGACTAGCGCGCTCTCAATTCCCGGATTCGGATACCTCATGTTAGAGAATGTGCGCGTGGTGATGGTGGAAACCACGCACCCCGGCAACATCGGCGCCGCCGCCCGCGCCATGAAGACCATGGGGCTGGCGGACCTGCGCCTGGTCAGCCCGGCGGTGTACCCCAGCGCCGAGGCCACCGCCCGTGCCTCCGGCGCCGGTGACGTGCTCAGCGCCGCCCGTGTCTGCACCAACCTGGACGAGGCCCTGGACGGCGCCACCCTGGTGATCGGCACCAGCGCGCGCCAGCGCCGTATTCCCTGGCCCTGCCTGACGCCGCGCCAGTTGAGCGCGCAGTTGCAGCGCGAGCCGGACAGCACCCGCATCGCGGTGCTGTTCGGCCGCGAGGACCGTGGCCTCACCAACGACGAACTGCGCCGCTGCAACCTGCACGTCACCGTGCCCGCCAACCCGGACTACGGCGTGCTCAACGTGGCCTCGGCGGTGCAGTTGATCGCCTATGAGCTGCGCCTCGCCCTGGTCGGCGAGGACGCGGATTTGCCGGAGGCCCGCGCCCGGCGCGAGGCGATGCCGTTGCCGGAAATGTTCTGGGATGAGCCGCCGGCCAGCAACCAGGCGGTGGCCGGCTTCCTCGATCACCTGGAACAGGTGATGACGGAAAGCGGCTTCCTGAACGTGGAGCAGCCCGGCCAGGTGATGACGCGTATGCGGCGATTGTTCCTGCGCGCCCGTCCGGACAAAATGGAAATCAGTATCCTGCGCGGTACGCTGGTGGCGATACAGAAGCAGGCCGCTCGCCAGGCGACGGTGGACACCCCCGGCGAGGACGAGCCGGGGACCAGTCAGAGGTAATTATGTTCAAGCAAGTGAAAGAGGACATCGCATCGGTTTTCAGTCGTGACCCGGCGGCCCGCAACACCTTGGAGGTGCTGCTCAACTACCCGGGCTTGCACGCGGTGCTGTTCCATCGCCTGGCGCACTGGCTGTGGCTGCGTAACGCCAAGCAACTGGCGCGCCTGCTGTCCACCTTCAGCCGCTGGCTCACCGGCATCGAAATCCACCCCGGCGCCAAGATCGGCCGGCGCTTTTTCATCGACCACGGCATGGGCGTGGTGATCGGCGAAACCGCGGAAATCGGCGACGACGTGACGCTGTACCACGGCGTCACCCTGGGCGGTACCAGCTGGGACAAAGGCAAGCGCCACCCGACCTTGGAAGACGGTGTGGTGGTCGGTGCCGGCGCCAAGGTGCTGGGCCCGTTCACGGTGCACAAGAACGCCAAGATCGGTTCCAACTCGGTGGTCACCAAGGAGGTGCCGGAGGGCGCTACCGTGGTCGGCATTCCCGGCCGGGTGATCGGCCGGCCGGTGACCGAGCAGGAGAAGAACCGCCAGGAAATGGCCGAGAAAATCGGCTTCCAGGCCTACGGTGTCAGCAACGACATGCCCGACCCGGTGGCCGAGGCGATCGGAGCCCTGTTGGACCACATGCACGCCGTGGACGGCAAGCTCGACCGGGTGTGCGACAACCTCAAGCGTCAGGGCATCCAGGGCTGCGACGAGAAGCTGCCCGAGCTGAACGCCGAGGACTTCGAGCCGGTGAAGGCGCGCGGCGGCACCGACTGACACCACAATCCGGAGTGTGGCTTTGTGGGAGCGGGCCCCGCCCGCGAAAGGGAGCGAAGCTCCCGGCAGGATGCCAGAGACATTTCTAACGGCGCCACCAACAAGCTCCCACAAAAACCGAGCTTCGTAGAAAGGTTCGGCGCCGGCAACCGTAAAAGACCGTAACGCAGCCTGCCAGAGCGCCGCCGGGCTGGCAGACTGACCCTCAATGAAACGTCTCTCCCAAATCCTTGTGCTGGTGCTGCTGATCGCGGCGCCGTTGTTCGTGCTCGGCCTGCACCAGCAGTGGTGGTCCTTGCCCCGCCACTGGAACCCCTTTATGCCGCTGCACGTCACCGACCCGGTGACGCCGGTGACCGGCTGGAAGTTGTCGCGGCTGGAGGATCGCCCGCAGGCCTGTCTGGACGCATTAGGCACCGCGCCGGAGGACGCCCTCGACCATTTGCCGTTGGAGGACTACACGCCGGTGGAGAGCTGCCCGCTGACCAATGTAGTGCGGGTGCGCCGCACCGGCGTGGCGTTCAACAACAGCTTCGTGGCCCGTTGCCCGCTGGCGATGGCCTGGGTGATGTTCGAACGCCACGGCATGCAGCCCGCCGCCCGCGAACGGTTCGGCCAGCCGGTGCACACGGTGTGGCACTACGGCACCTTCTCCTGCCGCAACATTTATAACCGCGAAGAAGGCCGGCGCAGCGACCACGCCACCGCCTCGGCGCTGGATCTCGCGGCGCTGACGCTGGCCGACGGCACCCGCATTTCGGTGCAGGACGACTGGAACGGTGAAGGCGATAAAGCGGCATTCCTGCGCAGTCTGAAAAATCAGGCCTGTGAGTATTTCGGCACCGTCCTCGGGCCGGATTACAACCAGGCCCACGCGGATCACTTCCACCTGGGCCTGAGGGGCTTCCGTATCTGCCGCTAGCGGCGTGGTTCGCGGGGCAGCGTCAGGTACACGCCGGCAAGCAGCAGCGGCGCACCCAGCAGGTGATGCCAACCGAGCGCCTCGCCGAGCCCGCAGCCGATCAGCACCACGCTCCAGCCCTGACCCTGCAGACGGCTGCCGGCCTGGGAGTACAGGGCCATCATCAGCGCCGCCCCGAGACCGCAGGCATCGCCGATCCATCGCTCATCACCGTCGGCCGATGCCGTGGCGGGCCCGCTCAGCAACACCACCGCCAGACCGGCGAACGCCAACACGCCACCCAGATGCCGGTGGCGCCCCATTGGGCGCTGGCGAGCAGGGCGAGGGCGGTGCCTTTTTGCGTGTCGGAAGCCATGCCCCGCCCTCCGGGATCGGTGTGTCAGACGTTGAACAGGAAGTTCAGCACGTCACCGTCCTTGACCACATACTCTTTGCCTTCGGCGCGCATTTTGCCGGCTTCCTTGGCGCCCTGTTCGCCGTTGCCTGCGACGTAATCGTCGTAGGCGATGGTTTGCGCGCGGATAAAGCCCTTCTCGAAGTCGGTGTGGATCACGCCGGCCGCCTGCGGCGCGGTGGCGCCGATCTTGACGGTCCAGGCGCGCACTTCCTTCTTGCCGGCGGTGAAGTAGGTCTGCAGGCCGAGCAGCTCGTAGCCGGCGCGGATCACCCGGTTGAGGCCGGGCTCTTCCATGCCCAGGTCGGCGAGGAAGTCGGCTTTCTCTTCATCGTCCAGTTCGGCGATTTCCGATTCGATCTTGGCGCAGATCGGCACCACCGAGGCGTTTTCCTTGGCCGCCTGCTCGCGCACCAGGTCCAGCAACGGGTTGTTGTCGAAGCCGTCCTCTTCCACGTTGGCGATGTACATGGTGGGCTTGAGGGTGAGCAGGTTGAGGCTGCGAATCGCCTTGCGCTCGTCGTCGCTGAGGTTGGCGGCGCGGGCGGGCTCACCCTCGTTGAGCAGCGGCAGCAGTTTTTCCAGCACCGGGATCAGCGCCTGGGCCTCTTTGTTCTGGCCCTTGGCGGCTTTCTGGGCGCGCTGCAGGGCGCGGTCCACGGAGTCCATGTCGGCCAGCGCCAGCTCGGTGTTGATCACCGAGATGTCATCCAGCGGTGATACCTTGCCGGCCACGTGAATGACGTTTTCATCGTCGAAGCAGCGCACCACATGGGCGATGGCGTCGGTGTCGCGAATGTTGGCGAGGAACTGGTTGCCCAGGCCTTCGCCCTTGGACGCGCCCGCCACCAGCCCGGCGATGTCGACGAATTCCATGGTCGCCGGGATCACCTTCTCCGGATTGACGATCGCCGACAACTTGTCCAGCCGCGGGTCCGGCACCGGGACCACGCCGGTGTTCGGCTCAATGGTGCAGAACGGGAAGTTCTCGGCGTCGATGCCGGCCTTGGTCAAGGCGTTGAAAAGGGTGGATTTGCCCACATTGGGCAGGCCCACGATACCGCACTGAATACCCATAACTGCACCTCCGTTTTCGAGGGCGCAATGCTACTCAAGCGCGGGCCAAAATGCGACAGGCGACGGCCGTCAGGTTGCCAGGGAGCCGGCCCCGAGGGGCGCTGCCGCCGCTCAGCCCCGCCCGGCGCGCCGCTAGACTGGCCGGGTTAAGGAGGGAAGGACACCATGACCGAACGCATCCTCTACCAATTCCCGATTTCCCATTACTGCGAGAAATCCCGCTGGCAGCTCGACCACAAAGGCCTGCCGTACCGAACCCGAAACCTGCTGCCCGGGCCGCACCGGCTGCGCACCCAGTGGATGGCGCGCATCAACACCCTGCCGGTGTTGCGTGACGGCCAGCGGGTGGTGGGGGACTCCACGAAAATCGCTTATTACCTGGAAAAACACTATCCGGAGCGGTCGCTGATCCCCAAGGACGCCGAGTCCCGTGCCCGGGTGATCGAGCTCGAACAGCAGCTCGACCGGGTCGCGGTTCACATGCGGCGCTGGCTGTACGGCCAGATTATCGACCGCCCGGAAGTGATGGACGCCATGCTCGACCCTTACCGGTTGCCGTCACCGGTGCAAAAAGTGCTGGCGCCGATGACCCGGGAAGGGGTGCGCCGCCTGTACCGCATTGAGCCCAAGGCGGTGGCCCATTCGGGGCTGCGTTTGGAAGAAGGGCTGGCTCTGGTGGAGCAGACATTGCAGCGCGGTAACGGCCGCTATCTGGTGGGCGAGCGTCTGACCCTGGCGGACATCACCGCCGCCGGCCTGCTGGCGCCGCTGGTCAGCCCGGTCGGCACGCCCTGGGACATATTCGAGGAGGGCACGCTGCCCGCCGCGCTGCAAAAACAGTTAGATGATCTACGCACCCGACCGGCCGGACAATGGGTGCTGGCGCGTTACGCCGAGGATCGGTGAGCCTGGCTCAGGCGCGGAAGCCGTTGAGGCCGTTCATGGCGTGGCTGAATTCGCCGCGCAGCATATCCGGTGTGAAACGCACCGCTTCGTCGATGGCCCGTTCGATCAGCTCGCGGTCGGCGGCGGAGGGTTTGTTGAGCACATGGGGGGTGACCAGCTGGGCGCTGCCCGGATGGCCGATGCCGAGACGCAGACGATAGAAGTCCTTGCTGTTGCCGTGGCGGGCAACGATATCGCGCAGACCGTTGTGGCCGCCGTGTCCGCCGCCCTGCTTGAAGCGGGCCACGCCGGGGGGCAGGTCCAGTTCATCGTGGGCCACGAGCATTTGTGTCACGGGAATCTTGAAGAAGTTCGCCAGGGCCGAGGTGGATTGGCCGCTGCGGTTCATATAGGTGGTGGGCACCAGCAGGCGGATGGTTTCGCCTTCAAAGGTGAAGGTGCCGGTGGCACCGAAGTATTTCTTGTCTTCGTTGAGAAAGATGCCCTGGGCACGGGCCAGGGCATCCACATACCAGACTCCGGCATTGTGGCGGGTGGCGTCGTATTCGGGGCCTGGATTGCCCAGGCCCACGATCAGTCGTACCGGTTCCGCCATCATTGCACTCAGTCTTCGGAGGGCTTCTCTTCGCCGTCTTTCGAGCCGGCTTGCTGATCGTCTTCGTCCGCATCGTCTTCGCTGGCACGCACTTTCGGTGCGTGCACGGCGACGATGGGCTGGTCGTGGTCTTCACCGTAAGCCAGCTGGGTCAGCGTCACGCCGGCGGGCAGCTTGATGTCGGACAGGTGCAACACCTGGTCCAGTTCCACGGCGATCAGATCCACCTCGATGTATTCCGGCAGATGCTTGGGCAGACAGCTGATTTCCACTTCGGAAATATTGCGGTGGATTTCGCCGCCTTGCTTCTTAACACCGATGCAGGCTTCTTCGTTGGTGTAGTGCAGCGGCACGGTCATGGTGATTTCATGGCCGGCTTCCACACGCATGAAGTCGGCGTGGATCGGGAAGCCGCGGGCCGGGTCGCGCTGCAGATCGCGCAGAACCGCTTGCTGCTTCTTGCCGTCCAGCTTCAGCGTCAGAATGTGGCTGTAGAACGCCTCGGTTTCCAAGGCTTTTTTCAGCTCACGGGTTTCCAGTGACACCATCACGGGGTCGGCGTGGCCGCCATAAATAATGGCCGGTACGCGACCGTGCAGACGACGCAGGCGGCGGCTCGCACCTTTCCCTGTATCGCTGCGGCTTTCAGCGGTCAATTCGAATTCGTTGGACATGGTCCTGTCTCCAGTATGCTCTCCGGCACCCCGCGACCAGGCGCACCGAAAAGGTTGCGATAAGCCCGAAACGGGCGTCCCCGGAACGGGGAGGGGGCGGATTATGCCGGAAATCCCCGGCCTACACCAGTTCCAGGCGGTCGAACATCGCGGACAACGACTCTTCGTTGTTCACCCGGCGGATGGTCTCCGCCAGCATCGGAGCGAGGCGCAACACGCGGATCTTGTCGCACTGGCGGCCCTGCTCGGACAGCGGGATGGTGTCGGTGACCACCAGCTGATCCATGGCGCTGTTACTGATGTTGTCGATCGCCGGGCCGGACAGCACCGGGTGGGTGCAGTAGGCGATCACTTTGGCGGCGCCGTGGTCCTTGAGGGCCTGAGCGGCTTTGCAGAGGGTGCCGGCGGTGTCGACGATGTCATCCACCAGCACGCAGGTGCGGCCTTCCACTTCACCGATGATGTGCATCACCTGGGATTCGTTGGCCTTGGGGCGGCGCTTGTCGATGATCGCCAGGTCGGCGTCGTTGAGCTGCTTGGCCAGGGCGCGGGCACGGACCACGCCGCCCACGTCCGGGCTGACCACCATCAGGTCGTCGTGCTTCTGACGCTCGATGTCGGCCACGAAAAGCGGCGTGCCGTAGACGTTGTCCACCGGGATGTCGAAGAAGCCCTGGATCTGGTCGGCGTGCAGGTCCACGGTCACCACCCGGTCGATGCCCACGGCGGTGATCATGTCGGCGACCACCTTGGCGGTGATCGGTACTCGAGCGGAACGCACCCGGCGATCCTGGCGCGCGTAACCGAAGTAGGGGATCACGGCGGTGATGCGGCCGGCGGAAGAGCGCCGCAGGGCGTCCGCCATCACCAGCAGTTCCATCAGGTTGTTGTTGGTGGGCTTGCAGGTGGACTGGACGATGAACACGTCCTTGCCGCGCACGTTTTCCTGGATGTCCACGGCCACTTCGCCGTCGCTAAAAATGCCGACGTCGGCATCGCCGAGGGGGATATTGATCTGGTTGGCCATGGACTCGGCCAGTTCAGGATTGGCGTTGCCGGCGAAAATAACGAGTTTGGACACTGGCGTCCCCTGGCTTTCAAGTAATGAATTTAGGGTTTGTCCTTACGGAAAGAATGGCTGGGGTACCAGGACTCGAACCTGGGAATGACGGGATCAAAACCCGCTGCCTTACCAACTTGGCTATACCCCAACACTAACTTGCTCAGGTGGCGTGTCACGCCGGCCCTGAATTCTGTCTGGCTCGAAGCGTCGCCAGTGCCTCATGGAGAGGTGAGATTTCAGTGCTTCGAGCCACAAAAGCTGTCCAGTATTCCGGCAAGCGCCGCAGTAGGTCGCGTGCGTCTTGCTGGTTGGCGAAGTGTGCGAAACAACAAGCGCCGGTACCGGTCATGCGGGCGTTACCCGCTTCGCTTTGGAGCCAATCGAGCGCTTTATCCACGGCGGGAAAAAGGCGCCGGGCCACGACTTCGCAGTCGTTCCGCCCTTCATTGAGAAAGGCCTCGAAAGTGGCCGCCCCAAGCGAGGCCGGTAATGTAATGGCGGGGGTGTGCCTTGTCAATTCCCCGTCGCCGAAAATTCGAGCGGTCGGAACGGACACTCCGGGATCGACCACCAGAAACCATAGTTCCGGCAATTCAACGACTTGCAGACGCTCGCCCACCCCTTCCGCCCAGGCGTTGCGACCGCGCACGAACACCGGCACGTCCGCGCCCAGGCTCAGGCCCAGCCGCGCCAGGGTGTCCACATCCAGGTCCAGGCCCCAGAGCAGGTTCAGCCCCCACAACGCGGTGGCCGCATCGGAGGAGCCACCGCCCACGCCGCCACCGGCGGGCAATTGTTTGCGCAGATGCAGGCGCGCGCCGCCCTGGTAGCCGCTTTCCCGCTGCAGCAGGCGGGCGGCGCGCAACACCAGGTTGCCGTCGTCGACGGGCAGCTCCGGGTTGTCGCAACGCAAGCTCAGGGTCTCGGCGGGCTCGAAATCCAGGGTGTCGCCGTGGTCCAGCAACACGAACAGGGTCTGCAGCAGGTGGTAGCCGTCCGGCCGCCGGCCTGTGATATGCAGAAACAGGTTCAGTTTGGCCGGCGCCGGCAGTGAGAACGGGGCCATGGTCAGGGCTGCGTGGGCAACGGCCGCCATTCGCGGATCAGCAGGGTGAAGCTGTCGGCCCCCTGGCGGGCCTTGATGCGATGGGGCAGCGCCACCCGGCCGACGTTCTGGTAGCGGTCGAATTCCAGCTCCCAGCCCAGTTGTGTCAGGCGACTGAGCTGGCCGTCGTCGTTCTGATCCGACTGTGCCGGCGCGCCCGGCCACACCAGGCCCCGGCTCCAGTATTCCAGCGCCGACACCGGCAGCCAGAAGCCGGTCAGGTGCCAGGCCAGCTCGCCGGGGGTGCGCGCCTGCCATTCGCCCTGGGCGGTTTCCAGACGCGCCATGCCCGGCTGCCAGGTCAGTTCCGCGCTGCCGAAGCCGAGTGGGCCGGAGAAACGGATTTCCCCGTAGCGCGGCGCCTGCTGCCAGTCGAAGCTGGCGGAGCCGCCGTCGTCGGCGGTGCGGTAGCCGAGCTTGCCGCTCATTTCCCAACGCTGGATCTGATCGGCGCGGGTGAAGTCCGTGGGGGCCGGCGGTGTTTGTTGGCAGGCGCTCACAAGCAGCACCAGGGGCAGCCACCAAAAACGTCTCGCGTTGCTCACAGGGTTACCTCCAGGCGTTGCAGGGTTTCCAGTATCTGCTCGGCTTCGGGGCTTTGTTCCAGCGCGGTCGCCCAGACCCGGCGGGCGTCGTCTTCTTCGCCCAGCACCCACAGCACTTCACCCAAATGGGCGCTCACTTCCGGGTCGGGGAATTGGGCGTGGGCGCGGCGCAGGAACGGCAGCGCGTCTTCCGGGCGGCCCAGCCGGTACAGCACCCAGCCCATGGAATCGAGAATCGCCGGGTCGTTGGGTTGTTGCTCCAGGGCCCGGTGGATCATCTCGTAGGCCTGTTCCAGATGCACGCCCTGATCCGCCCAGGTGTAGCCCAGTGCATTCAGTGCGGCGGGGTCGTCGGGTTGCTGTTCCAACACCCGCCGCAGGTCCGCTTCCATGGCCTGGTAGTTTTCCAGGCTGCCGGCGGTCATCGCCCGGGCATAGAGCAGTTCCGGGTTGTCCGGGGCCGTCCGTAGCGCCCGGTCGAGCAGCGCCAGGGCGGATTCCGGGTCGCCGTTGGCGGCGCGCATGTCGGCCTCGCTGATCCACAACAAGGTGGCCTGTTCCGGGTATTGGTGGGTCAGGCTGGTGATCAGCGCATGGGCCTGCTCGCCGCGGCCTTCCCGATACATAAGCCGGGCGGCCTGAACCTGGGCCTGCAGGCTCTCGCCGCCTTTTACTTTCAAGTAGTAGTCGATGGCGCCTTTGCTATCACCGCGCTGCTCCGCCGCCTGGCCCAGGTGCAGGCGCATTTCATTGGGGCGGTAGCCCTGGCTCAGCAGTCGCTGCAGAATCTCTTCGGCGGAATCCATGGCGCCGGATTCCAACGCCAGCAGCGCCAGGGAGTACTGCAGGTCCAGGTCCTGGGGGTTTTGTTCGGCCAGGGAGGTCAGTTGCTCGCTGGCCTGGTCGTAACGGCCGGCGGCCAGCAGCAGGCGCACATAGGCGACGCGCGGGCGGCGCGCCTCGGGGGCCTCGTCGACGATGTCGCGAAGCTCGCCCAGTGCTTTGTCCCGACGCCCCTGTTCAAACAGGATCTGGGTGCGCAGCAGCCGGGCTTCGCGGTGGTCCGGATCCTGGTCCAGAGCGGAGTCCACGGCCTCCAAAGCAGCTTCCAGGTCGCCTTGCTGGCGCCGGTCCAGAGCCCGGGCATACCAGAGCGGGGCTTGCTCCGGGTAGCGTTCCGCCAGCCTGGACAGCGCCTCCAGCAGCCGCTGGTTTTCGTCTTCGTCCAGGTTGCGTGCTTCCGCTACCAGCGGTATCAGCGCTTCGCTACCGTGCACGGCGAGCAGCCGGTCAATGGATTCGGCGGCCTGTTCCGGGCGGTCGAGCTGAATATCGGCGAGCGCGGCCAGGCGCAGGGCATCCGCGTTGTCGGGCTGGCGTCGCAGCCACAGCCCGGCCAGATGCCGTGCCTGTTGGTGCTCTTCCAGATAGGTCGCCAGTTTGGTGGCCTGACTCATGATTTCCGGGTCGTGGGTGGTTTCCGCTGCCCGCGCGTAATAGGCCAAGGTGACCCGCAGGCTTTGCCGCTGGGCGGCACTTTCCGCCACCAACAGGTCGCCCAGGGTTTCGCCGTCGTACTCGATCGGCGGCAAATCCCGGGGCGGCGCGGCCGGGGCGGTGTTTTGCGGTGGCGACGGCATTTGCGAGCAGCCGGCCAGGGTCAGCAGGGCGGCGGCGAGGAGCGACGGGCGTGATTTCATCGGCTGACTATCAAAGGACATTGAGGCGCTACTATCGCACAGGCGCGCGCCGGTCCCAAGGGCGGGGGTAACGTTGTTTTGCCGGGCGCTTTCGCGCAAAATGCGTCACCCTTGCGCGTATCAGGGCCTAACCCCATCGGGTCGTCGTCATTTCTTATGAATCTCATCGCAGTCGGCGTTAATCACACCACCGCGGATGTGGAGCTGCGCGAGCAGTTGGCATTTTCCGCCGCTCAAGCGGACGACGCCCTGATTGCCCTGCGCGATCTCCCCGGTATCCGCGAAGCGGCCTTGCTGTCCACCTGCAACCGTACCGAAGTGTATTGCCTGGTCGACGGCGAGACACCGGATTTCGGTGCCTGGCTGGCGCGCGCCCGGCGCATGCCGGTGGACACTCTGCGCCGGGTTCTTTACACCCACCGTGACGAAAAAGCCCTCGAGCACATCATGCGGGTGGCCGGCGGCCTGGATTCCATGGTCCTCGGCGAGCCGCAGATTCTCGGTCAGATGCGCGACGCCTATGCCCGCGCCCACGAAGCCGGTCTTATCAACGGCGAGCTGGGCCGGGTGTTTCAGGACGTGTTCTCGGTGGCCAAGCGGATCCGCACGGAAACCGGTATCGGCGCCAATCCGGTGTCGGTGGCTTACGCGGCGGTATCGTTCGCGCGGCATATCTTCGCCGACCTGAAACAAAGCCGCGCCCTGTTGATCGGCGCCGGCGAAATGATCGAGCTGGTGGCCCGCCACCTGGAAGAGCAACAGGTGCACGAGATCGTGATCGCCAACCGCACCCAGGCGCGTGCCGACGAACTGGCCGCCCAGGTGGGCGGGCGCGGCATCGGCCTGCAGGAATTGCCGGTGGCTCTGGAGCATGCCGACATTGTTATCTCCTGCACCGCCTCGCCGTTGCCGGTGCTGGGCAAGGGCACCGTGGAGCGGGCGCTCAAGCGCCGCCGGCACCGGCCGATGTTCATGGTGGATATCGCGGTGCCACGGGACATCGAACCGGAGGTGGGAGAATTGGACGACGTTTACCTGTACACCGTGGATCATCTCCAGGAGGCGATTCAGGAAAACGTCCGCGCCCGACAGGAAGCCGCCGAGCAGGCCGGCGCTCTGATCGAGGAAGCGATTCACCGCCACCATCGCAGCCGCCGCGAACAACGGGCGGTGGGCGTGCTGCGTGACTACCGGCGCCAGCGCACCGAGCTGGCCGACCAGGAACTGCAGCGGGCGCTGGCGCAGTTGGAAAAAGGCGGCGACCCGGAAGAGGTGCTGCGTCGCTTCAAGCACAGCCTGGTGAATAAATGGCTGCATCAGCCGAGCGTCGGTCTGCGCCGGCTGGCGGCCGAAGGCCGCGCCGAAGCCCTCGCCATGGCGCGGGAAATACTGCTCGACCAGGAAGACCTGGACGACTCGCAAGCCGATAAGGAATAACGGGAATCCAATGCAAGCATCGCTGAACGGCAAACTGGAAAAACTGATGGAACGGTTCGAGGAGGTCAGCGGCCTGCTTTCCGATCCGCAGATCATTGCCGATCAGAAGCAATTCCGGAGCCTGTCCAAGGAGTACGCCGAGCTGGAAGCGGTGGTGAAGGCCTTTCGGGCCTACCGGGCCAGCGAAGAGGAACTGCACAGCGCGCGCGCCCTGCTCAATGACAGCGATCCGGAAATGCGTGAAATGGGCGAGGAAGAAGCGCGCCACGCCCAGCAGCGCATCGAGGAACTGGATGAAGAATTACAGCGCTTGATGCTGCCCAGGGATCCCCGTGACGGCGCCGATGTGTATCTGGAGATCCGCGCCGGCACCGGCGGCGACGAGGCGGCACTGTTCGCCGGCGATCTGTTCAAGATGTACGCCCGCTATGCCGACCAGCGCGGCTGGAAAGTGGACATCGTCAGCGCCAGCGAAGGCGAGCACGGCGGCTATAAAGAAGTGATCGCCCAGGTGGCCGGCGACGACGTTTACTCCCGCCTCAAATTTGAGTCCGGTGCCCACCGCGTACAACGGGTGCCGGCCACCGAGTCCCAGGGCCGCATCCACACCTCCGCCTGCACCGTGGCGGTGCTGGCGGCGGCGGAAGACGCCGGCGACATCGAGATTCGCAACGAAGACCTGCGCATCGACACCTACCGGTCTTCCGGCGCCGGCGGCCAGCACGTCAATACCACCGACTCGGCGGTGCGCCTGACGCACCTGCCCACCGGCGTGGTGGTGGAATGTCAGGACGAGCGCAGCCAGCACAAAAACAAGGCCAAGGCCATGTCGCTGCTCAAGGCCAAATTGCTCGACGCCCGCGAGAGCGCCGCCCACGCCGAGCAGGCCGCGGAACGCAAATCCATGGTCGGCTCCGGGGACCGTTCCGAACGCATCCGCACCTATAATTTCCCCCAGGGCCGGCTCACCGACCATCGCATCAACCTGACCCTGTACCGGCTCAACGAGATCGTCGCCGGCGACCTGGACGAGGTGATCGGTGCTCTGTTGGCCGAGTATCAGGCCGGCCAGCTCGCCGCCCTCGCCGACGGGCAGGGCTAGGCGGTCGCGGTGCGACTCGACGACGCCCTGCGCCAGGCCCGCGAACAGCTGGCCGCCTCGCCGAGTCCGGGCCTGGACGCGGAGCTGCTGCTTTGCCGCGTGATCGGCGAATCGCGCACCTACCTGCGCACCTGGCCGGAACGCACTCTCAGCGACAGCCAGCAACGCGTTTTCCTGGCGCTGGTGACACGCCGCGCCCAGGGCGAACCGGTGGCCCATCTCACCGGTGAGCGCGAATTCTTCGGCCGGCCTTTCCTGGTCAGTCCGCACACCCTGATCCCGCGTGCGGACACCGAAACCCTGGTGGAAGCGGTGCTGGAAACCCTGCCCGACACGCCGTTGCGGGCGGTGGACCTGGGCACCGGTAGCGGTGCCATCGGCGTCACCCTGGCACTGGAACGCCCGACCTGGACCGTGACCCTGACCGACGCCAGTCGGCCGGCCCTGATGGTGGCGCGCGACAACGGCGAGCGCCTGGGTGCCCGGGTCACACTGGTGTGCTGCGACTGGCTCGATGGCCTCGCCGGCCCCTTCGATCTGATTGTCAGCAATCCGCCCTACATCGACCCGGCGGACGACCATCTGCAGCAGGGCGACCTGCGCTTCGAACCCCGTTCGGCGCTGGCCGCCAACGACCACGGCCTGGCCGACCTGCGCGTGATCGCCGCCCAGGCCCACGACACTCTGGCGCCGGGCGGCTGGCTGGTGCTGGAACACGGCTTTGACCAGGGCGGCGCGGTGCGCACTCTGTTGGGCGAGCGTGGTTTCCAGGACGTGACCACCCGGCAGGACCTGGAAGGCCGGGACAGGGTAACCTTGGGCCATGTCTGACTATCACGGCGACGCCCTCAACGACGACCAGTTGCTGCGCTACAGCCGGCAACTGCTGCTCGGGGAATTCGATCTCGACGGCCAGCGGGCGCTGGCCGGCGCCACCGTCTTGCTGGTGGGATGCGGCGGGCTGGCCAGCCCGGCCGCGCTGTATCTGGCCGGCGCCGGGGTGGGGCGCCTGCGGCTGGTGGACGACGATCGGGTCGACCGCAGCAACCTGCACCGTCAGGTTGCTTTCCGCGACAACCAAGTGGGTGACGGCAAGGCCGAGGCGCTGGCGTCCCAGTTGCGCGCGCTCAACCCGGATGTCCACGTTGAGCCCTATGCCGCCCGCGCCGACACGGCCTGGCTGGACCAGCTTTTGCTGGACGTGGACCTGGTACTGGATTGCAGCGACAACTTCGCCACCCGCCAGGCGGTCAACGCCGCCTGCGTCGCGCAGCGCACCGCGCTGATCAGCGGCGCCGCCATCCGTCTGGACGGCCAGCTCGCGGTGTTCGACCTGCGCCGGCCGGACAGCGCCTGCTACGCCTGCGTCTACGGTGCCGGCACCGACGGCGACCTGGCTTGCAGCGAGGCCGGCATCCTGGGCCCGGTGGTGGGCACCGTGGGCACTCTGCAGGCGTTGCTCGCCATCCATCTGCTCACCGGTACCCCGGTGGCGCCGCTGCTGAGACTCTTCGACGGACGCACCCTGAGCTGGCGCGAGGTGGCCTTCAAGAAGGACCCGGGCTGTCCGGTGTGCGCGGAGAAAGCGCCACCACCTGAGCGTTGAGTTCGGTGATCTGGCGCGCCATGTCGGTCATCAGGCCGTGTATCAGTGACGGCTTGGAGCGGATCAGATGGTGGAAGCCGTCGCTGGGGATATGCATTGCCGAGCAGCGGCTGCGGGCGCGCACGGTGGCGCCGCGGGGCGCGCCGGTGAGCACCGCGATGGCGCCCAGCACCTCGCCCTGGCCGACCCGGCCCACCACCACCTCGTCCACCAGCACGTCCGCTTCGCCTTCGAACAGGTTATAGACGCCGTCGGCGCGATCGCCT
>DASUNW010000188.1:0-8390 GCA_036276955.1 Alcanivorax sp. | reverse complement strand
TAAAGCTGGGCGCGCACGTCACCGCCGTCTTTCTCGCGCAGCCGCTCCCAGGATTCGGGCACCGCCGGCGCCGCGTCGTGACGCCGCGATTCCACGTAAATTCGTGCCTCGGGTTTCAACAGCCCGAGCGTCTCCAGCGCTTGGCAGGCCGGCGCCGCCAGGCCCAGATCATAGGGCGGATCGATAAACACCAGGTCAAAGCGATCCACACAGCGGTCCAGCCATTTGAGTGCGTCGGCGCATTGAACCCGCACCCGATCACCGAACAACGGCGTCAACTGGCGAGTGAGATCCGCGCAGCGATCACGTTTTTTCTCCACCAACTGGGCGTGGGCCGCGCCACGGCTCAGGGCTTCGGCACCCAGCGCACCGGAGCCGGCGAACAGATCCAGCACCCGGGCGCCGGGCAGCTCCGCCTGAAGCCAATTGAACAAGGTTTCGCGCATACGATCCGAAGACGGGCGCAGGTCGCCGCGCTGATCCACGAAATGGAGCCGATGGCCGCGCCGCTCGCCACCGATGATGCGTACTTGCCCCTTGCTGGTTTTGCCTCTTGCCTTCATTGACCGTCCGATGATTGGGGTACCGCCGGCGCCCGCGGGCCGATGCTGACGATCGCCAGCCGGTCGGCGTCCAATGCGCGCTGGAACGCCGCGCGGATGTCCGCCGCGGTCACCGCCTCCACCTGGCGGTGGAAGCGCTGCAGGTAATCCAGTGGCAAGTCATAAAAGCCGATGGCGCCGAGCTGGCCGATGATATCGCTATTGTCGGCGGTTGCCAGTGCCCGGCTGCCAAGAATGTTCGCCTTGGCGGCTTCCAGTTGCGCCTCGGTGGGGCCGTTCTCGATGAAATCGCGCAAGATCCCCATGGACAAACCCAACGCCTGGTCGGCGTTATCGTTGGCGGTTTGCAACTGAAGAATGAACGGGCCGCCGGCGGCCATCGGCTTGAAGTAGCTGGAGATGCCGTAAACGAAGCCTTTCTCCTCGCGCACTTTTTGCGTCAGCAGCGAGGCGAAGCCCCCGCCGCCCAGGATGTAATTGCCCACGTACAGCGGTACATGGTCCGGGTTGCCGCGCCAGGTGGCCTGATTGCCGATCAGAATGTGGGTCTGATTGGAGGGAAAATCGAGGTGCTTGGTGACGCGCTCTTCGAGGCGTTCGGCGCGCGGCAGCGCCGGCGCCGCATCGCCGCGCGGCAACGCGGCGCTGAGCTGGCCGGCGATGGCTTCGGCCTGCCCGCGGTCGATATCCCCGACCAGCGCGATCACCGCGTTGCCGGCGGCGTAATAGCGCTGGTAGAAGGCGCGCAGATCCGACCGCTCGATCTCGGGCAGGCTTTCCAGGGTACCCGACTCCGGGTGGCCATAGGGATGGTCGCCGAACAGGGTGCGCTGGAACGCCTTGTCGACCTGCGGCCCGGGCACCTGCTTCTCCATCCTCAGCCCCTGCAAGGCGCTGGTACGTACCCGGTCGAGGGCGTCCTGCGGGAAAGTGGGCGAGCCGATCACCCGCGCCAGCAGATCCACGGCGTCCTTGCGCCAGCGGGGCCGCGACAGGGTGCGCAGGCTGATCACCCCCATGTCCTGGTAACTGCCGGTGGAGAAGCGCGCGCCGCGATCCTCAAAACCGCGGGCGATCTCGTCCACGCTCAGCCCCTTGGCGCCCTCACCCAGCAGCGCGCTGGTCAGCGCGGCCACACCGGGCAGGTCGCCGTCACGGGCGCTACCGGCGTCCATCACCAGGCGCACGTCGAGCATCGGCAGTGCCGGCGACGGCACGAACAACACCTTGGCGCCCTGCTCGGTGCGCCAGGATTGAATCTCCAGTTCCGGCGCCGCCGGCGTCGCCTGGCGCACCTGTTCGGCGGTGGTGGGAAAGCCGGCGCAGCCGGCCAGCAACAAAGCCGCCACCCAAACCGCCACTGGGGCGGACAAACGTTTCATTGAATGCATCACTCTTCGCCCTCCGGAATCACATGGGCCACGGCGCTGCGTTCCGCCACCAGCCAATCGCGTGCCGCTTGTTGAACCTGCTCGGGGGTCACCGCTTCCAGGTTGTCGTCGAATTGTTGGGCCAACCGCCAGTCCAGGCCGAGCACCGACAGGATGCCCAGTTCCATGGCCTGGCCCATCACCGAGTCGCGCTGGTAAATCTGCGCCGCCAGCACACCGGCACGCACTCGATCCATTTCCGCCGCGCTCGGCGGTTGTTCCGCGATCTTCTTGATCTCCGCTCTGATCGCCGCCTCCAGCTCGTCGAGACTTACGTCCGGGTTTGGCGTGGCGGTGATCGTGAAGGTGCCGTTGCCGCGCTGCAAGCCGTCGTAGCCGGCGCCGACACCGGCGGCAACGCGCTGGCCGCGCACCAGGTTGCTTTCCATGCGGGCGCTGATGCCGCCATCGAGCACGCCGCCCAGCATGGTCAGGGCATAGAACGCTTTCCGGTGGCCGGCGGTAGTCAACGACGGCACGTTATAACTCATATACAGCGCCGGCACCCGTACCGGCAGGCGCAGCGTCATGCGCCGTTCGCCGGGGGGCGGGTTGAGCGTGGTCTCCGGACGCGGCGGGGTCTCGCCCTTGGGCAGATCGCCGAAGAACTTTTCCACCAGCGGACGTACCTGCTCCAGGGTCACGTCACCGGCGATCACCAGGGTGGCGTTGCCGGGCACGTAAAAGCGCTCATACCAGCTGCGTGCCTGCTCCGGCTGCAGCTGTGCAAGCTGGTCCCGCCAGCCGATGATCGGATGGGCGTAACCGGTGCCGGGGCGGGCCACCGCCTGGAATTTCTCCCAGGCCAGCGCCGCGGGCTTGTCATCGATGCGTTGGCGGCGCTCTTCCATGACCACCTGCAGCTCGCGGCGGAAGGCCTCGTCGTCGATGGTCAGGTTTTTTAGGCGCTCCGCCTCCAGTTCCAGGGCCAGCGGCAGCCGGGACGCCTCGTACTGCTGAAAGTAGGCGGTGAAATCATAGCTGGTAAAGGCGTTGTCGCGGCCGCCGAAACGCGCCACCAGCCGCGAGAATTCGCCGGCGCCGAGCTGCTTACTGCCTTTGAACATCATGTGCTCGAGTACATGGGCCAGCCCGGTTTCATAGGGCGCCTCGTCGATGCTGCCCGCCTTGAACCAGACCATGACGGTGATCACCGGCGCCCGGTGATCCTCCCGCACCAGCACGTCCAGGCCATTGTCGAGCTGAAATTCGTGGGTCGGCAGTTCGGCACGGGCGGTGAGCGTGATCAGGCTCAACCCCAGGGCGATCAACAGTGGTTTCATCCGCATTCCTCTAAGCTGTTTATGTCGGGCGGCAATGACAATGGTAGGATAGCCGCGCGCCCGTGATGAGCGGGCAAGGCATTTCCGGGCTCCCACCCTAACCCATCAGGGCACGCAGGTGGCTCCCAACCCGATGGATACGACTGACCATGAACGATGAAGTTTCCCGCGACGACGATCGCGACCCGGCCAAGGACAGCGCCCACGAACCACATGGCGACGAACCCCGCGGCGGCGAGAAAAAGGCCGGCCTGTTCTCGCGCATGTTCGGCAAGCAGCCACAACCGTCCGAGCCCGAGCCGGCCGAAGCCGCGCCCGAGGCCGTGCCCGCGCGCCCGGCCAGTGAGCCGGTGACCGCGCCCGCCGAGCCCGACGCCGACGCCGACGGCGGCTTCTGGACACGCATGAAGCAGGGCATGAGCAAAACCAGCAAGAACCTGGGCAAGGGCCTGGCGGACCTGCTGGTGGGCGCCAAGGAGATCGATGACGAGATCTTCGAAGAGATCGAGACCCAGCTGCTGGTGGCGGACGTCGGCGTGGAAGCCACCGACACCATTATCGGCAATCTCACCGAGCGGGTCGGCCGCCAGGAGCTGGTGCATGCGGACGCCCTGTACGAAGCCCTCCAGGAGGAACTGCGCCAACTGCTGGAGCCCGTGGACCGGCCGCTGGACATCGACACTTCCAAGAAGCCCTATGTGATTCTGATGGTGGGCGTGAACGGGGTCGGCAAGACCACTACCATCGGCAAGCTGGCCTGCCGCTTCAAGGCCGAGGGCAAGAGCGTGATGCTGGCCGCCGGCGACACCTTCCGGGCCGCCGCCGTGGAGCAACTGCAGGTGTGGGGCGAGCGCAACAGCATCCCGGTGGTCGCACAGCACACCGGGTCGGATTCCGCCAGCGTGGTCTACGACGCGGTGCAGGCGGCCCAGTCGCGCGGCGCCGACGTGCTGATCGCCGATACCGCCGGCCGCCTGCACACCCGGGGCAACCTGATGGAAGAGCTTTCCAAGGTGACCCGGGTGATGAAGAAGCTGTCGCCGGAGGCGCCCCACGAGGTGTTGCTGGTGCTGGATGCCGGCACTGGCCAGAACGCCATCAACCAGGCCGAGGAATTCCGCGATACCGCCGGCGTCACCGGCCTGGTGCTGACCAAGCTGGACGGCACCGCCAAGGGCGGCATCCTGTTCGCCCTGGCCAAACGCACCGGCCTGCCGATCCGCTTTATAGGCGTCGGCGAGCAGCTCGAAGACCTGCGGCCGTTCAACGCCGAGGAATTCGTGCAGGCGCTGTTTGAGGATGTCGCCAAGTAAGAGTTGAAAGTTGCAAGTTGAAAGTTGCAACGCGGGCAGGCAGTGGTGCGTCTGACCGCTGCCGACCGCGCCCCGGCGTCGCGCTTTCGACTTGTAACTTGTAACTTGTAACTTTCAACTACCCGAAGGGTTTCCATGATCAAGTTTGACCGGGTCAGCAAACGCTACCCGAACGGCAAGGACGCCCTGCGGCGCATCCACTTCGAGCTGCCCGCCGGCCAGTTGACCTTTCTCACCGGTCATTCCGGCGCCGGCAAGTCGACGCTGCTCAAGCTGATCATGATGATCGAGCGCCCGACTCAAGGGCAGGTGTTCGTGGAAGGGCAGAACCTGAACGGTTTCAGCACCCGCCAGATACCCTTCCTGCGCCGCAAGATCGGCATGGTGCACCAGAACCATCAGCTTCTGTTCGACCGCAGTGTGTTCGACAACGTGGCACTGCCGCTGGTGATCGCCGGCTTCGCCCACGCCGACATCGGCAAGCGGGTGCGCGCGGCCCTGGACAAGGTGGGCCTGCTGAGTAAGGAAAAACTCAACCCGATCATGCTGTCCGGCGGCGAACAGCAGCGCGTGGGCATCGCCCGGGCGGTGGTCAACAAGCCACCGCTGCTGCTCGCCGACGAACCCACCGGTAACCTGGACCCGGCGCTCAGCGCCGAGATCATGGACCTGTTCCATGACTTCGCCCGGGTCGGCGTGGCGGTGCTGATCGCCACCCACGATCTGTCGCTGATCGCCCGCCACCGGCATCGCCTGCTGACGCTGCGCGAAGGCCGCCTGATCCACGACGGCGAGGACGACGACCATGGCGCCTAACAGCCCGCGCACCCGCCGGCCCGCCGGCGCCCGCAGCGCCCGCACTTCGCTGGGCGACCGCCTGACCGCCTGGCGCCGCCACCATCGGGATTCCCTGCGCGACGCCCTCAACCGGATGCGTGCCGCGCCGTCCAGCGCGCTGATGACGGTGCTGGTGATCGCCATCGCCCTGGCGCTGCCGGCCGGGCTGGCGGTGCTGCTGGACAACGCCCGCGTGATCACCAAGGGCTGGGACGGCAACGCCCACCTGTCCGTGTTCCTGGAAATGGACGTGGACGAAAGCCGGCAGCGGCGGCTGGCCGACGACTGGCTCGACTTCGACACCGTCAAACGCACCGAGGTGGTCACCCGCGCCGAGGCCCTGGAAGAGTTCAAAGCCCTGTCCGGCTTTGGCGAGGTGCTGGAAGCTCTGCCGGAAAACCCGCTGCCGCCACTGATCGTGGTCTACCCGGACAACGCCGCTCCGGGCCGGATCGAGGCGCTGCAAACCCGCCTCAACGCCCTGCCGGAAGTGGACAACGCCCAGCTCGACGTGGCCTGGGTGCGCCGTCTGCACGCCATTATCGAGCTCGGCGACCGGCTGATCGGCGTGCTCACCCTGGGCCTGGCCGCCGCCGTGGTGCTGGTGGTGGTGAACACCATCCGTCTGGCCATTGAAAGCCGCCGCGAGGAAATCGTGGTGATCAAGATCGTCGGCGGCACCGACGGCTTCGTGCGCCGCCCGTTCCTGTACAGCGGCTTTTGCTTCGGCTTCGCCGGCGGCGTGCTGTCTCTGGTGCTGGTGGGCAGCGCGCTGTGGTGGCTGGGCGGCCCCGTCGATGAGCTGCTGAATCTCTATGAAAGCGAGCACTCGCTCACCGGCATGAGCCCGTCCACTGTACTGGTCCTGCCCCTGTTCAGTGGCACCCTGGGGCTGTTGGGCGCCTGGCTGGCGGTCAGCCGGCACCTCGGCGACGTGGAACCGCATTTCTGACGCCGCGGTTTTTTCCTTTATTTACCCTTCTCGCCGGAAATCTTTCCTAGCATCGGGAGTCTCAAGCAGGGACCGGCCCCGCCATCGAGAGACTGAATGGCGGGGAACCAACCCGGCTATTAGCACTCAAAGAAACCGAGTGCTAACATCGTGCCCAACCCAATATAGGGAGAAGGGAGACATGAAAACACAACTGCAACAGGCTCACGCATTACCGCTGGCGGTCCCGGGTCACGACCTGGATGCCTATATCCGCGCGGTCAACAGCGTGCCCGTGCTCAGCGTCGACGAAGAGCGTCAGCTGACCGAGCGGTTGTACTTCGACGAAGACCTGGACGCCGCCCGCAACCTGGTGCTCGCCCACCTGCGCTTCGTGGTGCACATCGCCCGCAGCTATACCGGTTACGGTCTGCCCCTGGGCGACCTGATCCAGGAAGGCAACGTCGGCCTGATGAAGGCCGTCAAACGCTTCGATCCCGCCAAAGGCGTGCGGCTGGTGAGCTTCGCCGTGCACTGGATCAAAGCCGAGATTCACGAGTACGTGATCAAGAACTGGCGCATCGTCAAAGTGGCCACCACCAAGGCCCAGCGCAAACTGTTCTTCAATCTGCGAGGCCAGAAGAAGCGTCTTGGCCGTCTGACCACCGAGGAAGCGCAGCGCGTGGCCGACGACCTGGGCGTCACCGCCACCCAGGTGAAGGAAATGGAAGGCCGCCTGGGCGCCTTCGACGCCAGCTTCGACGGCCCCACCAGCGACGACGAGGACAGCCCGATTCCGTCGCCGGCGGCCTATCTGCACAGCGACAACAGCGACCCGGCCGACCTGGTCGCCGCCGAAGACCAGCAGCAACGCAGCTCGCGCCAGCTGGGTTCGGCGATCATGACCCTGGACGAGCGCAGCCGCGATATCCTCGAGCGCCGCTGGCTGGCCGACCAGAAGTCCACCCTTCAGGAACTGGCCAACGAGTACGGTGTTTCCGCCGAACGCATCCGCCAGTTGGAAAACAACGCGCTGAAGAAACTGCGTAACGCCATCGCCGCCTGATTTGGCGGCGGGCGAATCCGGTCCATCTGCCTTGCAAGCAAGCCCCGCCGTGTCCCGGCGGGGCTTTTTTATGGGACGGGGTTGAGGACGCCCCCTTTTGGCTCCACATCTTTTATACTGCCGCCCACACTCATTACACACTGCCGATTATGAAACTGCTGCTGATTCTGGGCGCGCTCAACGGCGCCCTGGCCGTGCTGCTCGGCGCCTTCGGCGCCCATGGGCTGAAGTCGCGGGTGGACGCGCCGATGCTGGAGATATGGGGCACCGCCAGCCAGTACCACTTCTATCACGCGCTGGCGTTGCTGCTCACCGGGCTGCTGGCGAAGCAGTTCGGCGCGTCCGGTCTGGTCACCGCCGGCTGGATCCTGTTCGTCGGCATGCTGGTGTTCAGCGGCAGTCTCTACGTGCTGGTGCTGAGCGGCCAGAAGTGGCTCGGCGCGGTGACCCCGCTGGGCGGCCTGGCACTGATTATCGGCTGGCTGTGGCTGACCTGGTCCCTGGTAAGAGCGTTATGAAACTGACCGTGAACGGCGACCCCCATACGCTCAACGGCGCCGCCGATAAGGTGACCGTGGCGGACCTGGTGGCGGAGTTGAACCTTACCGGCCGGCGGCTGGCGGTGGAGGTGAACCGGGAGATCGTGCCGAAGAGCGAGCACGGCACCCATACCCTGCAAGAGGGCGACATTGTTGAAGTCGTCCATGCGATAGGAGGGGGGTGAGCCCGCCCCGAACCCCAACACGGAATCGACCATGAGCGAAGATCTACTCACCATCGCAGGCAAGACCTACGCTTCCCGGCTGCTGATCGGCACCGGCAAGTACAAGGATTTCGAGGAAACCCGCGACGCCATCGAAGCGAGCGGCGCGGAGATCGTCACCGTGGCCCTGCGGCGGACCAATCTGGGCCAGAACCCGGACGAACCCAACCTGCTGGATTTCGTCAGCCCGGAGCGCTACACCAT
>DASUNW010000187.1:0-11283 GCA_036276955.1 Alcanivorax sp. | reverse complement strand
CCGGAACCGGGCACCACCAGCACCTGCTTCACGGAATCCGCCTTTTTGTGGCCCTTGGCCACCTGGGCGGCGGCGCGCAGGTCCTCGATGCGCGAGTTGGTGCAGGAACCGATAAACACCCGGTCGAGCTTGATGTCGCTGGTCTTGATGCCCGGCTTAAGGCCCATGTACTGATAGGCCCGCTCCATGCCCGAGCGCTTCACTTCATCGGCCTCGGCGGCCGGGTCCGGCAACAGGCCGTCCACCGGCACCACCATCTCCGGGCTGGTGCCCCAGGACACCTGCGGGCGGATATCGGCGGCGTCGATTTCAACAAGCGTGTCGAACTCGGCGTCGGCGTCGGACACCAGGCCGCGCCAGTAAGCTTCCGCCTTGTCCCAATCGGCGCCCTTGGGCGCAAACGGGCGGCCACGCACGTAATCGATGGTGGTGTCGTCCACCGCCACCATGCCGGCGCGGGCGCCCGCCTCGATGGACATATTGCACACCGTCATGCGCCCTTCCAGGCTCAACGAGCGGATCGCGCTGCCAGCGAACTCAATGGCATGGCCGTTGCCGCCAGCGGTGCCGATCACACCGATAATGTGCAGCACCACGTCCTTGGCGGTAACGCCGGGGCCCAAATCGCCTTCCACGCGCACCTGCATGTTCTTCATCTTCTGCGCCACCAACGTCTGGGTGGCGAGCACATGCTCCACTTCACTGGTGCCGATGCCGTGGGCGAGGCAGCCCAGGGCGCCGTTGGTGGAGGTGTGGGAGTCGCCGCACACCACCGTCATGCCGGGCAGCACCGCGCCTTGCTCCGGCGCCATCACGTGGACAATGCCCTGGCGCACGTCGCCAATGCCGTATTCGGTGATGCCGAACTGGCGGGTGTTGTCCTGCAGGGTCTGCACCTGAATGCGCGAGGTGTCGTCGACGATGTCGGCGGCGTTGTTGAACGGCGTGGTCGGCACGTTGTGGTCGATGGTCGCCACCGACGCGCCGGACCGCCACGGCTGGCGACCGGCCAGACGCAGGCCCTCGAAGGCCTGCGGCGAGGTCACTTCGTGGATGATCTGACGATCGATGTAAATCAACGCGGAGCCGTCCTCGCGTTCGGTGACGAGGTGGGCGTCCCACAACTTGTCGTAGAGTGTCTTGCCTGCCATAACCTGTTCTCCGTTTGATAGCCACACCTTACGCAGGGCTTTTCGATAATTCCAATTCATATTTTTTATGTTTAGGATTCCAGATAGTTATCCGAAAGCCTGGAGGCGCCCCACCCCATGGATACCCAATCCCTCACCGCCTTCCTGGCGGTAGTCGAGAGCGGCTCGTTCTCCGCCGCGGCGGAGCGGCTGTTTCTCACCCAGCCGGCGGTGAGCAAGCGCATCGCGCAGCTGGAGACGCAGCTCGGCACCCGGCTGTTCGACCGGGTCGGCCGACGTATCCGCCTCACCGAGGCGGGCCAGGCGCTGTTGCCCCGCGCCCGCCAGCTGCTGCTCGACCTGGAGGACATGGGCCGCGCGATCAGCAATCTGACCGGCAAAGTGTCCGGCACCCTGCGCATCGGCACCAGCCACCATATCGGCCTGCACCGGTTGCCGCCGGTGCTGCGCCGCTTCTCCCGGGAGTACCCGGACGTCAAGCTGGACATCCATTTCATCGACTCGGAAGAGGCCTGGGAAGCGGTGCTGCACGGCGACCTGGAGATGGGCGTCGTCACCCTGCCCCCGCAGCCGGACCCGCGCCTGCACAGCCAGGCGGTGTGGCAGGACCCATTGGTGTTCATGGCGGCTCCGGAACACCCGCTGGCGCGCATGCCCCGGGTGTCCCTGGACACCCTCACCGGCTACAGTGCCATCCTGCCCTCGCCGGTGACGTTCACCCGGCGCATCGTGGAAAGCCTGTTCGAGGCGCAGGCGCTGACCCTGAACATCTCCATGTCCACCAACTACCTGGAGACCATCCATATGATGGTGTCCATCGGGCTGGGCTGGAGCGTGCTGCCGGAAACCATGCTGGATGACAGCGTGGTGCGTCTGAACGTGGACACCGCGCTGCCGGTGCGCCGCCTGGGCGTGGTCACCCACCCGGGGCGCAGCCGTTCCAACGCCGCCGGCGCCTTTCTGGATATTCTCAACAGCGCCGGTTGAGCAGCCAGCGCCACACCACCAGCGCCGCCACCGCCGCCGTGGCGGCCGCCACCAGGAAGCTGTCGGCGCCCCAGCGCGCCCAGTACAGGCCGCTGAGGCCGGCACCCAGCGCCCAGCCGGCGCCGTAGCCGAGGCTTGAGTAGAGCGCCTGGCCCTGGCCGGCGTGGGCGTCGCCGAAGGTGTGCTGCACCCAGGCGATGCTGGCGGCGTGGAAGCTGCCGTAGCTGGCCGCGTGCAGCAACTGGGCGGACGCCAGCCACCACAGATCGGCACCGCACAGGGCGATGATCAGCCAGCGCAGGACCGCCAGCAACAGGCTGGCGAACAGCACCTTGGCCAGGGCGAACCGCCGCATCAGCCGGTGCATGATCAGGAAAATACCGACCTCGGCGGCCACACCCAGCGCCCACAGGACGCCCACGGTGAACTTGCGGAAGCCCAGGTCTTCCAGGTGAATACTGTAGAAGGTGTAGTAAGGCCCGTGGGAGGCCTGCATCAGAAAGGCGGCGACAATGAACGCCTGCACATCACGCCGGCGCAACAGGGCCCGCACGCCGCCGGGGCGCGGCCGCGGCGGCTCGGCGCCGCCGGAGGGCAGCGATTGAGTGGTCAGCCAGAGTAGCCACAACAATGCCGACATCACCCAGGGCAGCAGCTCGATGGGCAGATGATCCAGCCCCCAGCCGACCAGTAAGACGGCGCCGATGAAGCCCAGCGACCCCCACAGCCGCACATGGCTGTAGCGGTGCGCCTGGTCGCCGAGCGTGCGCAGGGTGATCACCTCGAACTGCGCCAGCACTGCGTTCCAGAAGAAGCTGAAGGTGGCGAGCAGGACCGCCATGCTCCACACCTGGTCAACCCAGAACACCGGCAGGAACGCCAGCGCGGCGGCCAGGTTGCCCAGGCGGATGATGCGCAGCCGCGCGCCGGTGCGGTCGGCCAGCCAGCCCCACAGGTTGGGCGCGCCGATCTTGGTGATCTGTGGTACCGCCATCAATACACCGATGGCCAGGGGGCTGAAGCCAAGATCCTTCAGGTACAGCGACCAGTACGGCACCAGCGTGCCGAGCAGGCCGAAGTACAGGAAGTAGAACCCGGACAGGCGCCAGTAGAACGGCATGCGGCGCCCCTTTCTCAGAATCCGCCGGGGATCGGCGCCAACGGCGGCGTCACATCTCCGTTCTGGCCTCGATGGCGCAGATAATGATCCATCAGCACCAACGCCAGCATCGCCTCGGCGATGGGCGTGGCGCGCACGCCCACGCAGGGGTCATGGCGGCCTTTGGTGACCACCTCGGTGGGCTCGCCGCGCAGATTGATGCTGCGCCCGGGGATGGTGATGCTGGAGGTCGGCTTGAGCGCCATGCTGGCGCGCACGATCTGCCCGGAGGTAATGCCGCCGAGCACGCCGCCGGCGTGGTTGCTGACGAAGCCTTGCGGGGTCATTTCGTCGCGGTGCTGTTCGCCGCGCTGGTTGACCACTTCGAAGCCGTCGCCGACCTCCACCCCTTTGACCGCGTTGATCGACATCAGCGCCTTGGCCAGGTCCGCGTCCAGACGGTCGAACACCGGCTCGCCCCAGCCCGGCGGCACGCCCTCGGCGAACACCGTCACCCGCGCACCGATGGACGAGCCGTCCTTGCGCAGGTCGTTGATCAGTTGCTCCAGGGCCGGCACTTTGTCCGCGTCCGGGAAGAAGAACGGGTTGTCGTTGACGGTGTGCCAGTCAAAGCGCTCGGCGCGGATCGTGCCGATCTGCTCGACGCCGCCGTAGATGCGCACACCCAGATGCTGTTGCAGATATTTGCGGGCGATGGCGCCGGCCGCCACGCGCATGGCGGTTTCCCGGGCCGAGGAACGCCCGCCGCCGCGGTAATCGCGGAAGCCGTATTTCTGGGTGTAGGTGTAATCCGCGTGACCGGGCCGGAAGGTCTCGGCGATGTTGCTGTAGTCCTTGGATTTCTGATCGGTGTTCTTGATCAGCAGGCCGATCGAGGTGCCGGTGGTTTTGCCCTCGAACACCCCGGAGAGGATACGCACCTCGTCGGGTTCTTTGCGTTGCGTGGTGTAGCGGCTGGTGCCCGGCTTACGGCGGTCCAGCTCACCCTGCAGATCCGCCTCGCTGATCTCCAGACCCGGCGGGCAGCCTTCCACCACCGCGCCCAGCGCGACGCCGTGACTTTCCCCGAAAGTGGTGACGCGAAAGCGCTCACCGAAACTGTTCCCAGACATAGTGCTCCTTAGGACGCCTCAGGCGGCGATAAACTGATCCCGGAATTCTAGCAGTTGGCGGCGATCCAGCATGAAAACGCCATGGCCGCCGCGTTCAAATTCAAACCACATGAACGGCACGTCCGGCCACAGCGCGGCCACGTGGCGGTCACTGTTGCCCACCTCGACGATCAGCACGCCGTCCTCGGAGAGCCGCTCGGCGGCGCCGGCCAGCAGGCGGCGGGTGAAATCCAGGCCGTCGCGGCCCGAGGCCAGCGCCAGTTCCGGCTCGTGGTGGTATTCATCGGGCATGGCGGCCAGGTCCTCCGCGTCCACATAGGGCGGGTTGGAGATAATCAGGTCGTAGCGGCCGTCCAGCCCGTCCAGGCCGTCCGCCCGCACCGCCGCGACCCGGTCGGCGAGGCCGTGCTCGTCGATATTGCGCCGGCAGACCGCCAGGGCCTGTTCGGAGATGTCGCTGGCGTCCACCCGCGCGTCGGGCAGCGCGTGGGCGCAGGCGATGGCGATACAGCCGCTGCCGGTGCACAGATCCAGCACCCGGGTGACCCGTTCCGGCGCCAGCCACGGCTGGAAGCCGGCTTCGATCAACTCGGCCAGCGGCGAACGGGGTATCAGCACCCGCTCGTCGACAAAGAACGGCAACCCGCAGAACCAGGCCTGCCCGGTCAGGTACGGCACCGGCACCCGCTCATTGGCGCGCCGCGTCAGCAGCGCCACGAAGCGGTCAAGCTCGTCGGGGAGGAGCCGCGCGTCAAGCATGCGCGGGTCGGTCTCCAGTGGCAGCGCCAACACGTGCAGCAACAGCGCCAGGCATTCGTCGCCGTGGTCGTCGGTGCCGTGGCCCAGATAGACCCCGGCGCGGCGCAGGGCGGATTCGCCCCAGCGCAGACAATCACGGGGGGTCTTGAGGGTGGCCAGGGCCTGTTGCTGTTCGCGGGGTTCGATCACGTGTTGGCTCCAAACGGGCGCGAGAGAATAGCACATTCTGCCACAGGGCGAGGCCCGGCGCGCCGCCGGCGACATCGTCACGGGGCTGACATCCGCGCTTGCCATGCTGGTTCGGACACAGAAACGTAAATACAGATGACATTATTGTCGGGAAACCTGTTAAATTGCCCTTTCCAGGCAATCGAGGCTTTCATGCGAACTTGGCTCTTCAAGACCGAACCGGACGAATTCAGCATCGACGATTTGCGCGATGCCCCGGATCAGATCGCGGGTTGGGACGGCGTACGCAATTATCAGGCCCGCAATCGGCTTCGTGACGAGATCCAGGACGGCGACCGGGTGCTGATTTACCATTCACGCGGCCGCGGCCCGTCGATTGTCGGTGAAGCCCGGGTGGTGTCCGGCCCCTACCCGGACCCGACCCAGTTCAAGCACGACCATCCCGGCTTCGACCCGCGCAGCAGCGAGGACCTGCCGCGCTGGTTCCAGGTCGATCTGCGCTTCGTGATGCTCTATCGGAACCCGCTGAGCCTCACCGAGATCCGCGACGTCCCGGAATTCGCCGATATGGAGCTGCTGGTCCATCCGCGCCTGTCGATCCAGCACATCACCGATCGCCAGTACCAGCAGATCATCGCCCGGTGCGAGCCGGAACTCGCCGCCCGGCAATCGCGTATCCCCGCCTTCTCCTGAGCCCCGGCCTGGCCCCCGCACCGCACGCTCTGCTCTAGCGGCCGACGCCGCTTGCCACCAGTTCCAAGGGATCATTATGCTAGCCTGCACTATGGAATCGGGGCGCTGAATGAAATTACATCACCAGATCTTTCTGGCCATGGTGCTGGGCGGTATTGCCGGGGCGCTGACCGAAGAGAGCACCCGTCTGCTCGGGCTGCCGCTGCTGCCCGGCTACGACCTGATCGGCGATCTGTTCATCAACGCCTTGAAGATGGTGGTGGTGCCGCTGATCACCACCGCCATCATCAGCGGCATGATCAACGTCGGCGACGGCGACGACCTGGGCCGGCTGGGCCTCAAGACCGTGGTGTTCTATCTGGCCACCAGCCTGATCGCGGTGCTGGTGGGTCTGGTGGTGGTCAACCTGATCGCCCCCGGCGTGATCGACGGCGAGCCGGCACGGGATCTGCTGGGTCTGTCGGCGGACACCGACCGGGCCCTGGCCAGCATCGAGGGGCGCGGCGCCGGTGATTTCACCGAGATTATTCGCCAGTTGCTGCCGCCCAACCTGTTCCAGGCGGCCGCCGAAACCCAGATGTTGGGCCTGATCGTATTCTCGCTGTTCTTCGGTTTCTTTCTGCGCACCCTGCCCGGCGCCCCCGGCGAGCACCTGCGCCAGACCGTGGAAGGTATCTATCAGGTGACCATGCGCATCACCATGGTGATCATCCGCTTCGCGCCGCTCGGCGTGTTCGGCCTGATCGCCGCCACCGTCACCCGCACCGGGATGGACGCGGTGGAGCCGCTGGCGCTGTTCTTCGTCACTGTGCTGCTGGCGCTCGGCATTCACATGTTCGGCGTGATGCCGCTGCTGATCCGGTTGTTCGCCCGACGCTCGCCGGTGCGCCACCTTCAGGCGATGGCGCCGGCGCTGATGACCGCGTTTTCATCGGCGAGCTCGGCGGCCACCCTGCCGCTGAGCATGGAGTGCGTGCAGAAGCGCTCCGGCGTGTCCAAGCGCACATCCAGTTTCGTGCTGCCGCTCGGCGCCACCGTCAACATGGACGGCACCGCGCTTTACGAATGCGTGGCGGCGATCTTTATCGCCCAGGCGTACGGCATGGATCTGTCTCTCACCACCCAGTTCGTGATCGTGCTCACCGCCCTGCTCACCTCCATCGGCGTGGCCAGCATTCCCGCCGCCAGCCTGGTGGCGATCACCGTGATTCTGGGCACCATCGGCCTGCCCGCCGAGGCGATCGGCCTGATTCTGGTCACCGACCGCCTGCTGGATATGTGCCGCACCGCGGTCAACGTCTGGGGCGACAGCGTCGGCGCGGTGATCCTGGCACGCAGCGAAGGCGAAGAGGACGTGCTGCGCACCTCCATGAAAGAACTCGAGACGGAACGGGCCTGAGCGCATGAGACCGGTTCTTTTGATCACCGGCGCCGCCCACGGCCTGGGCCGGGCGCTCGCTCTGGCCGCCGCGCGGGACTACCGGCTGGCGCTGCTCGACCGCGAGCGGGTGGCCGGCGAGCAACTGGCTGACACCCTGCGCCGGGACGGCGCCGAGGTGCTGTTCCTGCACGCCGACGTGGCCGTGGAAGCGGACTGGCGCCATGCGCTGGATCGCGTTCAGCGGCGCTGGGAGCGCCTGGACATTGTCATCAATAACGCCGGCCTGGCCGCCATGGGCCCTTTCGAGGGTCAGTCCGCGGACACCTGGGAACAGCTTTGGCGCACCAATGTGATGGGCGCCGTCAACGGCTGCCGCACCGCGCTGACCCTGATGAAACGCCAGGGTGACGGCCACCTGATCAATGTGGCGGCGCTGGCGGGCATCACCGCGCCGCCGGGCATGGCCGCCTATGTGACCTGCAACGCCGCCCTGATCCACTTCAGCGAGGCACTGGCGGCGGAACTGGACGGTTTGAATATCGGTGTCAGTGTGGTCTGCCCGGATTTGTTCTCCAGCGACATGAGCCGGCACATGCCGAGCGCCGACCCGCTCAGCCGCGCCCGCCTGCAACGGGCCCTGGACGACGCCCCGGAGAACGCCGCGCAGGTGGCCGAAACCATTCTCCAACAGATGGGCAAACGACCGCTGTACCTGTTTCCGCAACCGGAAGCGCGCCGCGACTGGCGCCAAAAGCGCTGGCGCCCGGAGCGCTTCGTGGCGCGCATGGCGAAACTGGGCAGCGCCCTGCGCCGCTACCGTTGATGCACTTCTTCGATGTAGCGCAGGGTGTGGCGGTAATCGCCTTCCAGCGCTTTGTCGAAGCGCTCGCCAATCAGACGCTCCAGCTTGCGGCCCACCAGCGGCAGGGATGAATGCACCGCCACCCGGGTGATCTGGCGGGCCTGGTCGCCGTCGGCGAGCAGCGTCATGGTACCGCTCACCTTGACCGGCACATTGCCCAGCTGAAAGCGGTAGTCCGCCTGGTAACCGCCGGTGGCCGGGCGCCAGTGAAATTCGGTGGTCAGTTCCGCTTCCGACGGCAATAACTTACGCGCGAACCCGGGCACCTTGTCGAGACGGATCTCGATGGGCTGCCCGATGCGGATGTGAAAGCCGTCACCGGTGGGCTCGAACGCCTCGAAGCGGTAGTCGTCTATTTTGCCCCATTGGTAGCGCTGCTGGAAAAACGCCCGGCTGGTGAGAATGCCGTACAATTCTTCAACATTCACCGGATAACGGCGTTCCGCGGTGACATCCATCGTTTTCTCCCGAGTGATAAAGGGCCAATCCCCGACCTGCGGTAGGCCCAAGCCGAAGGCAAAGCTACACTGCGCCAGGAGCCGATTTCAATTGCTCCTCGATTGCCCTCGCCAAACGTTAAGGAGCGACCATGAGCACGACCCGTCCGTACGCCCTGGTTTTGTTCGGCGCCACCGGTTTCACCGGCGGTCTGTGCGTCCGTTATCTGGCCCGCAAGCTGCCCGAAGGGACCCGCTGGGCGCTGGCCGGTCGCAACCTGGCCAAACTGGAGCAGGTCGCCGCCGGGCTGCCGGGCGATAACGCGCCCGGTTTGATCGAGGCGGACAGCGACGATCCGGCCAGTCTCACCGCCCTGGCCGCGCAGACTCGGGCCCTGGCCACCACCGTGGGACCCTACATGCAATACGGTGAGCCGCTGGTGCGCGCCTGTGTCGAACAAGGCACCCATTACTGCGACCTCACCGGCGAACCGGAATTCGTTAATACCCTGTTGAGCCGCTACCACGAAGCCGCCCAGGCCGCCGGCTGCGCGCTGGTCAATTGCTGCGGTTTCGATTCCATCCCCTACGACGCCGGCGTGTTGTTCGCGATCCGCGAGCTGACCCTGGAGCACGGTGGGAAGCTGGACGGCCCGGTGACCGCGGAAGGGGCGGTGTCGTTTTCCGCCAAGTTTTCCGGCGGCACCTGGCGCTCGGCGCTGGAGGCGTTCGCCCGTCCCGGCGCCAACCAACGCAGCCAGCGCGACGCCCAAGTACGGCTGAAGCAGTGGTACCCGCGCAAGGTGGGCGGGCTGGCGCCGAAGCCGCACAAGGACGAGGCCCTGGGCGGCTGGCTGGCGCCCATGCCGACCATTGATCCGATGGTAGTGATGCGCTCGGCGCGGGCGCTGGACGATTACGGCCCCGAGTTTCGCTACGGCCACTACCTGGTCACCGGCGGGCTGGGCAAACTGATCGGCGGTGCCGCCGGCGTCGGCGGCCTGGTGCTGGCGGCTCAGATCGGTCCGTTGCGGCGCCGTCTGATCAAGCTCAACCCGGCCGGCCAGGGTCCGGACCCCGCCACCCGGGCGCGTTCCTGGTTCCAGGTTCGGGTGCGTGCCCGTTGCGGTGACAGTGAGGTGCTGTGCCGGGTATCCGGTGGCGATCCCGGTTACGACGAGACCGCCAAAATGCTCTCGGAAACTCTGATGGGCCTGGCCCTGGACGACGGCTACCCGAAGCACACCGGCGTGGTGACGCCGGTGATGGCGCTCGGCGACCGCCTGATCGACCGCCTCGAGGCGGCCGGCATGCTGTTTGAACGCAACGCCTGATTCAGACGAAATACATCAACAGCCATTCGGCCACCAGGGCGGGCTTGTCCTCGCCCTCGATGTCCACGGTGAACAGGAATTTGAGCAGCCACTGGCCGGGCTTCTTCTCGTTGGCTTCGATCAGGGTGGCGCGGGCACGGATCCGCGCGTCCACTTTGACCGGGGCCATGAAGCGGAGTTTATCGAAGCCGTAGTTCATGCCCATTTTCATGCCGCGCGGCACCAGGAAATCGTCGATGCTGGTCTGCAGGTAGGGCAGCAGGGACAGGGTCAGGTAACCGTGGGCGATGGTGGTGCCGAACGGCGTCGCCTTGGCGCGCTCCGGATCCACGTGGATGAATTGGTGATCCAGGGTGGCGGCGGCGAAATCGTTGATGCGTCCCTGATCGATGGTGAACCATTGCGAGGCGCCCATATCCTCGCCTACGTATTCGTTGATTTGTGCGGCTTCCACCACTTTCATGCCCGGCTCTCCTCGCGTTTTTTTACGGTTTCAATACCGCGAGGATAACCACGCCGGCCGCCGCCGCCATGACGGGATGGCTCGCCGGCGGCACTGTTTTGGTCAACCGCCCGGGGCGGCGTCGAAAAACGCTTTGATGGCGTCCGCCACCGGGCGCGGGTCGTCCATGTGCAAATGGTGGCGCCCGGGCAGGCGTACCACCCGCACGTCCCGCAGCCACTCGATGCGATGATCGAAACGTCCGTCACCGCCGAGGCCCTGGTTGCCGAGCACCAGCAAAGTGGGCGCGGTGATGCCCTCGACGAAACCTTTTACCTGGTCGTCGGTGAGCCGCAGCGACGACGTGATGCGCAGGCGCGCGTCGGTGCGCCAGGTCCAGCCGCCGTCGACCTGCTGCAGGCCCCGCTCGCAGAGCAAGCGGGCCGAGCGTTCCTCAAGACCGCCCAGCGCCGGCAGCCGGGCCGCCACCGCCTGTTCGGGGTCGGCGTACACCGGCTTGCGTTTGTCCGGCAGCGCCTGCATTTGATCGATCGCCTTGCGCAGGTTGGGCGCCACTTCCTCGGCGGCGGTGGCCGGCGGGCCCAGGCCCTCTATCAGCACCAACCGGCTGACCCGCTCCGGGAAGGTGGCCGCGAACAGGCACGCCACGCCCGCGCCCATGGAATGCCCGACCAGCACGAACCGGCCCCAACCCAGTTGGTCGGCCACCGCCAGAACGTCGCGGACATGGTCCACGTAATGGGTGGCCTGGTGGCGCGGGCGGTGCTCGGAATGGCCGTGGCCGGCGAAATCCAG
>DASUNW010000186.1:0-19355 GCA_036276955.1 Alcanivorax sp. | reverse complement strand
ATCACCACGCCGATCGCGGTGGAGGTAGTGAAAAGCACCGGCGGCTATGTGTCCCTGGCCGCCGGCGCGGTGGCCATTACCGGGATCGTCGGCGCGCTGATCGGCGGCCTGGTGTTCCGCGTGCTGAGGGTCAAGGACGACCGTATTCGCGGCTTCGCGCTGGGCCTGGTGGCCCATGCCATCGGCACCGCCCGGGCGTTCGAATTCAGCGAAAAAGCCGGCGCCTTCGCCGGCCTGGCCCTGGGCCTGACCGGGCTGGTCACGGCCCTGGCGTTGCCCTGGCTGTGGCCGCTGATCAGCTCCTGGCTGTTCCCGGGCTGACCCGGGCGGGCGCCGGCGTTATGCGACCGCCCTCCTAAAGCCGCCGCCCTCATAAACAAACGGTCTTTAACCGGTAAACCTCTGACCGCAAAGCCGTTTTTCCCACCGAACGCCGCCCATCGCCGCCACCGCCCGGCCACAGCCGTTGCGTCGCCGCGAACAGCGGCGCTAGCCTCAATACCCGTCCCGCCCGAAAATGCCCGTAACCGCAAGGAGCGACCCCATGGCTACGCCCCACCCCTCGGCCCTGCATCCTTCCGCCGCGTTGGACCAGTGGCGACGCATTGAAGCCCTGCTGCACGCCTGGCTGGAGCAACGCCGCCGCCTGCTGGTCTTAGTCTGTTCGATCCAGGGCCTGGAGGGCTTCCAAAGACCCGGCTCGATTCAAACTCAGGTGCGCGAATTCTGCCAGCTGCTGATGGACTACATCAGCGCCGGCCATTTCGAGATTTACCAGGAGCTGGTCCGCGAGGCGCGCCTCGGCGCCACCCGCGGCGGCGGCGTGAATCTGGCATCGCGGATTCTCCAACAGCTTGATCCCTCCACCGAGGAGGCGCTGTCCTTCAACGAGGATTTCGATACCGACGATCATTGCCTGAGCCAGTTGGAGGTGTTGCCCGAGCGGCTGACCCGGCTCACGGAGATGCTCGAAGAGCGCTTCGCCCTCGAAGACCAGCTTATCCTCAGCGTGCACAGCCGCGACGTCACCGAGCGCGCCCGCGTCCTCAACTTCTAGTCCAGCCTGCTGGAGAGAGCCACGCGATAAACAAAAAAAGCCACGCTCCTTTGTCGGGGGCGTGGCTTTTCTTCGGGCCGGGCTAGCGCGGATTATTCAGCCGCGTCGGCGCCTTCCTCGGTTTCTTCAGCTTGCTCGGCGCCTTGCTTGCTCTTGGCACCCTGATCTTTCACGTCGAGCAGTTCGACTTCGAAAATCAGAACTTCGTTGGGGCCGATGTCGCCGCCGGCACCCTGTTCGCCGTAGCCCAGCTCGGGCGGCAGGAACAGCTTCCACTTATCGCCGACTTTCATCATCGGCAGGGCTTCCTGCCAGCCGGGAATAATGTGCTTCAGACCGAACACCGCCGGCTTGTCACGCTCGATGGAGCTGTCGAATACGGTGCCGTCGCGGAGCATGCCCTTGTAATGCACTTCCACGGTGTCTTCCAGGGTGGGTGATTCAGCACCCTCTTTCCCGGATTCCAACACCTGGTACTGCAGGCCGCTGTCGGTGACTTCGACGCCGTCCTTGTCGGCGTTCTCTTCCAGGAACGCCTGGCCTTCCTCCAGATTCGCCTGGGCCTGCTCTTCCATCTTCTTCTGGCGGGCTTCCATCATGCGAGTCTGGTAATCACGGATCAGTTGATCCATATCCGCGTCTTCGCCGAGGCGGGATTCCGGCTCATCGCCGAAACCGTCACGCAGACCGGCAACCATCGCTTCCAGGTCCAGGTTCTCCATGGCGCTCATCTGCTCGGCACTGCGAAAGCCCAGCGCGTAGGACGCTTTCTGGTCTTCGGTTTTGAGCTCCACATCAGCGCTCTTGTCCTTTTCTCCACCACAGGCCGCCAGCATCACGGTACCGGCGAGCACGACTGCGAACTTTTTCATTCTGCCTCCATTGGCTTACGTTTATTTTTCCTGCGCCGGCGGTCCTTCTCCGCGCATTTCCTCCGCGGTGATCACGGTCGGCGCTTTTACCTCAACGGTCCGCACCTCCACGCCCGGCGGCGGAATCTGGCCATACTGCCAGTTCCCCGTGGCGTCGCGCCAGCGGTACAGACGCTTTTCTCCACGGTGGCCATGTCCCGGCCACGAAATAATCAACCACCGCGCCGGCTGGTTCCAGTGGTCCCGGGCCTGCTGCCAGTCCAGCAATGGCTTGCCGTGCCCCATGGGGACGCTGAACAGCACGCCGGCGACCACACCCGCCAACACAAAGAAGATGGCCAGATAACGCATGACCGCGTTTCCCCCCGATTGGTTCCCCCGCCGCCTGCCGGGCATCCTGGGCACAGGCCCGTTTCCCCGGCGAAGAGTGCATTATTGTGCCTGTCCTTGGGTTGCTGTCAAAAGCCGGCTTCACGAAACGGTACATCGGCGGGTTATAGTGTCGGCAGGGGGATACATCATTATGCCGAATAACAGCACCGATCCTAGCCTGGCACCGTCTTCCGCGCGTCGCGTGGCACGCCAGGATGACCGGCGTCTGGTGATTCTGGTCGCCAACAGCAAGGGCGGGTGCGGCAAGACCACGCTGGCCACTAATCTGGCCGCCTATTTCGCCCATTCCGGGCAGGCAGTGACCTTGCTGGACCTGGACCCGCAACAGTCGGCCACCCAATGGGTGCGGCTGCGGGAGGACCCCCGTGTGGAAGCGCTCGGCTGGCCGGCGGACGAACCGGTATCGCTGGGCCGGCTGCAGGATCAGATGCAGAAAGCCCGCGACGTGGTGGTGGTCGACTCCCCGGCGGGTATGGACCGTCATACCCTGGATCACGTGCTTCGGGTGTCGCAAATCGTACTGATTCCGGTGCTGCCAAGCCCCATCGATATCCGCGCCACCACGCGCTTCGTGCAAAACGTGATGCTGGCGCCCAGCTACCAGCGACGGCCCCGGCGGCTGGCGGTGATCGCCAACCGGGCGCGCACGCGCACGCGTACTTACGAGACCCTGCGGCATTTTCTCGCCAGCCTGAAGATTCCCTACCTGATCACGCTGCGCGACGCGCAGCAGTACGTGCAATCAATGAGTCACGGGCAAAGCATGCTCGATCAGAAGGACCCCCGGCATCAGGTGGATCAACGTCACTGGCAACTGATCGGGGAATGGCTGGAGGTGCAACGGCACCTTATTCAGACGCTGCCCGGTTTTCGCTAAGCGCCGCCAACTCTTCCAAAGCCACCTGCAGCGACTGACACTGGCCGGCTTCCGGCACCACCACGAACAGCCAGCTCAACGCCGACACCGGCTCGCCGCCGGGCTGCGACTGCGCCTGACGGCTGAGTTGCTCAAGCAGCAGGCGCTCGCCCTCCAGTTCCGCTTCCTGAATCTGACGTTTCAGCTCCACGGTACCGTGTCCGTCCGCCGCGCGGCGGCGCACCTCGCGCAGCGGACGCAGGTAGTCGGCCTCGAATTGCTCGGCGAAGGCCAGTAGCCGGCGACCCAGCGCCGGGTCCGGACGCCGCTGGGCGTCGCTAAGCCACAGCGCCGTGAGCAACACCGCCACCGGCACGCCGTGCTCGTCCTGCAGGCGCAGACACACCCGCTCCACTCGCTTATCGCGCCACAGCCGCAACGCGAAACGCCACAGCGGCGCTTCCTTCATGGTTTTCCTCCCGGGCCATCGTTCCCGCCGACCCTTCTGTTCTCCCGGCGCTTGCCATACACTGCGCCGGTCTCGAATTTGCCGATCCCAAGGCTCCTTATACCATGCTGTCCCTGGAACACATCAATCTGCGCCGCGGCCCGGAGCTGCTGCTGGAAGACGCCAGTTTCGTGCTGCACAAGGGCACGCGCGTGGGCGTGGTGGGCCGCAACGGCAGCGGCAAGAGTTCCCTGTTCAAGCTGATCATGGGGGAGCTGGAGAGCGACGGTGGCCACATGCAGCGCCCCGCCGACTGGCGCTTCTCGATGATGGTGCAGGAAGTGCCGGCGCTGACGCAGCCGGCACTGGACTATGTGCTCGACGGCAACCAGCCGCTGCGGCGCTGGGAAGCGGCCCTGGCCAAGGCCCAGGACGGCGACGACAACGCCGGCATCGCCCGCGCCCACGCCGAGCTGGATGCCCTGCGCGCCTGGGAGCAGCCGGCCCGGGCCGCCGCGCTGCTGGCCGGGCTGGGCTTTTCGGAAAGCCAGCAGCAACAGCCGGTGAGCGCCTTTTCCGGCGGCTGGCGCATGCGCCTGAACCTGGCGCAGGTGCTGATCAGCGACGCCGACCTGATGCTGCTGGATGAGCCCACCAACCACCTGGACCTGGACGCCATCCTCTGGCTACAGCAGTGGCTGGTGCAGCACCCCGGCGCGCTGATGCTGATCTCCCACGACCGCGCCTTTCTGGACGCCACGGTGTCGGAGATCCTGCACATCGAACACGGCCGCCTGAAGCGCTACACCGGTGACTACTCGGATTTCGAACGCCAACGCGCCGAGCAGCTTTCCCTGCAGCAAAAACTGCACGACAAGCAGCAGGCGCAGGTGGCGCACATGCAGAAGTTCATTGACCGCTTCCGCGCCAAGGCCACCAAGGCGAAGGCGGCCCAGAGCCGGATCAAGGCCCTGGAAAGGCTGGAGCGCATCGCCCCGGCCCATGTGGATTCCGGTTTCGAGTTCGATTTCAAAGCCCCGGATAAACTGCCCAACCCCATGGTGCTGCTGGAAAACGCGGCCTGCGGCTACCGCGAGACCACCATTCTGGCCGGCGTGTCCATGAGCCTGCGCCCGGAATCCCGGGTCGGCCTGCTGGGGCCCAACGGCGCCGGCAAGTCGACGCTGATCCGCACGCTGATGGGCGAGCTGCCCGCCCTCTCCGGCCACGTGCAACGCGACCCGGACCTGAAAGTGGGCTACTTCCACCAGCAGCAAGTGGACCGGTTGGCCGCCGATGAGAGCCCCTATCAACTGCTTCACCGTGAGCACCCGGGCTGGAGCGAGCAGCAGTTGCGCAACGAACTGGGGCGCTTCGGTTTCCACGGCGACAACGTGTTCGACCCGGTGGGCCGCTTCTCCGGCGGCGAAAAATCACGCCTGGCCCTGGCGCTGATCGTCCATCAGAAACCCAGCCTGTTGCTGCTCGACGAGCCCGCCAACCACCTGGACCTGGACATGCGTGAGGCGCTGACCATGGCGCTGCAGAGTTTCGACGGCGCGGTGGTGCTGGTGTCCCACGACCGCCACCTGCTGGAAACCACGGTGGACGAATTCCAACTGGTCGCCGAGGGCAGCGTGCGTCCGTTCGACGGCGACCTGGACGACTACGCGCGCTGGCTGCAGCAGGCGCGCCGCGATGCCAAGGCGCCGGCCCGCGACGACAAAGCCGCCGGCAAGGACGACGCCAAACAACGCCGCCAGGACGCCGCCCGCCTGCGCGAGCAACTTCGCCCACTTAAGAAAGAAGTGGAAAAGCTGGAGAAACAACTGGACCGGCTGGGCACGGAACTGGGCGAGGTGGAAACCGCGCTCGGCGACGAAACGCTCTACACCGACGCCGGTCGCAAGAGTGAGCTTAACGAGCTACTGAGTCGCCAGGGCGACCTGAAGAGCCGCCACGAAGAGGCCGAAATGGCGCTTCTGGAAGCCATGCAGACCTTGGAAGACGCGGAAAAAACGACACTCTCGGATTGAAATACAATGCACGATTGGTGGCGACCCACACCTCTGAATGTCGGGTTTCGCTGCGCTCTACCCGACCTACAAAGCCGCGTAGGTCGGGTTAGGCCAAAGGCCGTAACCCGACATTAACGCTCAAGGCTTCCCACCGTCCCCGGCCCGGCTGTCACGGCTGAGCAGCGCGGCGCTGCCGGAACCGCAGGCCACCACCGTTTTCATCATCTGCTCCACCGGGATGTCCGGCCGCCGCTCCACCAGATCCTCATGGACATGGTAAATAAACCCGGACGTGGGATTGGGGCCGGTGGGCACGAACACCGACAGGTGGCCGTCATCATGACGGGAGGTGATCAGCCCGAGCACGGTGGCGGGCACCTGGCGCCCGTACAACCAGACTCTCGCCACCTCGCCGCGCATCAAGCTGTCCTGGCTGCCGCCGAACAACTGCACGATCACTTCCTTGACCAGACGATATCCGGGCAGGCGCTCCATGCCGCGCTTTTCCAGTTTCTGCCACAGCCAGCTACCCAGGCTGGTGGCCACCAGAGTGCCGACCAGAAAGCAGAACACGACCAGCACCGCCACCACCACCCAGTCGGCGGCGAAGCGAGGCAGCCCGAAAAAGCGCACCACCAGGCCAGTGAACGGCGCGATCAGCCCGGTGGCGGCGTCGTAAATCCATTTGAAGAAAAACGCGATGATGGAAATGGGCAGCAGAATCACCAGCCCACCGAGCAAGGATTTACGGATAAAGAACCAAATGCGGTTGTCGTTTTCCATGGGCGCGCGGCGACTCCGTTGCCAAGGTGTCAGGAATACCAGATGCGGTTGACGTAGAGACAGCGTTCGCCATTGGGGGTTCGCACCCAGGCCTCGTCGTCCACCCGCTTACCGAGCAAGGCCCGCGCCAAAGGCGCATCGACACTGATCTCGCCCCGGCCGCCATCGGCCTCGTCGGGGCCCACCAGGCGAAAGCGCTCGACCTTGCCGTCGTCGTCTTCCACTTCCACCCAGGCGCCGAAGAACACCTTACCGGTATCCTCGGGTGCGCGCTCGACCACGGTCATGCCGTCCAGTCGCTTACTGAGAAAGCGGATGCGCCGGTCGATCTCGCGAAGCTGCTTCTTGCCGTAAATATACTCGGCATTTTCCGAGCGGTCGCCCTGGGCGGCGGCCTCCTGTACCGATTTGGTGATCGGCGGCCGTTCTTCCTTCCAGAGCCACTGAAGCTCCTCATTGAGGCGCCGGTAGCCTTCCGGGGTGATGTACTTGGAGGCGGGCTTGCCTGGTGGTCGCCAACGGCCCATGGGTGCGCTTTCCTGTGACGGTGAAGCGGGTATTTTTCCATCCCCGCGGGGACTTGGTAAACTGCGCCCTCTTTTCCAAGAGGTCGAGCGCCATGTCTTTTAACCGTGCCCCCTGGCCGGCCAGCCGCATGCGTCGCATGCGCAAGGACGATTTCTCCCGCCGCCTGATGCGCGAGAACACCCTCACCGTGGACGACCTGATCTACCCGGTCTTTGTACTCGACGGCGACCACCGCACCGAAGCGGTGCCCTCCATGCCCGGCGTGGAGCGCATGTCCATCGACCTGCTGTGCGAGGAAGCGCGCCAGTTGGCGGATCTGGGCGTGCCCGCCATGGCGCTGTTCCCGGTCACCCCGGCGGCGGTGAAAAGCCTGGACGGTGCCGAGGCCTGGAACCCGGAGGGTCTGGCGCAACGGGCCACCCGCGCGATCAAGAAGGCGGTGCCGGAGATGGGCGTGATCACCGACGCGGCCCTGGACCCGTTCACCACCCACGGCCAGGACGGCATCCTCGACGAAGACGGCTATGTGCTCAACGACGTTACCGTCGCCGCCCTGGTCAAACAGGCGGTCTCCCACGCCGAGGCCGGCGCCGACATGGTGGCGCCCTCGGACATGATGGACGGCCGCATCGGCGAGATCCGCCAGGCGCTGGAAGACCACGGCTTTACGCATACCCGCATCATGGCCTATTCCGCCAAGTACGCCTCCGCCTATTACGGCCCGTTCCGCGACGCGGTGGGCTCGGCGGCCAATCTCGGCAAGGCGGACAAGAGCACCTACCAGATGGACCCGGCCAATTCCGACGAAGCCCTGCACGAAATCGCGCTGGATCTGGCCGAAGGCGCCGATGTGGTGATGGTGAAGCCGGGCATGCCCTATCTGGACGTGGTGCGCCGGGTGAAGGACGAATTCAAAGTGCCGGTGTACGCCTATCAGGTGAGCGGCGAGTACGCCATGCACATGGCGGCGTTCCAGAACGGCTGGCTGGATCAGGACAAAGTGATGATGGAATCGCTGCTGGCGTTCAAACGCGCCGGCGCCGACGGCATCCTGACCTACTTCGCCAAGGCCGCCGCGCTGAAGCTGGCGGGCAAATAAAGACGCGTAGGTCGGATTAGCCAAAGGCGTAATCCGACACGGTCTGTCTGACACGGTCTGTCTGACACGGTCTGTCGGGTTACGGCCTTTGGCCTAACCCGACCTACCCGCTCTCATAAGTCAGAAGTTATAGCGGACGTTACCCAGAATCACGCGACGCTCGCCGTAGCCGCAATCCAGACCTTCACCCCGGCACCAGGAGACAAACTCCTTGTCCGCCAGATTCTTGCCAGTGACGGAGAAATCCCAGGGGCCGGTGGTGTAACCCACCATGGCGTCATAAAGGGTCACGGAAGGCACCTCGGGGCCGGCCCCATTGCCGTAATCGGCGCCCACGGTGTCGCCGCTGTAACGCACGCCGGCGCCGAAGCGGAAGCCATTTTCAAGCTCATACTTACCCCAGGCGGACGCCACTTCCTCGGCAACGTAGGGCAAGCGCTCGCCGGTCTGGTCCTCCACCGCGTCCAGGCTGGTGTAGTTGGCCAGCAGTGACAGATTACCCAGCCGCTTCTTGATGCCCAGCTCCCAACCGTCAACGGTAGCGCCGGTCTGCTCCACGCTCTGCGGACTGCCGCCCTGGACCACACGGTTGGTTTCTTCAATATCGAACCAGGCCGCGGTGATCGAGAGATCGCCCTGGGGCGCGAGATATTTAAAGCCGGCCTCGCGCTGCTCGCCGGTGGTGGGGTCCAGGCCCTGGCCAAAGCCGTCGGTGCCCAGGTTCGGCACGAACGACTCTGAGTAACTCACGTAGGGGGACAGCCCGAAATCGAAGCGGTACATCAGCCCCAGACGACCGGAGGTCGCGGTGTCATCGGATTCGGTATCGGTACCGTTGACGCCCAGCACGGTATTGGTGGTGTCGTCATAGCGCAATGCACTGGACACCACCACACGATCAATCTCCATGTGGTCGATAATGTAAACGCCGGTCTGCTTGATTTCGTTGTCGTCGGCGTCCTCCGGGTCAAGCACCGCGTAATTGACGTTCCCGTACTGAGGATCATAGACATTGATCGGCGTCCCGGTTCCGGTGAAAGAGTTGTCCTCGGTCCACAACGCGTCCTGGCGGTCCACCCCGATGGCCAGATTGTGGCGGGTCGGACCGAAGGCCACATCACCCTCAAGACGGGCATCGACGTTGAACACTTCGGTACCTTTGTCCGACATGAAAATGGTGCGCCCGATGGTGCCGTCAGCAGCCGGCGGCACGCCGATCGCGGCCCAGTGTTCACGGGTTTCGGTTTCCGTCTCCGAATAACGGCTGGTGAAGGAAACACCCCACTGACTGTTCAGGCGGTGATCAACAAACAGCGTCACCTCATCCTTGCGGCGGTCGTAACGGTCCCAGTCCGGCTCGCCGACAAAGGTTTCGGAGCCGATATCGCCCAACGGGCCGGGCTCAAGAGTGCCCTGGGTGGGCAGAAACTGAGCCGACACCGCACCGGTGTTCTCCTGGCTATTGAACAGCAGAGAAACGGTGGTGTTATCAGTGGGCAGCCAGGTCAGCGACGGTGCGAACACATAGCCGTCGTTATCCACGTAATCCACCTGGGTACCACTGTCACGCTTGAGCGCCACCAGGCGGTACAACAGCTTTCCGTCTTCGGAAAGCGGCCCGGTGACATCCGCGGCAATTTGCTTGCGATCAAAAGAGCCCACCTGAGCCCACAGCTCACCTTGACGCTCCGCCTTGGGCAGCTTTGACACAGCGTTGATGATGCCACCCAGTTCAGCCTGCCCGTAGAGCACCGACGAAGGCCCTTTCAGGACTTCGATACTTTCCAGAGCATAGATATTCGGTCGGACGGTGTTGTAGAAGCCATACATTGAGCGCAGCCCGTCCACGTAAAAAGAGGGTTCCAGGCCGCGGACCTTAGCGGAGTCGATCCGGGTATCGAAACCGAACCCCCCGGAATAGACACCCGGGCTGTAAAGCAGGGCATCCTGGATGTTTTTGGCGCCGGTATCGCGCATCAATTCCGGCTTCACGGTTTCGATGGAAAACGGCTGGCGCTCCACCGGCACATCCAGCTTACCGGTGGAGGCCGGCTCGTCGACGGTGATGTAGCCGTCTTCAGCGGGCCCTTCGGCGCCCACTTCCACCGGCGCCAGAGTGCCGGCATTATTCTCCTGCTGGGCGGCGGCGAAGGCCGGCGCGGTCAGCAACGTGATCAGAGCCGCTGCCGCGGCAAAGTCTTGATTCAGCATGGTTTTTCCCCAGGATAGGACATGGCTTGACAAGATATATAACGATAATCGTTCGCATTATACTTATCATTCCAGGGAAGTGAAGAGGGATCCTTGTCATCCCCTTGTCATGCTAATGTCATCCAATGGGTCCTTCCGCCGCCAAGCTCAGGACTCGCAATGAACGCCAACACCGGTATCCAGGGCCCCGATTTGAGCAACCAGGACTTCTACATCAACCGGGAACTGAGCCTGCTGCAGTTCAACTTGCGGGTACTCGAGCAGGCCATGGACGACCATCATCCGCTGATGGAGCGCCTGAATTTCCTGCTGATCTTCTCGTCCAACATGGACGAGTTCTTCGAGATCCGCGTGGCGGGCCTGAAGAACCGGCTGGAAACCGGTACCGGCCGCCCCGGCCCCGACGGCATGCTCGCCGAGGAAATCCTCGCCGAGGTGGCGCGCCTGACCCACGAGGCGGTGCAGCGCCAGTACCATATCCTGCAAAATATTCTGTTGCCGGCGCTGGCCGAGGAAGGCGTGCACTTTCTGCGTCGCGAAGATTGGACGCCGGCGCAGACCGAATGGGTGAAAAAGTACTTCCGTGACCAGATCTATCCGGTGCTGACGCCGATCGCGCTGGACCCGGCTCACCCGTTCCCGCGGCTGGTGAACAAGAGCCTCAATTTCATTGTGTCGCTGGACGGCAAGGATGCGTTCGGCCGCTCCACGGGCCTGGCCATCGTGCCGGCGCCGCGTTCATTGCCGCGCCTGATGCGGCTGCCGGAGGAAATCTGCGAAGACGGCAACGACAACTTTATTTTCCTGTCGTCGATGATCCACGCCCACGTCAGCGATCTGTTCCCCGGCATGAAAGCCACCGGCTGCTACCAGTTCCGGGTAACGCGCAACGCCGACCTGGAAGTGGACGAGGACGTGGAAGACCTGGCCAGCGCCTTGAAAGGCGAGCTGCTGTCGCGGCGTTACGGCGACGAAGTGCGCCTGGAAGTGGCCGACAACTGCCCCCGCGAGCTGGTCGAATACTTGCTGGAGCAATTCGAACTCACCGAGCAGGACGCCTATGAGGTGAACGGCCCGGTGAACCTGGCGCGCATGTTCACCAGCGTCAACCGGCCGCGCCTGCACTATCCGCCGTTCAGCCCGCGGCTGCCGGCGGCGGTGAAAAAGCACGAGAGTATTTTCGACGCCATCGACCAGGGCGACATCCTGCTGCACCACCCGTTCGAGAGTTTCTCGCCGGTGGTCAACCTGCTCGCGGAAGCGGCCCGTGATCCCAAGGTGCTGGCGATCAAGCAAACCCTGTACCGCACCGGCACCAATTCGGAAATCCTCGATCACCTGGAAACCGCCGCGCGCAACGGCAAGGAAGTGACCGCGGTGGTGGAACTGCGCGCCCGCTTCGACGAGGAATCCAACATCGAAGGCGCGCGTCGCCTGCAGGAGGCCGGCGCCATGGTGGTGTACGGCGTGGTGGGCTACAAAACCCACGCCAAAATGCTGCTGGTGGTGCGCCGTGACGGCGAAGGCATCAAACGCTATGCCCATGTGGGCACCGGCAACTACCACACCAAGACCACCAAGATTTACACCGATTACGGGCTGATGACGGCGGAAAAAGGCCTCTGCCAGGACGTGCACAAAATCTTTCAGGAACTCACCGGCATGGGCAAGGCGGCGCGCCTGAAGCAGCTCAAGCACTCGCCGTTCACCCTGCACCCGAGCCTGATTCAGTGGATTGATTTCGAGACCGAACAGGCGCTCGCCGGTAAGCCGGCGCGCATTATCGCCAAGTTCAATTCACTCACTGAAGAGCAGATCATGCGGGCGTTGTATCGGGCCAGTGAGGCGGGCGTGCAGATTGATCTGATCGTGCGCGGCATCTGCTGCCTGCGCCCGGGCATCGCCGGGCTATCGGAAAACATTCGCGTGCGTTCGGTGATCGGCCGTTTCCTGGAACACACGCGGATCTACCATTTCCACCATGCCGGCGAAGACCTGGTGTACTGCTCCAGCGCCGACTGGATGGACCGCAATTTGTTCAACCGCGTGGAGACCGCTTTCCCGGTGAATGAGCCGGCGCTCAAGGCGCAGGTGCTGGAACAGGGCCTGAACTATTACCTGCGCGACAATGGCCAGGCCTGGGAACTGCACGACGACGGCATCTACCGCCGGGTTCAGCGGGCCGAGCATGAGGCGCCTTTCCTGGCGCAGCAGGCGCTGCTCAACGACCTCAGCGGCGGCGCCTGAGCGGCGTCGCTCAGGCGGCGTCGACCACCTTCAACTGATAGCCGGCGGCCTGGAAAAACTCCTGCTCCTGCTCCAGGTCGGCCAGGGTCAGCGGGTGCTCGGCCAGCCAGCCGGCCGGAAATACCAGCTCCAGCGAGCGCTCCCCCGCATTCAGAGTGACCGGCGGCACCGGCGCGCCGTTGCGGGCGTGATGCAGGCGACAGGCCAGTCTCAGCAACAAACACAACCTCAACAGCCGGGTCTGCTCATCCTCCGGGCATTCCGCCAGCGTGGACAGCGGCACCTTGCGGCGGTGACCGCGCACCAGCACCGCCACCGCCTGCTGGGCCTGGCGCGAGAAGCCGGGCAAATCCGAATTGGACACCAGGTAGGCACCGTGCTTATGAAACTGGCTGTGTGATACCGCCAGGCCCACCTCGTGCAGCAGGGCGGCCCAACGCAGCGTCGCCTGCACTTCTTCGTCTTCCAGGTCCCAGTCGCCGGCGGCCTGGCAGTACAGGCCCTGGGCCGTCTCCCAGACACGCTCGGCCTGGGCACGCTCCACATGGTGCCGGTTCATCAAGGCCTGCACACTGCGCTCGCGCACGTCCTCGTGGGCAAAGCGCCCGAGCAGGTCGTAAAGCAGCCCCTCGCGCAGGGCACCGCTGGACACCTGCATGTGGGCCAGGCCCATCTGCTCGAAGATGCCGAGCAGAATCGCCAGGCCGGAGGCGAAAATCGCCTTGCGATCGTCGCGCAGACCTTTCAGTGACAGCGCGTCCGCACTGCCCGCCTTAACCGCCTTGCGGCGCGCCTTATCCAGCCCGTCCAGGCTGATGCCTTCGCTGCTCCAGCCGTTTTCCTCGCACACCTGGGCGATCGCCTTGATGGTGCCCGAGGCGCCCACCGCCTGCGCCCAACCCAGACGCCGGTAGTTGGTCTCGATCGACAGCACCTCCTGGCGGGCGGCGGTGACCGCCTTCTTGAAGGCCGTCTCGGTGATCTTGCCCTCCGGGAAAAAACGCTGGCCGTAACTGACGCACCCCATATGCAAGGATTCGGTCTCGGTGGATTCGAAGCGCTCGCCGATGATCAGCTCCGTGGAGCCACCGCCGATATCCACCACCAGCCGGGCGCCGGCGTCGTCGGCAAGACTGTGCGCCACCCCCAGATAGATCAGCCGGGCCTCCTCGCGGCCCGCCACCACCTCGATATCGTGCCCCAGGGCCTGCTCGGCGCGGGCAATGAACTGGGTGGCGTTGCGCGCCATGCGCAGGGTGTTGGTGCCCACCACGCGGACATTGCCGCGGGGGATGCCCTTGATGCGCTGGGCGAAGCGGCTCAGACAGTCTAGCGCGCGGGCCTGGGCGTCTTCGTCAAGACGATTGTCGGGCCCCAGACCGGCACCCAGCTGCACTTTCTCGGACAGGCTTTCCAGGACACGCACCTCGCCCTGGGCCTGCCGGGCCACCACCATGTGAAAACTGTTGGACCCCAAATCGATGGCGGCCAGATGTTCAGGTTGTCGCAAAACCCTCTCCTTGACGGTCCGAACCGGCTGCGCGAGCGGCCCCCAACGGGCGCCGCGCGGGCGTTCCGGCCTCTCCGGCGCGATTCCGATAGGCGCGCTCTGTCGGCACCATTGTCCACCGCGCTTGAAATCCGCGCGCCAGACCCCGATATTAATCACCCTGTGACGGCGCCGGCGAAGCGCTGGCGTCATCATCCCGCGAAAGCCTAGCAGGAGATTTCAATGAGCGGCGAGATTATCAACGTGACCGATGCGGATTTCGAGGAGAAAGTCCTGAAAGCCGACGGTCCGGTTCTGGTGGACTACTGGGCGCCGTGGTGCGGCCCCTGCAAAATGGTAGCGCCGATCCTGGAAGACCTGTCCGGGGATTACGCCGGCAAGCTGACCATTGCCAAGCTCAACATCGACGAGAACCCGGACACGCCCAAGAAGTACGGCGTGCGCGGCATCCCCACTTTGACCGTGTTCAAGAACGGCGACGTGGAAGCCACCAAGGTGGGCGCTCTGTCGAAGTCCCAGCTCACCGCGTTCCTGGACAGCACGCTCTGATCCAGCCGGTGATCGCGGCGCGGGCCTTCCGGCCCGTGCCCGCCGGTCGCGGACAACGTGTCCCGGACTGCGCGTCCCGGACTAGACAGCCCTCCGGCCCGGTGGTACATTCCCGAGTCAACGTATTCGCACCCTCTGGCAGGGATCTCTAATTCGTACGTTTCCAAGCGTTCTTTTCCGAGATAGTCATCGCGACCGGCCCCTGGCATTCAGGCCCCGCCGACGGATGATTTGCAAGGGTTTCATCGTTTATCGCTCCCATTGAATGCGTCAGCCTTAGTCAAGCAGGCCCCGTTCTCCACGATGTCCCCGACCTTGGGAGACCGTGAAACGGCCCCTGCGAATGAAAACGAATCAATAAGAAATTCCGAGGCTTTCCGGCCCGGGTCCGACCATCGAGAGACACCGATCCAAGGTGTATTCCGTCAATTCATTTCTGGACATCCTGTAAAACACCAATGAATCTTTCCGAACTGAAACAGAAGCCGATCGGCGAACTTCTGGATATTGCCAAGGAACTCGGCCTGGAGAACCTGGCGAGAACCCGCAAACAGGACGTTATCTTCTCCATCCTCAAGAGAGCCGCCAAAAACGGCTCGGATATCTACGGTGATGGGGTGCTGGAAATTCTGCAGGACGGCTTCGGCTTCCTGCGTTCCGCGGAAGGCTCTTACCTGGCCGGCCCGGATGACATTTACGTGTCGCCCAGCCAGATACGTCGCTTCAACCTGCGTACCGGCGACACCATCGCCGGCAAGATCCGGCCCCCCAAAGATGGCGAGCGCTATTTCGCCATGCTCAAGGTCAGTGAGATCAACACCGACCGGCCGGAAAACGCCAAGACCAAGATCCTGTTCGAGAACCTGACACCGCTGTTCCCCACCGAGCGGATGATCATGGAAGTCGGCAACGGCTCCACCGAGGACATCACCGCCCGGGTGATCGACCTGGTAGCGCCGATCGGCAAAGGCCAGCGCGGCCTGATCGTAGCCCCGCCGAAAGCCGGTAAAACCATGCTCCTGCAGGGCATCGCCCAGTCCATCGCCCGCAACAACCCCGAAGCCCACATGATCGTGCTGCTGATCGACGAGCGGCCCGAGGAAGTGACCGAAATGTCACGCACGGTGCGCGGTGAAGTGGTGGCCTCCACCTTCGACGAGCCGCCGGCCCGCCACGTACAGGTGGCCGAGATGGTGATCGAGAAAGCCAAGCGGCTGGTGGAACACAAACAGGACGTAGTGATTCTGCTCGACTCCATCACCCGTCTGGCACGGGCGTACAACACCGTGCAGCCGAGCTCCGGCAAGGTGCTGACCGGCGGTGTCGACGCCCACGCCCTGGAAAAACCCAAGCGTTTCTTCGGCGCCGCGCGGAACATCGAGGAAGGCGGCAGCCTGACCATCCTCGCCACCGCCCTGGTGGAAACCGGCTCCAAGATGGACGAAGTGATCTACGAAGAGTTCAAGGGCACCGGCAACATGGAACTGCACCTGGACCGCAAAGTGGCGGAAAAGCGTGTGTTCCCGGCCATGAACATCAAACGCTCCGGCACCCGCCGCGAAGAGCGTCTGGTGAGCGAGGACGAGCTGCAGAAGATGTGGATTCTGCGCAAGGTGCTGCACCCGATGGACGAAATCGGCGCCATGGAATTCCTGATCGACCGCATGAAGCAGACCAAGACCAATGCGGAATTCTTCGATTCCATGAAGCGCAAGTAACACGGCGGTCTTTCACAAGGCCCCCGTAACGCAAAACGCCCCGGTGTGATCGCCGGGGCGTTTTGCGTTTCAGACCCGGGATTCAGAACGCGCGCTGCACACTCAAACGCCAGGTGCGCGGCAGAATCGGGTGGTAATGCAGGTCGTCCACGCCCGCCGCCGGCTCGCCCTGCAACCGGGACGCGTAGAAGTAATCGATATCGTGGTCACCGGAATCCGCCAGGTTAAGCACCTCCACCGCCACTTCCCAATCGCCGCCACGCCAGCCGGCCTTGACGTTCTGAATGGTGGTGCTGGACGACGCCTGATCCGAGAACGAATCCAACGGCCGCGGGCCCAGATGGCGAATACGGTAGCCGCCGAACCAGGCACCGCTATGGTAATGGGCACCGGCGCCGATCACTCGATCAGGCGCGCCTTCCACGTAATCGCCCTCGCCGGGTTCATCGTCCCGATAGCGCGCACGGGTGGCGGCCAGTTCCAGATCCAGGGACAGCCAGTCGGTGGGGTTATAGAACAGATTGAATTCCACGCCGCGCCGCAGGCTCGGCCGGCCCGCCTCGGTGTTGCCGGCGTCGCCAACGAACAGTAACTCCGAATCCAGCCGCAACTGCCATAACGCCAGCGACATCTCCAGATTGCGTGCCGGGTAGAAACGCGCGCCCAGCTCTTCACCGCGCGACCGCACCAACGGGTCCACCTTCTCCGCCGCCGAACCGTCCAGCGGGTCCACCTCAATGGTGGTGCCCCGGGCGTCGTTGCTGTGGAAGCCGAAGCCGCTGGACAGGTAGTACTCAGCCTGTTCGCTGGCCAGCCACACCAGGCTGAACTTGGGGCTGACGATGCCATCGTCCGCGTTGCCGGAATTGGCCGACAGATTGACGCCGTTTTCGTTGATACCGGCGCGGTCGTTCACATCGAAGTAATAGTGGTCATAGCGAAGCCCGGCGGTGGCGCGCCAGCGTTCGGCGAGCTGAAACTCGAGGCTGCCGAACACCCCGGCGGCGGTTTGCGACACCTCATCGCGGCGCACGGTGCCGATGCGCTGCCGCCCGGCGCTGCTGAACAGCCCCACATCACGGATGTCGTCATGGCGAAGGCGCAGACCCCAGCGGCCGGTCACCGGCATGCCGACCAGGCGCAGAGCGTTGTTGAACGAGACCTCACCGCCGTAGACGCCACGGTCGTCCACTTGCTCGAACTCGTCGCCGTTGACCGGATCATCCAAGAAGTAGGTAAAGTTGGACCAGAGATTGAGCCCGTAATCGATCGCATAGACCGTGCCCTGCTGACGCGGGTTGCTCCAGGACAGCGACAGGGAATAACGCTCGCTCTCACCGCCGGCGTCCTCATCCAGGGAGCCGAGCTCATCGATCAGACCGGACCGCACCGCCCGCCGGGGGATCTGGTCGGCGCTGTTCCAGCGGTTGCTGTAGGCCATCACCGTGGTGGTGTAGCGGGTATCGCCCTGGTTCCAGCCATAGCGAAGCAGGCCGTTATACTTTTCGACATCCTCGCTGATGTCTTCCCAGGGGCCGTTGTAGGTCTGGCTTTCCAGGGCGTAGACCAGGTCGCCATCGCCCACCTGGGAGCCGCCGTACAACAGCGCCCGGTAATAATCGTCGCCCCCGGCGGTGAGTTTCAGACGCTGCCCTTCGGCACGGGTGCGCGTGCGGATATCCACACTGCCGGCGCCGGAAAAATCGCCCACACCGGCGTAATAGGGGCCTTTCCGGTAATAGACGTCATCGATCATTTCCGGGATCAGGAAATTGATATCGGTGTAGCCCTGGCCGTGCCCATGGGTGGGCATGTTCACCGGCATGCCGTCCACCGACGTATTGAAGTCGGTGCCGTGATCCAGATTGAAGCCACGCAGAAAATACTGGTTCGCCTTGCCGCTGCCCGAGTGCTGGGTGGCGATCAGCCCGGGCACCGTTTCCATGACTTCGCCGGTTCTCAGAATCGGACGGGTGCGCAGCTCATCACCGTCCACCCGGCCTTCCGAGGCCGCCACCGGCAGTGGCCGTGGTTGCGTTTCTTCGGTGACGTTGACCGGCTGCAACTGATGGCCGCTTACTGGCGAAGAAATCGCCCAGAACACCCCCATGACGGCGGCGCCTGCACCGACCCTGTGAATATGCATCCCTTGGACCCCTGTCTGTTTATTAACATTCTTGGGTCCTGGTTACCGGATGGGACATGAAGGTGGTGCGAAGTTGGTCGAATACACCCAGACCTTCCTTGGATATTGGAGTCTGGTCAAATCAACCCTACCTCTTTATGAAGAAGTGTCCATTGAAGCAGATGGGAGGATCGCCATGTGATCCCCGTTTTTGAAGAACGGAATGGCATAAAAAACCTGACTGGTAATCGCAAGGGCCACACCAAAGATCGCTGCATCCGCGCGATATTTCATACTCTTTCCTTGGTTGCAATAAAACCGTTTTAAGGCACGGACGAAGCGTGTAGCGGCCTTGCTGCCACAGTGAGCGCTAGCGAGCGCCTTGACTGCTTTTTCACGCTAAACATACTTCCTATATATGTCCCGCCTGCCCTGCAAACGCTAGCCCAACGCCGGACGGCAGCAGAACTAGCGGGACGACGGCAAAAGCGGCTCCTCTAGCTCCGATATACGCTACGCAGATATCTTTTCTCATCTTGAATCACGCATAACGCCTCGCTCACCGGTAAATTAGGAGCGCAGCGAGTAATTTATCCGAGTGCAGCTTTTTGTTAGGCATGGCTAGATCAAGGGCCTCAGCTTAAGCAGCACTTCTTGTATTTTCTCCCGCTTCCACATGGGCACTTTTCATTGCGCCCAATCTTCTTAGATTTCCTAGTTACTGTTTCAAAGTTAACCTTCTTTTTTCCTTTCAACGATTGCGGCTTAGGAAGATCCTTAGTCATCTCATCCATTTCATCTGACTGCTGCCATTTGGAATCCCTATTAACGCCAAATCTCAATCTTTGGGAGCTGGCACCAATGCAAACACCGAACCATTGGTTAGCCTTCTGATCATACTTCCTTAGCTCACAATGACGCTCCAATCGCTTCGCAGCCTC
>DASUNW010000185.1:0-3750 GCA_036276955.1 Alcanivorax sp. | reverse complement strand
TAAAAGCCACCCTTTCGCGGGCAAGGCCCGCTCCCACAAATCTTGTTTCGTAGCGCCGCTTGGCGGCTGGCACCATCGCTGAGGTTCGGTCTCGGTGGCCGGTGTCCAGGACTGTGTGAGGCAGGGAGCCGATCCGGTCCGCCGCTGCGGCAAGCCTACAGGGATGTATTCACGGCGGGTCCTGGACCCAGGGAGCCCGCCACCACCGGGCTACGGAGCGCCATCCCCCGCCGTATCCGACAAATAACACTCGTACCCAGCCCCACAATCCGTTAGGCTTGCCCGCCCTTCGGGCTTCGCCCTCCTTGTTTTCTGAAAGACACTTCATATGGATTTTGCTTCCCTCGGATTGATCGATCCTCTGCTGCGTGCTGTTGCCGAGCAGGGTTACACCACCCCGTCACCGATTCAGGCCCAGGCGATTCCCGCCGTCCTGGAAGGTCGCGATGCCATGGCCGCCGCCCAGACCGGCACCGGCAAAACCGCCGGCTTTACCCTGCCGCTGCTGCAGCGCCTCAGCGAAGGCACGCCGGCACCGGCGCGCCAGGTGCGCGCGCTGGTACTGACCCCCACCCGTGAGCTGGCCGCCCAGGTGGCGGAAAGCGTCGCCCTGTACGGCAAGTATCTGCCGGCGATGCGCTCCGCGGTGGTGTTCGGCGGGGTCAAGATCAACCCGCAAATCGACAAGCTCAACCGTGGCGTGGACGTCCTGGTGGCGACCCCCGGTCGTCTGCTGGACCTGTTCCAGCAAAAAGCCGTGCGCTTCGACAACCTGGAAATTCTGGTGCTCGACGAAGCGGACCGGATGCTCGACATGGGCTTCATCCACGACATCCGCCGCATCCTCAAGGTGCTGCCGCAGAAGCGTCAGACCCTGATGTTCTCCGCCACTTTCTCCAATGAGATTCGCGGCCTCGCTAAAACGCTGGTCAACGACCCGGTGCAAATCGACGTCAGCCCGCGCAACAGCACCGCCGAGCGCGTGCGCCAATGGGCCGTGTCGGTGGACAAGAGCCACAAAGCCGCCCTGCTCACTCACCTGATCGACGACGAGCAGTGGTTCCAGGTGCTGGTGTTCACCCGCACCAAGCACGGCGCCAACCGGCTCGCCAAACAGCTCGAGACCGCCGGCATCCAGGCCGCCGCCATCCACGGCAACAAGAGCCAGGGCGCCCGCACCCGGGCCCTGGCCGGCTTCAAGAACGGTGACGTGCGCGCCCTGGTGGCCACCGACATCGCCGCCCGCGGTCTGGACATCGACCAGCTGCCCCAGGTGGTCAACTTCGACCTGCCCAACGTGGCCGAAGACTATGTGCACCGCATCGGCCGCACCGGCCGTGCCGGCGCCAGCGGTCAGGCGGTCTCCCTGGTCAGCGGCGAGGACCGCAAGCTGCTCAAGGACATCGAGCGGCTGATCAAAAAGCCCCTGGAACGCAAGGAAGTGACCGGCTTCGACGCCAGCAAAGCGGCCCCCGAGCCGGCCGACGACCGCCCGCCCCGTCCGCCCCAGCGCCCCCGTGGCGGTGGCGGCGGCCGCCCCGGCGGCAACAAGCCTGGCGGTGCCCGCCGCTCCGGTAGCGGCGCGCGCTCCGGCGGCGGCGGTCGCCCGGCCGGCGGTGGCAACGGCTCCGGCCGCCCCAACCAGGGCGGCCGCGCCCGCCGCAGCGGCGGCGGCAACCGCGGCGCCTGATCTGTAGGAGCGGGCCTTGTGGGAGTGGGCCCCGCCCGCGAAAGGGAGCGAAGCTCCCGGCAGGATCCCAGAGACCTATCTAAGAGAACTTTCTAACGGCAGCACCAATACGGCGTTCCCGGAAGGGCCTCACACAGACCCGATCCCCCGGCTGGAGAGAAACCCCGCCACAAGGCCTGCTCCCCCCTACCTCCTTCGTCGAATAGCCTCCCCGCCCGCTTCGTGGTTGTATGAGTCTGAGCGCCCGTATGGGCGCGGCGCATAACAACAAGCAGCGACGACGGCGAGGAGCGGAGCATGAGTTACGCGGAAGCCTACCAGCGGGCGCGGCAGGACGCCGACGACTTCTGGACCGAGCAGGCCCGGGCCGTGGCCTGGTACCAACCCCCCACCCGCATTCTGGAAACCCTGCAGGACGGCACCCACCGCTGGTTCGGTGACGGCGTGCTCAACACCAGCTACCTGGCGCTGGACTATCAGATCGAACAGGGCCGTGGCGAACAGCTGGCGCTGATCCACGATTCTCCGGTCACCGCCAGTCAGCAGCGCTTCACCTTCAACCAGCTTAAAGCGCGCGTGGAAGAACTGGCCGGCGCCCTGGCCCGCCTGGGCGTGGGCAAGGGCGACGGGGTGGTGATCTATCTGCCGATGGTGCCGGAAGCGGCTATCGCCATGCTCGCCTGCGCGCGGCTGGGCGCGGTGCATTCGGTGGTGTTCGGCGGCTTCGCCGCCCATGAGCTGGCGATCCGCGTCGATGACGCCAAGCCCAAGGTGGTGCTGACCGCCTCCTGCGGCGTCGAAACCGACCGGGTGATTCCGTATTTGCCGCTGGTCAGCGGCGCCCTCAAGCAGGCGACGCACCCGGTCGACGCGGTGCTGGTGCTGCAACGGGACGCGGGCCCGGCGGACCTGACCGGCACCGGCTTCAAGGACTGGCGGGCGGAAGTCGACGGCAGCGCGCCGGCGGCGCCGGTGCCGGTCAACGCCGCCGACCCGCTGTACATCATGTACACCTCCGGCACCACCGGGAAACCCAAGGGCATCGTGCGTGATAACGGCGGCCACGCGGTGGCGCTGCTGTACGCGCTGCGCGAGGTGTACGGCATGCGCGCCGGCGAAGTCTGGTGGGGCTGCTCGGACGTGGGCTGGGTGGTGGGCCATTCGTTTATCGTCTATGCGCCGCTGCTGGGCGGCTGCACCACGGTGATGTTCGAAGGCAAACCGGTGAAAACACCGGACGCCGGCGCCTACTGGCGGGTGGTGCAGGAACACGGCGTGCAGGGCCTGTTCGCCGCGCCCACCGCGTTCCGGGCAATCCGCAAGGAAGACCCGGACGGCGAGGCGTTCAAACGCTACGACGTGAGCAGCCTGCGCCATCTGTTCGTGGCCGGCGAGAAACTGGATACCCCCACCTACCAATGGCTCAGCGAACTCACCGGCCGGCCGGTGTACGACCACTGGTGGCAGACCGAGACCGGCTGGCCGGTCACCGCGCCCTGCACCGGGCTGGGTCAGACCGAGGTGCGCGGTGGCTCCACCAACCGGCCGGTGCCCGGCTACCAGGTGGCGGTGCTGGACGCCAACAGCCGGCCCCTGGGCCCGAATGAGGAAGGCGCCATCGCGCTGCGCCTGCCGCTGCCGCCGGGCTGCGCACAGACCCTGTGGAACGATCACCCGCGCTATCTGGACGCCTATCTGAACGCCCACCCGGGCTACTACCACACTGGCGACGGCGGCTACCTGGATGAGGACGGCTTCGTCTACATCATGGGCCGCACCGACGATGTGATTAATGTGTCCGGCCACCGGCTTTCCACCGGGGTCATGGAGGAGCATATCGCCACCCATCCGGCGGTGGCGGAATCCGCCGTGGTGGGCATGCACGACGAGCTGTGCGGCGAGGTGCCGGTGGGCCTGGTGGTGCTCAAAGACGGCGCCGACATCGACGAGCCGCGTCTGGAACAGGAACTGGTGGCGCTGATCCGCGATCAGGTGGGCGCCGTGGCCCGCTTCCGCCGCGCCCTGGTGGTGCCGCGCCTGCCCAAGACCCGCTCCGGCAA
>DASUNW010000184.1:0-28770 GCA_036276955.1 Alcanivorax sp. | reverse complement strand
ATCACGGCCGGGGGTGTTGTCCTCGGACGTCATGCGCGGCGGCGGGCCGTCGGCGACGGGGGTCTTGTTCTCGTCGCTCTGGGCGCCTTTGTCCTGGGCCGCTTTGTCCTGGGCACCGGGGCGCTGACGTTCGCGCAGGGGACGGTCGTCCTTGCTGTCGGTGCGGCGCTGGGCCTTGGGGCCGTCGTCCTTGCGCGGGCCTTTGCCGGCGCCACCTTTGGGTTCACCTTTGTGGTCCTGCTTGGCGTCCTGCTTGGCGTCCTGCTTGCCGGCGTCGGCGCGGTCGTCGCCACGGTTATCCGCGCCACGGTTGTCACCGCCGCGACCTTCGCCGTTACGGTTATCACCGCCACGGTTGCCGCCCCGGCCGCCACGACGGTTGCGACCGCCACGGCGGTTGCCGCCTTCACTTTTACCGTCATCGTCCTTGCGGTTGTCACCACGGTTATCGCCGCCACGACCGTCTCCGCCACGGTTGTCGCCGTCGGCGTTACGGTTGCGGTTGCCGCCGTTGCGGCCGTCGGAACGACGTCCGCCGCGACGGTTATCGCCGCCCCGGTTGTCGTTGCCACGGGCGTCGGGTTTGCCATCACGGTTCTGGCGGTTGCCCCGTTGTCCGTCGCGGTTGCCGTCGCGCTGCTGTTTGTCGTCGTCGGAGGCGCTGAACAGCGCCGCCAGCCAGGTGAAGAAGCGTGCCAGCAGGCCCGGCTCCAGCGGCGGTTTCGGCGCGCTGGCGGGCTTTTTGGACGGTGCCTTGGAGGGCGCCTTGGCGGCGGCTTCGGGCTCCGGTTGCGGCTTGGGCGGCGGCGGCGCGGTGTCCGGTGCCACCAGCTTCACCGCCGGCTCCTGGGTTTTGATTTCCGTGTCCTGGGCGGACAAGGTAGCCGGGTCCTGCTGGCCTTCCAGCAGTTCCATCTCGTGGCTCACCTGGGCCTTGGTCTGGTCGTCACGGATGCGCTCTACCTGGAAGTGCGGTGTCTCCAGGTTGGGGTTGGGAATCACCAGCACGCGCACTTTGTGGATACTTTCGATTTCCCGCAGCACCGGGCGCTTTTCGTTGAGCAGGTAGGTGGCCACGGCCACTGGCACCTGCGCCTGGATTTCCCCGGTGCGCTCCTTCATGACCTCTTCTTCGATCAGACGGAGAATGCTCAGGGCCAGGGATTTCACGTCGCGGATATGGCCCAGGCCGTCACAGCGCGGGCACACGATGCTGGAGGTTTCGCCGAGGCTGGGGCGCAGCCGCTGGCGGGACAGCTCGAGCAGGCCGAAACGGGAGATGCGGCCCAACTGAATACGGGCGCGGTCCGCTTCCAGCGCGTCGCGCATGCGGTTTTCCACTTCGCGCTGATTGCGCGCCGGGCCCATGTCGATGAAGTCGACCACGATCAGGCCGCCGATATCGCGCAGGCGCAGTTGGCGGGAAATTTCTTCCGCCGCTTCCAGGTTGGTCTGCAGCGCGGTTTCCTCGATGTCGGCGCCCTTGGTGGCGCGCGACGAGTTGATGTCGATGGACACCAGCGCTTCGGTGGGATCGATGACGATGGAGCCGCCGGAGGGCAGCTTCACTTCGCGTTCGAACGCCGTCTCGATCTGCGATTCGATCTGGTAACGGGAAAACAGCGGCGTGTCGTCGTTATACAGCTTCAGCTTGTGCTGGAAATCGGTCATCACCTGCTGCACGAAGGCCTGAGCCTCGTTGTAGACCTTTTCGGAATCGATCAGTACTTCGCCGATGTCCTTGCGCAGGTAATCGCGAATCGCGCGGATGATGACGTTGGATTCCTGGTACACCAGGAAGGGCGCTTTACGGGTTTCCGACGCCTCGGCGATGGAGCCCCACAGCTTGAGCAGGTAGTTGAGATCCCACTGCAGTTCCTCGGCGCCGCGGCCGAGGCCGGCGGTGCGCACGATCACGCCCATCTCGTCGGGAATATCCAGGCTGCTCAGGGCTTCCTTGAGCTGCTGACGTTCCTCGCCCTCAATGCGGCGGGAAATGCCGCCGGCGCGGGGGTTGTTGGGCATCAGCACCAGGTAGCGGCCGGCCAGGCTGATAAAGGTGGTCAGCGCGGCGCCTTTATTGCCGCGCTCTTCCTTGTCCACCTGGATGATGATTTCCTGCCCTTCCTTGATCACATCCTTGATATTGATGCGGCCCTGGATGTCCTTGGGGTCTTTCTGGAAGTACTGGCGGGAAATTTCCTTGAGCGGCAGAAATCCGTGGCGCTCGGCGCCGAAGTCCACGAAGGCGGCTTCCAGGGACGGCTCAATGCGGGTGATCTTGCCTTTGTAGATGTTGGCTTTTTTCTGTTCGCGGGTGCGATGCTCGATGTCCAGATCATAGAGTCTCTGGCCATCCACCAATGCCACCCGGACTTCTTCCGGATGGCTGGCGTTAATCAACATTCGTTTCATTTTTGTGCTACCACAAGGTTCGTGGCGGCATGCAGCGGGCCGGTATCAATACCGGTATCAGACCTCTTGCCCTGGTGGGGAGGTGGAAGAATGGCGAGCAGGCGATGCTCACGCGTGGCGGCGCTGGGCGCTCGGACGACGTTGGTAATCTGCCTGTCTTCTACCTTTCCTATTCCTCTCCGGGCTTGTGAAGTTGTGCCGTTGGCGTTGCTGGCGGGGCCTCCTTGGCCCCTCTATCCGCGTTACGCTGTGCCCGGCGCGTTAAAGGCGCCGGGCCGGGTAAACTTTACCGTCTGTGTACCGGTTGGGGTGTCGGCAAGGGGCGCTATTGGCGCTGCTCGCCGGCAACCCGGCTATGTCTTCGACCTGTGCCGCAGACCACCTGGTGTTGGTTGTCGGTAATCCGCCGGGGAGTTGTGTTGCCGCCGGGGGATTGGCTGCAGCGTCGGGGCCTTTCGGGCCCGTTCGATTCTGTCGGGCGGACTGGCGGGTGTTGGTCTACCGACGGCGAATGGTCGCTGCGCGTCGCCGTTGGCCAGCCCGGGCCGACGGCTGACTATACCAGTAAAATCACAGTCTGATCAATCAGATAGATGCGGGCGGGATGAGTGCGCCGTGAACGGCGACACCGCTGGCGGAGGCGCGCCGGCTTGGCTAGAATCGCCGCATGTCAGATACCCCCGCCGCCGATCGCGTCACTTTCGTTACCATTGATGAAGGCCGTGACGGCCAACGCCTTGATAATTTCCTGATCACCCATCTCAAGGGTGTGCCCCGTTCGCGTATCTATCGCATTATCCGTTCCGGCGAGGTGCGGGTGAACAAGAAGCGCGCCAAGCAGACCACCCGCCTGGCCGCCGACGATATCGTGCGCATTCCGCCGGTGCGCACCAGCGAATCGCAGGCGCCGCCGGTGGTCAGTGGCGGCCTGGCCGAGCGGCTGGCCCGCGCGCTGCTCTACGAGGACGATCAGATCTTCATCTTCAACAAGCCCGCCGGGCTGGCGGTGCACGGCGGCAGTGGGGTCAGCCTGGGGCTGATCGAGGCGCTGCGCGTGCTCTACCCGGAAGAACGGAACCTGGAGCTGGTGCACCGGCTCGACCGGGACACCAGCGGCTGCATCATGGTGGCCCGTCACCGGGGCTTTTTGCGGCGCTTACAAAAGCTGATGCAGCAGGGCGGGGTGGAGAAGCGCTACTGGTTGCTGTGTCAGGGCTTTAAAGGCAGTGAGCGGCGCATGGAAGCACCGTTGCTGAAGATCAGCCAGGGCAACGAGCGGGTGGTGCGGGTGTCCCGTGAGGGCAAAGCCTCGATCACCGATTTCACTCTGGTGGAGCGGTTCGGCGACGCTGCCTTGGTGGAAGCGCGCCTGGGCACCGGCCGCACTCACCAGATCCGCGTGCACAGCCAGTTCGGCGGCTTCCCGATTCTCGGCGACGACAAATACGGTAGCCGCAAGGGGGACGCGCGGCTGGAAGCGCTGGGGCATCGCCGCCTGTGCCTGCATGCCCGGTCGCTGGTGTTCCGACACCCCCAGAGCGGCGAAATCATCAAGGTCAACGCGCCGCTGGATGAGGATTTCGAAGCCATCCTGGCGGCCCTGCGGTCGGACAAGCGCTGATGTCATACCAGTTGGTGATTTTCGATTGGGACGGCACTCTCATGGACTCCACGGGTCGTATTATTGCCTGCATGCACAAGGCGGGCGCCGACCTCTGCCTGCCGGTGCTGGAGGACGACGCGGTGCGTGAGATCATCGGTCTGGGCCTGCCGGAAGCACTGCGCACCCTGTACCCGGGTATCGACGACGACGCCCTGGAGCGCATGCGAGAGCGCTACGCGGTGCATTTCGTGGCCGCCGAGACAAGCCCGAGCCGGCTTTACCCGGGGGCGCGTGCAACGCTCACGGCGCTGCGCCGTGCCGGATTGCGCCTGGCGGTGGCCACCGGCAAGAGCCGCAAGGGCCTCGACCGGGTGTGGGCCAGCAGCGGGCTGGGGGATAATTTCGGGGCGTCGCGTTGCGCCGACGAAACCCACTCCAAGCCGCACCCCGCCATGGTGCTGGAGCTGCTGGCGGAGATGCGGGTGGCGCCGGAGCGGGCCCTGGTGGTGGGCGATACGTCTTTCGATCTGCAGATGGCCCGCGACGCCGGCGTCGACCGGGTGGCGGTGAGTTATGGTGCCCATCCGGTGGACCGTTTGCTGAACTTTCACCCGTTAGCGGTGATCGATGCTTTACCGCAGTTGCTGCCGTTGCTCGGCGTGGACTGCGAAACACACTTTGAGGAGACGGTGTAGATGGATTCCGACAACAGACCGGCGGCAAGTACTGGCGGCTCCGATAATAGCGGTCCGACAAGCAAAGAATGGAAGCTGCTCGAAAAGCTGCTCGGCCAGGCCCAGGCGGAGCAGCGTAAAAGTCGCCGCTGGGGTATTTTCTTTAAAAGCCTGACCTTTGTTTATCTGTTCGCATTACTGTTCATGATGACCGGCAGCCGCTCCGGCGACGCCCTGGCGGTGGCCGAACCCCATGTGGCGGTGGTCGATCTGAACGGTGTGATCATGGCCGATTCCCAGGCCAGCGCCGATCTGCTCAGCCGCGGCCTGCGCGATGCCTTCGAAGCGGAAAACGCCGAAGCGGTACTGTTGCGCATCAACAGCCCGGGCGGCTCGCCGGTGCAATCGAATTTCGTGTTCAACGAAATCCAGCGCCTGCGCGCTGAGCACCCGGATAAGAAGCTGTACGCGGCAATCACCGATATGGGCGCGTCCGGCGCCTATTATATCGCCGCCGCCGCCGATCAGATTTACGCCGACCCGGCCAGCATCGTCGGTTCCATCGGCGTGATCATGGCCGGCTTCGGGTTGCAGGAAGCCGCCGAGAAGCTGGGTGTGGAGCGCCGTGTGTACACCGCCGGCGACAACAAGGCGCTGCTCGACCCGTTCTCGCCGGTGCGCGAGTCCGACCGTGAGCACATCCAAACCATGCTCGACGAAATCCACCAGCAGTTTATCGACGCGGTGAAGGAAGGCCGTGGCGACCGGTTGAAAGTGGACGGGCATCCGGAGCTGTTTTCCGGTCTGTTCTGGACCGGTGAGCGGGCGCTCGAGCTGGGGCTGGTTGATGGCCTGAAGAGCCCGGGGCAGGTGGCCCGCGAGGTGGTGGGCATTGACGAAATGGTGGATTACACCGTAACCCGTTCTCCGGTGGACCGCTTCCTGAAGCGCTTCGGCACCTCCATCGGCAACGGCATCGGCCAGACCCTGGGCTTGAACGGCGGCGCGCCCACGCTTCGCTAGGGCAGGGCGACGCCCTCGGCGGCCAGGAATTCGGTCAGCATGATCAGCGGCAGCCCCACCAGGGCGTTGGGGTCGCGCCCTTCCAGCGCTTTGAACAGTACGATGCCCAGGCCTTCGGATTTAAAGCTGCCGGCGCAGTTGAGGGGTTGCTCGAGTTCGATGTAGCGCTCGATCTGCGAGTCGCGCAGCCGGCGGAAGTGCACGGTAAAGCGTTCGCAGCCGCTCTGGTGACGGCCGGTGGCGCTGTTCAGCAGGCACAGCCCCGTGAGAAAGTGCACGGTGCGGTCGCTGGCGCGGCGCAGTTGGGTCACGGCGGTGTCGTGGTCACCGGGCTTACCGAGCACCTCGCCGTCGATCACCGCCACCTGGTCGGAGCCGATGATCAGGCTGTCCGGGTGGGCGTCGGCGAGCGCGGCGGCCTTGTGGCGCGCCAGACGCAGCACCAGTTCCGTGGGTGTCTCGCCGGGCCGCGCGCTTTCGTCGACGTCCGGGCTGTGGTGGGCGAAATCCAGGCGTAACTTGGCCAGCAGTTCGCGGCGGAACGGCGACGAGGAGGCCAGAATCAAGGGCTGTGGCTGGTCGGTCATGGCGGTCTCCTGGGCGGAGGGTGATCGGTGCGCGACGGGAGTGTACCCACGGCCCTGACCGGGTGCACGAAAAAACCAGTTTTCTCAGACAGTTAAGCCGGGCGTCGCGGGTGTATTTTCGCTTTGACAGGACGCGGGTGCACGCCTAGAATTGCGCGCTTATGTTTTCAGGGCAACTGCCACCGTATCTGGAGCCGAGGAAGTTCGCGGACCAGGAACGCGTCGTCGAAGGCGAAGCCCGGGTCAGGGACCTCCCCAGACTGCGGGAATATCGCGAGAGTCTGGACCAGCCGGTCCGGGTAAACCTGGCCTTTGGCCGGGACGAAGACGGCCGCCGGCGCGTTCAGGGCCGGGTGGAGACTTCGTTGATTCTGGTTTGCCAGCGTTGTCTGGAGCCGGTGCAACAGGAAGTCGCCGCCGACGTCGATCTGATGTTGGTGTGGAGCGAAGAGCAGGCCAAGGCATTGCCCGCCGACCTGGATCCATTGCTGGTTACCGAAGAGCGCATGACGCTGGCGGAACTGGTGGAAGAAGAGCTGCTGCTGGCGATGCCGCTGGTGGCGCTTCACGATCAGTGCCCCGATCCGCCGCCCCAGAGCGCTGGGGATCCGGGCGACCAGGATGACAATCAGTCCGATCCGGATAATCCGTTTGCCGTGCTGGCCCGTCTCAAGGGCCGCCGCAAGTAATACGCCGAGGAGCAACAAATGGCTGTTCAGAAGAGTCGCAAAACCCGTTCCAAGCGTGGCATGCGTCGTTCCCACGATGCGCTGACCGCGCCCGCTATCACCGAAGACGCGAGCACCGGCGAAGTGCACCGCCGTCACCATATCTCTCCGGACGGCATGTACCGTGGCCGTCAGGTGCTGCGCACCGCGGAACTGGACGACGAAGAAGAGTAAGTCTCGTTGCTGGCGACGCCTGCCGGCAACAACAGGACCACTGTGTAACGGGAGCCTTGATGGCTCCCGTTTCGCTATCCACGGCCTGATCGAACTCGTATCATGGCCACCCAATTAGCGTGAACAGGCCCTAGCCATGTCAGCGGTTGTGACCCTGGCCGTGGACGCCATGGGCGGCGATCACGGTCTGCCCGTGACCGTGCCCGCCGTGGCCCGGATTCTGGCGCGCCACCCCGATCTGCACGTGATCATGGTGGGCGAGCCGTCCGCGCTCCCCGCGGCCCTGAAGAAAGAAAAACTCGACAACCACCCGCGTCTCACCGTCGCCCCGGCGTCGGAAGTGGTGGCCATGGACGACCCGGTCAAAGTGGCGCTGCGCCAGAAGAAAGACTCGTCCATGCGCGTGGCCATCAATCAGGTCAAGGAAGGCCGCGCCCTGGCGGCGGTCAGCGCCGGCAACACCGGCGCCCTGATGGCGGTCAGCCGCTTCGTTCTGAAAACCCTGCCGGGCGTCGACCGGCCCGCCATCTGCACCGCCATCCCCACCGCCAAAGGGCATTGCCACATGCTCGACCTGGGCGCCAACGTGGATTCCGAGCCCAAGCATCTGCTGCAGTTCGCCCTGATGGGCCAGGCCGTGGTGCGCGCCGTGGACGGTTTGAGCGCCCCACGGGTGGCGTTGCTCAATATCGGCGAGGAAGACATCAAGGGTAACGAGCAGATCAAGGAAGCCGCGACCCTGATGCAGCAGACGGAGAACCTGAACTATGCCGGCTTCGTCGAGGGCAACGGCATCTTCCTGGGCGACGTGGACGTGGTGGTCTGCGACGGCTTCGTCGGCAATGTGTCGCTCAAGACCATGGAAGGCGCCGCCTCCATGATCGGCGGCATGATCCGCGAAGAGGCCGGTCGCTCGCTGCTGCGCAAGCTCAGCGGCCTGTTCGCGCTGCCGTTGCTGCGCGGCCTCAAGCGCCGCCTGGATCCGGAGCGCTACAACGGCGCCAGCCTGGTCGGGCTCAACGGCATCGTGGTGAAAAGCCACGGCGGCACCGGCGTGGAAGGCTTCGTCAGCGCCCTGGAAGTGGCGGTGCTGGAGGCCGAGCGCAATGTGCCGGCGCTGATCCGCGACGCCCTGGCGCCGGTGGAGGCGTCCTAGGCGGTCCCCGGCATAGGGCGCGCCGCGCATTCACAATTTGTTTCAGGGTCGGGCGGACAGCCGCGTCCGCAGACGGCATACTCCCGGCTCGAGCGACATCAAAGAGGCAAACGCATGTCGAAAACCGCTTTCGTCTTTCCCGGCCAGGGCTCCCAGAGTCTGGGTATGCTGGCCGATTTCGCCGAGCGCGTTCCGGTGCGCCAGGCGTTCCAGGAGGCTTCCGGCGCCCTGGATCTGGACCTGTGGCGATTGGCCCAGGAAGGCCCGGAAGAAGCGCTCAACAGCACCGAGAACACCCAGCCGCTGCTGCTCACCGCCGGCGTGGCGCTGTGGAAGCTGTGGGAGCAGGCCGGCGGCGCCCGTCCTGACCGGCTCGCCGGCCACAGCCTGGGCGAATACACCGCGCTCACCTGCGCCGGTGTGCTCACCCTGGGCGACGCCGTGCGGCTGGTACGCCGGCGCGGTGAGCTGATGCAGGCCGCCGTGGCCGACGGCGAGGGCCGCATGGCCGCGATTCTGGGCCTGGACGACGACCAGGTCCGCCAGGCCTGCGCCGACGCCGCCCAGGGCGAGGTGGTGGAAGCCGTCAACTTCAATGCCCCGGGGCAGGTGGTGATCGCCGGCCAGGTGAGCGCCGTGGAGCGGGCCATCGAGGCCTGCAAGGCCGCCGGCGCCAAGCGCGCCATGGCGTTGCCGGTGAGCGTGCCGTCCCACTGCGCGCTGATGCGCCCGGCGGCGGACAAGCTGGCCGAGCAATTGCAAAGCACGAAATTCTTTGCGCCGGAGCTGCCGGTTATCAATAACGTGGACGTGAGCGCGGAATCCGACCCGGACCGCATTCGCGGCGCGCTTGTGCGCCAGCTGCACTCGCCGGTGCGCTGGTCGGAAACGGTGCGCGCGCTGGTCGCCGACGACGTCTCCACGCTCTACGAGTGCGGGCCCGGCAAAGTGCTGTGCGGCCTGACCAAGCGCATCGACCGTGGCCTGGACGCCAGGCCCCTGGAAAACGACGCCGCCTTTCAGAACGCGCTCACCGGCGCCTGAGGAGAACGTAATGAGCGAGGACAGAAAAGTAGCGCTGGTTACCGGCGCCACGCGCGGCATCGGCCAGGCGATCGCCGCCGAACTGGCCGCCGCCGGCTGGTTCGTGGTCGGCACCGCCACCAGCGACAAGGGCGCCGCCGCCATCAGTGACACCCTCGGCGAGCAGGGCGCGGGCGTGGTGCTGAACGTGGCCGACGACGATTCCGTGGCCGAGGGTCTCAAGGCGCTGAGCGCCGAATACGGCGCGCCGCTGGTATTGGTCAATAACGCCGGCATTACCCGCGACAACCTCATGCTGCGCATGAAAGCGGACGAATGGCAGGATGTGATCAATACCAACCTGAATTCGCTGTACCGGGTCACCAAGGCCTGCCTGAAAGGCATGACCAAGGCCCGCTGGGGCCGGGTGATCAATATCAGCTCGGTGGTGGGCACCATGGGCAACGCCGGCCAGGCCAACTACGCCGCCGCCAAAGGGGGCGTGGAAGGCTTCACGCGGGCCCTGGCGCGGGAGCTGGGGTCGCGCAACATCACCGTCAATTCGGTGGCGCCGGGTTTTATTCAGACCGATATGACCGACGGCCTGCCCGAGGCCCAGCGCGAAGCGCTGCTCAGCGAAATACCGCTGGGACGCCTGGGATCGCCGGCCGAAGTGGCCAGCGCCGTGGGCTGGCTGGCCAGCGATGGCGGCGGTTACGTGACCGGCACCACGGTGCATGTGAACGGCGGGATGTTCACGGGTTGAGACATCGCCGAGGAAAACCGCTAAGCTGCGCTTAGCCACAGCGTAGGGGCGCTTTTCAGAGGCGCCCAAACATTTGGAAACTAATCCGCGAAAACCAGTACCGAGAGCGGCTTGCATGCGCGAACAGCGTTCACCTAGAATAGCCGCTCATAGGTGCTTGCACACCATCAACAGGAGAGTAATAACATCATGAGCAGCATCGAAGAACGGGTCCAGAAGATCATCGTTGAGCAACTGGGCGTTAAACCGGAAGACGTTAAGCCCGCCGCCTCCTTCGTCGAAGACCTGGGTGCCGATTCACTGGACACCGTCGAGCTGGTAATGGCTCTCGAGGAAGAATTCGAAACCGAAATTCCGGACGAAGAGGCTGAGAAGATCAGCACCGTTCAAGCTGCCGTGGATTACATCAAGTCGCACAGCTGATTCGGTCACAGCCAACGCAACGTCAGTAAAAAAACCGCAGGCTCTCCGGGCTTGCGGTTTTTTTTGGGAGGAGAGCAGGTGACACGACGTCGAGTAGTGATAACCGGTCTGGGTATGTTGAGCCCCCTGGGCACCGACGTGGCCAGTACCTGGGAAGGCATTCTGGCCGGTCGCAGCGGCATTCGCCAGATCGACCATTTCGACACGGAGGCCTTCTCCACCAAGTTCGCCGGCCTGGTGCCGGACTTTGCCATGGACGATTATTTGTCCGGCAAGGAAGCGCGCAAGATGGATGTCTTCGTGCAATACGGCATGGTGGCGGCGATTCAGGCCCTGCGTGACGCGGGCCTGGATATGGACAAGGAAAATGGCGAGCGGATCGGTGTCGCCATCGGTTCGGGCATCGGCGGGTTGACCAATATCGAGGAAAACCACCGCAAGCTGACCGAATCCGGCCCGCGCAAGCTGTCGCCGTTCTTCGTGCCCAGCACCATCATCAACATGATCGCCGGCAATCTGGCCATCCTGTACGGCTTCAAAGGCCCCAATTTCGCCACCGTGACGGCCTGCACCACCGGCACCCATAACATCGGTTTCGCCGCCCAGCAGATTCAGCTGGGCACCGCCGACGTGATGGTCGCCGGCGGCGCGGAGAAGGGCTCCACGCCACTCGGCATGGGCGGTTTCGCCGCCGCCCGGGCGCTATCCACCCGTAACGACGACCCGACGGCCGCCAGCCGGCCCTGGGACCGTGACCGCGACGGTTTCGTGCTCGCCGACGGCGCCGGCGCCGTGGTGCTTGAAGAGTACGAGCGCGCCAAGGCACGTGGCGCCACCATCTACGGTGAGCTGATCGGCTACGGCATGAGCGACGACGCCTACCATATGACCGCGCCGTCCGAGGACGGCGCCGGCGCCGCGCTGGCCATGGGCAACGCAATCCGCGACGCCGGCATCGACCCGGCGGAGGTGGCGTACGTGAACGCCCACGCCACCTCCACCAAGGTTGGCGATCTGATCGAGATTCACGCGGTCAAGAAGGTGTTCGGTGAGCACGCGCCGAAGCTGGCGATGAGCTCCACCAAATCGATGATCGGTCATCTGTTGGGGGCCGCCGGGGCGGTGGAGGCGATCTTCACCTTGCTGGCGATGCGCGATTCGGTGGCGCCGCCCACCATCAATCTGGACAACCCGGACGAAGGCTGTGATCTGGACCTGGTTGCCAACCAGGCGCAGCAGCGCACCATCGACGTGGCGTTGTCCAATTCGTTCGGGTTCGGCGGCACCAACGGGTCGCTGCTGTTCCGCAAGGTGTGAGCGGCGGGCCCGCCGTCAACGACCGGGGCCTCGCCTACGGCGACGGCCTGTTCGAGACCGTGCGGGTCACGCCCGCCGGCGAAGCGCCGCTGTGGCCGCGTCACCGGGCGCGGTTGCTCGGCGGCGCCGCCCGCCTGCGGCTACCGATTGATCCGCAAGCCGTGGATCGTTGCTTTGCCGATACCTTGACCGCCGTGCCCGGCGGCACCGGTCTGATCAAGCTGATTGTTACCCGTGGCCCGGGCGGCCGTGGCTATCTGCCGCCGGCGCACCCGACCCCGTCGTTATTCGCGCAGCACGGCACAATGCCGGTGTGGTCGCCGCTGCTGCGCCGCGAAGGCATCGAAACCGGTCTGTGCAGCGAGCCGCTGGAACGGGACCCGCTGGCGGGCCTCAAGCACCTGAACCGGTTGCCGCAGGTGATGGCCCGTATGGAAGTGGCCCGTCGCGGCTGGCACGAGGGTCTGCTGCTGGACCGGCGTGGCTGTCCGCTGGAAGCCACCGCCATGAACCTGTTCGCCCTGTTCGGTGACACCCTGTGGACGCCGGCCCTGGACGGCGCCGGGGTGGCGGGCGTCGGCCGCGACTGGTTGCTGGCCCGGGCCCGACAGCAGGGCCGTGCGGTGCAGGTGCGATTGCGCCCGCTGTCACATCTGCGTGCCGCCGACAGCGTTTTTCTGATCAACAGTGTTGCCGGGGTGCTGCCGGTGCGTAAACTGGCGCAATGGGTCTGGCCGGTCACCGAGCCGGTGCGACAATTTCAAGAAGACTTTGAGGTTCTTTTTTCATAAATGCGCCGAAAAATACGAATGTTCGGGGTGCTGCTGTTGTTGCTCCTGGTGGGCATCCCCCTGGCCGGTTTCTGGGTGAGCGGCTATTTGCACCGGCCGTTACCTTTGCAAGAGTCGGTGCTGGTGGAAGTGGCGCCGGGCTCCTCGTTCAGCCGACTGTTATCGCAGATGCGTGCCGAGGGCCTGCTTGGCGACCGCCCGGACGCGCGCCTGCGCCGCTGGTCGGCGCGCCTGTACAGCGCCTTCACCGGCATCGAAGGGCGTCTCCATGTGGGCGAATACCAGCTCAATCCCGGCGACTCCCTCCTTACGCTGCTGGAAAAAATCGACCGGGGCGACGTCTTGCAACGCAGCGTGACCCTGGTGGAAGGTTGGAATTTCCGCGAATGGCGCGCCCATCTGGCCAACCTGGAAGGCATTGAGCACCATCTGGCGGATCTGGACGGTGACGCGGTGATGGCCCGCCTGGGCCGGCCCGGCGCCCACCCGGAAGGGTGGTTCGCGCCGGAAACCTATTTCTATACACGCGGCACCAGTGACATGGATTTGCTGCGCCGGGCGTTTGAGCGTCAAAAGCGGATCCTCGACGAGGCCTGGGCGGGCCGGGATGAGGACCTGCCCTATGACACGCCCTACGAGGCACTCATCATGGCCTCCATCGTGGAAAAGGAAACCGCGGTACCGAGTGAGCGCGGCCGTATCGCCGGGGTCTTCGTCAATCGGCTGCGCAAGGGCATGCGGCTGCAGACCGACCCCACCGTGATCTACGGCATGGGCGAGAATTACGACGGTAATATCCGTCGCTCCGACCTGCGCCGCTATACGCCCTACAACACCTATGTGATCAACGGTTTGCCACCCACGCCGATCGCCATGCCCAGCCGCGAGTCGATTCTGGCGGCGGTCAATCCGGAGCCCACCGAGGACATCTTCTTCGTCGCCCGTGGCGACGGCAGCCATCATTTTTCGCGCACCCTGGCGGAGCACCAGCGCGCGGTGCGCGAGTATCAGCTCAAGCGGCGTGAAGATTACCGCTCCAGCCCGGAGCCGCGGCCGTGAGCGGGCGGTTTATCACGTTGGAAGGCGGCGAGGGCGCCGGTAAAAGCTCCAACTTGGCCTGGCTCGCCGAGCGCCTGCGCGACGCCGGTATCTCGGTCACCCCGACCCGCGAACCGGGCGGCACCGAGCTGGCCGAGCGGATCCGTCAGGTATTGCTGGATTCGGGGCCGGAGGCCATGGACGACACCACTGAGTTGCTGTTGGTGTTCGCCGCCCGCGCCCAGCATCTGGCGGCGCTGATCCGCCCGGCACTGGCGCGCGGTGAGTGGGTGCTCTGCGACCGCTTCATGGACGCTACCTGGGCCTACCAGGGCGCTGGCCGCAACCTGGACCGGGAGCGCATTGCCGCCCTGGAAAGCCTGGTGCTGCAGGGCCTGTTCCCGGACCGCACCCTGCTGTTCGACGTGCCGGTGGCGGAAGGCCTGGCGCGGGCCGGTCAGCGCTCGCGTCCGGACCGCATAGAGCGCGAGCAGGTCGCCTTTTTCGAGCGGGTGCGCCAATGCTACCTTGAACGTGCCGCCGCCGAGCCGGGCCGGTTCCGGGTGGTGGACGCCGGCGTTGGCCTGGAGCAGGTGCGCGCCCAACTCGAAACCCACGTCCAGGAGATGCTGCGGTGGCGCTGAAGGCCCCCATTCAGGTCCCCTGTCCCTGGCATCGTGACGAGATGCAGCGGTTGCTGGAACAGCACGCCCAGGGTCGCCTGCCGCACGCCTTATTGCTCGCCGGCGTCGCCGGCAGTGGCAAGTTCCGCCTCGGCCAATCGTTGGCCCAAGCACTGCTGTGCGAGGGTCCCAGTGGGGGCCTGGCCTGCGGCCAGTGCCATGGCTGCCATCTGAGCGCCGCCGGCACCCACCCGGACGCGCACACTCTGGTGCCGGAAGGCACCAGCCAGGGCATCAAGATCGATCAAGTGCGCCGTTTGGTGGAGTTCGGCACCCGCACCGCCCAGTATAGCGGCGCCCGGGTGGCGCTGATCGCCCCCGCCGAGGCACTCAACCGCAGCGCTCAGAACGCCTTGCTAAAGACCCTGGAAGAGCCCGGCGACGGCCTGGTACTGATTCTGGTCAGTCACCAGCCCAGCCTGCTGCTGCCGACCCTGCGCAGCCGCTGCCAGCAGCGACACCTGCCGTTACCGGAGCCGGGCGTGGCGTTGGAATGGCTGGTGCCCCAGACCGGTGAGAAAGAAGCGCCGGCCTTGCTGGCCGCCGCCCAGGGCGCGCCGCTGCGGGCCCTGGAACTGCAACAAGCGGACTGGTTCGCCGCCCGGGAGCAGCTCGCCGGGCAGTTGCTGTCGGTGGCCCAGGGGCGGCTGTCGCCGGCCCAGGGCGGGCAGGCGCTGGCCGCCCACGATCCGCGTGTCATGGCTGGGGTGCTGTACGGCTGGCTGGCGCGGGCCTCGGTGCTGGCCGCCCTAGGGGACAAAGCGGAACAGGCCGACCCGGCCGGGGTTCAGGATCCCAAAGTGGAGCCGATACTCCGACAACTGGCGGCGCAGCTCCCGCCGGCGCGACTGCTGCGCGCCGCCCAGCGGGTCATGGAGGGACGGCGGCAGCTGATGAACGGCGCCAACCCGAACAAGGAGCTGCTCATGGAGCAATGGTTGCTGGTCCTGGTGGGCGTTGACGCTGCCGCCGGCGGCTTCTAATCTGCTGAGATCATTTCAATAACGCTATTGTCAGGGGGAGCGATCGCATGAAAATGCCCGGAGGCCGCAGCGGCATTCTGTCATTGAGTATCAAGGACAAGGCGGCCCTGTATTCGGCTTACATGCCTTTCGTCACCAACGGCGGTTTGTTCGTTGCCACCGACAAGAACTACAAGCTGGGCGAGGAAATCTTCCTGTTGCTCAATATCATGGACGAGCCGGAAAAGATTCCGGTGGCCGGCAAGGTGGTTTGGATCACGCCCCAGGGCGCCCAGGGCAACCGCAGCGCCGGCATCGGCGTGCAGTTCTCCGACCAGGACGACACCGCCCGCCGCACCATCGAGAACCACCTCGCCGGCTCGTTGCAATCGGATCGTCCCACCCACACGATGTAGCGTTTGCCGTCGCTCCCCGCTACCCTTGCGGTTTTCCCGCTGTCAGCGATAGGAGCCGAGCCGTTGATGTCCGACGCCGCTGTTGATCGTCCCGATCTGGTGGATTCCCACTGCCACCTTGACCGTCTTAATCTGGATGCCTACGACGGCGATTTCGACGCCATGATGGCGGCGACGCGCGCCGACGGCATCAGCCATATGCTGTGCATCGGTGTCGATCTGGAAACCTTCCCGCGAGTGCGTGAACTGGCGGAACGCCATGCCGACGTCCACGCCACCGTGGGCGTGCACCCGCTCTACAAGGACTCCCGCGAACCGAACGCCGATGAGTTGGTGAAGCTTGCCGACCATCCCCGGGTGGTGGCGATCGGTGAAACCGGCCTGGATTATTTCTACGCCAAGGAGCAGCGCGACTGGCAGCGTGACCGCTTTATCGAGCACATCCGCGCCGCGCGCCGCACCGGCCTGCCGTTGATCATCCATACCCGCGGCGCCAAGGAAGACACCCTGGCATTGTTGCGCGAGCACGGCGAACGGGAGGTGCGCGGCGTATTGCACTGTTTCACCGAGGATCTGGACATGGCCGAGCAGGCCATGGCGCTGGGCTTCTATATTTCCATCTCCGGCATCGTCACCTTCCGCAACGCGGAGGCGTTGCGCGATACCGTGCGCCGGCTGCCGCTGGAACGTGTCCTGATCGAAACCGATTCCCCCTGGCTGGCGCCGGTGCCGTATCGCGGCAAACCCAACGAACCCCGCTACGTGGCCCGGGTGGCCGAGTGCGTGGCGGAACTGAAGGGCCTTCCGGTGGCCGAGCTGGCGGTGCGCACCCGCGATAATTTCTACACCCTGTTCAGTAAGGCGGTGCAATGAACGACCTGACCGTATGGATTCTTACCGGCGCGCTGTCGGCGGCGGTGACCGCGCTGATCGCGGTGCTGATCACCCGGGGCGCGCTCAACCGTTTGCGCGGCGAACGGGATCAGGCCCGTGATCGCCTGGCCACCCTGGAGCAGGAGCGTGACCGTCAGCAACAGCAGAATGACGAGCGGCAAGCCCGTCTCGAACAGCGCTTGCAGGAAAGCGAGCACAACCTGGCGCAGGCGCGTGCCGACAAAGCCCGTCTGGATGAACGCCTTGCCGGCCAGCACGACAAGTTGACGTTTCTGGAGAACAGCCGCGAACAGCTGCGCCAGGAATTTGAAAACCTGTCGGCGAAAATCTTCGAACAGCGCAGCAAACAGTTCGAGGAAAAGAACCGCGAGGGCATGGACGGCCTGCTGCGACCGTTCCGCGAGCAACTGTCGGAATTCCGCCGCCGGGTGGACCAGATTCACGGCGACGACGCCCGCGCCCAGGCGGCGCTCACCGAACAGCTTCAGCACCTGAAAAGCCTCAACCAGCAGATGCACCAGGACGCCCGCAATCTCACCGAGGCGCTCAAGGGCCAGGTGAAAACCCAAGGCAACTGGGGCGAGATGATTCTCGAACGGGTGCTGGAAAACTCCGGACTGACCAAGGGCCGGGAATACGACACCCAGGTGGCGCTAAAAGGGGAGAGCGGCGAGCGGCGCCTGCCGGACGCCATCGTGCACCTGCCGGAAGGCAAGGACGTGGTGATCGACGCCAAGGTGTCCCTGGTCGCCTACGAACGCTATGTGTCCGCGGAAGACGACGAACAGCGCGGCCTCGCCCGGGAGCAGCATCTCAGTTCCCTGCGTGCCCATATCAAAGGTCTCGACGCCAAGAACTACAGCGGCCTGGAAGGGCTGCGCAGCCTTGATTTCGTGCTGTTGTTCATTCCCGTGGAAGGGGCCTTCATGACCGCCATGGAATCGGACCCGGGGCTTTATACCGAAGCCTACGAGCGCAATATCGTGCTGGTCAGTCCGACCACGCTGCTGGTCACCCTGCGCACGATTCAGAACATCTGGCGCTATGAGTATCAGAACCGCAACGCGCTCAATATCGCCAGCCGGGCCGGTTTGATCTGTGACCAGATCTCCCGTATCGAGGAATCCCTCAACGATGTCGGCGATAAAATCGGTAAGGCCCATGACGCTTGGGAAACGGCCTATGGGCGTCTTACCCGTGGCAAAGGCAACTTGCTCGGTCAGGCCCATAAACTGCGTGACCTGGGTGCCAAGGCGCGCCGCCAGTTACCGGCGCCGGAGGACGCCGCCGGGGATGACGATCCGGACGACGACGGCGCCGATCAGGTATAGAAACGACCGCTAAGATAAAACGCGAAGAACGATCCCAGCCATACCAGAATCAGGAACGCGGCGTACACCCCGGAGGCGGTGAGCCAGGCGTCCCAACCAACCGGTTGTCGCTGCAGCTTCGCGCCGATCAGCATCGCCGCCAGCATCAGTCCGCCCAGCAATACCAATAAGGTATGCAAGGCGGAAATCGCGAAATAAAAATTGAAGAACAGCAGGGCATCGTGCGGAGAGGGCCCGGCGAACGCGAAAGGCTGGTCGCCGAGACCGATCAAGCCGGCCTGATAGGCCTGGTAATAGCCGTGCAGCCGGACGCCCACGAACCCTAGCAGGGAAAGCAGCGCGAGCTTTAGATAGCTGGTGATGCGGGCGGGCTGGTCACGCTTGTGGGCCTGAATCGCCCGCGCCACTGTCAGGCCGGCGACCAGCAGCAAGCCGCCGTTGACCGCCACCCACATTCCGGACCGTCCCTCGGCCGCGCTGACGAACGAAGCTTGAAACTGATCGAAGATCAGCGCGAAGGCGAGAAACAGCGCCGCGAATATCGATGAGAGGCCGAGCAGGCCAACCCAAAGCGCCAGCAAGGGCGCCCGCAAATGCCGTTCGAGCACCTTTGACTCATGCGTGATAATCACGGTGTTGAGCGGAGCGGGCGGCTTCCGGGGCATGCCGTCAGGCCCTCTTGCTTTCCACCAGTATCCCGCCCCGCTCAGGGTCGCGCCACCTTTGGCCACTAGACGCGGGTCCAGCAGCGCAGGTTACGGCAGGTTTTGAGGAAGCGCGCCGCGTCGGTGGCCTTGTCCAACGGCACCAACCCTTCCGCGCCGGCGCCGTCCGGACCGGACAGGCCGAGCAGTTCCACCGCCTCCTTGGTGAAGCCGATAAACTTCTTATGCGCCAGCGCATCGCTGACGAAGTCCCGCGCCGGCGGCATCGCCGCCAGTTCGCGGGCGCCTTTTTCCGAGAGCACCAGCGCTACCGCGTCGAACAGCACCGAGGGCCCGCCGTCGATTTTCTCGTCGGCTTCCAGCCAGCTGCCGTCGCTGGTTTTCACGCCGCCCACCGAGGCCGCCACATAGGCCAGCTTGGCCCCTTCTTTTTTGGCCGCTTTTTCCAGCGCGGTGAGCAGGGCGGCGTCGGCCCCGTCGCTGACCAGCACGCCGAGTTTGCGACCGGAGAAGGTTTCCGGCTGGTTGAGCAGAATGCTCAGCGCCGGAGACGCTTTCAGGTCCTGGCGGGTGGGTCGCGCGGCATCGGCGGGGCGCGGCAGCGGGCTGATGCGCAGACCCTTGGCCACGCCTTTGGCCAGGTCCGCATCGATATTGCGCAGATGCGACACCATGCGCTCACGAATCGCCACCTTGTCCACTTTGCTCAGTTCGAATACCAGAGCGTCGATGATGTGGCCCTGCTCCACCTCGGTCTGGCTGACATAGAACTGGCGCGCCTGGCTGTAATGATCGGAAAAGCTTTCCGGGCGCAGGCGTTGCTTGGTGCCGGCCTCCTCGGCGGGCCAGCTTTGGAAACCGCGTTGCGGGTTCTCACGGGGCCCGCCTTCGGCACCGCCCCAGGAATTGGGCTCATAGTTGGCCCGGCCTTTGGGGTTCTCCATCGCCATGTGCCCGTCCTGTTGCAGAGTGTGGTACGGGCACTTGGGCGCGTTGATGGGAATATGGGTGAAGTTGGGGCCGCCCAGGCGTTTAAGCTGGGTATCCAGGTAAGAGAAGTTGCGACCCTGCAGTAGCGGGTCGTTGGTGAAATCGATGCCGGGCACGATGTTCTGGGTGCAGAACGCCACCTGTTCGGTTTCGGCGAAGAAGTTGTCCACGTTGCGGTCGAGCACCAGCCGGCCCACCGGGGTCACCGGCACTTCTTCCTCGGGAATGATCTTGGTGGGATCGAGCACATCGAAATCGAATTTTTCGGCGAATTTCTCGTCGAAAATCTGCAGGCCCAGCTCCCATTCCGGGTAGTCGCCGGACTCAATCGCGCCCCACATATCACGGCGATGAAAATCCGGGTCCGCGCCGTTCAGTTTCAAGGCCTCGTTCCAGACCACGGACTGCATGCCTTGCTTGGGCTTCCAGTGGAATTTCACGAAGGTGGACTGGCCCTGGGTGTTGACCATGCGGAAGCTGTGCACGCCGAAGCCTTCCATGAAGCGCAGAGAACGCGGGATCGCCCGGTCGGACATGGTCCACATGATCATGTGCATGCTTTCCGGGGTCAGCGAAATAAAGTCCCAGAAGTTATCATGAGCGGTTTGCGCCTGGGGAAAGCCCCGGTCCGGCTCCGGCTTTGCAGCGTGGACCAAATCCGGGAACTTGATCGCGTCCTGGATAAAGAACACCGGCATATTGTTGCCGACGATGTCCCAGTTGCCTTCCTGGGTGTAGAGCTTCACTGCGAAACCGCGCACGTCTCGGGCCAGATCCCCGGAACCTTTGTTGCCGGCCACCGTGGAAAAGCGAACGAAGGCCGGTGTGCGTTGGCCTTTTTTCTGGAACAGCCCGGCCCGGGTCAGTTTGTCCAGCGGGGCGTAATTCTCGAAGTAACCGTGTGCCGCGAAGCCGCGCGCGTGAACCACGCGTTCGGGGATGCGCTCATGGTCAAAGTGGAACAGCTTCTCGCGAAAATGGAAGTCTTCCAGGGCCGCCGGGCCGCGTTCACCGACGGTTAGCGTGTTCTGGTCATCGGCTACCGGTACCCCCTGTTTGGTGGTCAGGGTGGGGACGTCGCCGCCGGCGGTTTGATGGGTTTCTCCGCCGTTTCCTTTGAAGGTTTTCCGGTCGCGCTTGGCTGCCTTCTTGGCCATGTTGCCTCCTGATCGGGTTGGTTCTCCGTATTCGGTCCCGTTGCCGGTCAAGGCTAGGCCCGGGAGGGAGAGCTTCACAATACGCTCACCACGGCGGCCTCGGATAAACGGTGGGGCAATCGTTGAAGCTCATTCCTTAAACGATAAAAAAATCATGTTTCGATTCTTTTATGAAATTAAAAAGCCCCCTGATGAGGCGGAGAGTAAGGCGTTGGTAGTGTATTTCCGGGCAGGGGCGTGGCACTAAAAGATGAATGGCGCGCGGGAACGTAAAAACGAAGAAAAAGCGTAAAACCTGCTTAATCGACGCTGCCTGGGGACTGTTTCGCTTTAAAAACGTGCCCTGGGATGTGACAGTCTGATCATCCATTGACGACACAAGGAAGATTTTTTATGCGTAATCGACACCTCCTGCTTACCCTGTTCGCCGGCGCCGCTCTTGCCGGCACCGCCCAGGCCGCTACCACCATCACCCTGCACGAAGCCACCGATGAGGGTCCCGGTGACAGTGTCGGCACCGTGACCGTCACCGAAAGCGAATACGGGCTGGTATTCACCCCGGATCTGAAGGAACTGGACGAAGGCATCCACGGTTTCCATGTTCACCAGAATCCCACCTGCCAGCCGGGTGAGAAAAACGGTGAGACCGTGCCGGCCCTGGCCGCGGGCGGCCACTACGACCCGGACAACGCCGGCAAGCACGGCACTCCCTGGGGCGACGGCCACCTCGGTGACCTGCCGGCCCTGTACGTGGACGACGACGGCAACGCCACGCTGCCGGTCCTGGCGCCCCGTCTGGAGATGGACGATTTGAAGGGCCGCGCGGTGATGATCCACAGCGGCGGTGACAACTACAGCGATCAGCCCAAGCCCCTGGGCGGCGGTGGCCCGCGCATGGCCTGCGGTGTCGTCGCCGACTAGCACTGTCATTCACCCTTTTTTCCGATCCCCACCAAAAACACCGGGCCTTGCCCGGTGTTTTTTTGTGCGTTAGGGCACGAAATACCTATGCGTTGAGTCACAAATAAGAATGATATCGTACTGATATCATGACACTAGCCTAGTAATCCCATTTAAGTCTGACCTAGTATCCGCCGAAGTAAGTGCTTAACACTAGGCGGGTAGGGTTATGCGTAATCTAATAGTATTAATGATTTTGGCCTCAGGGCTCTTCTCCGGCGCGGCGCTGGGCGCCGACGACGGCATGGCGCCGCGCATTATCGGCGGGGACCCGGTGCCCACGGTGCGCACCTGGATGGCGGAAATCGAGGTGGGCAGCGCCAGCTACGGCTACACCCGCTGCGGCGGCGCCCTGGTGGCGCCGCGCTGGGTGCTTACCGCGGCACACTGTGTGGACGATTACGCCGCCGGTGACCTGTACGTCTCCCTGGGGCATCTGAACCGTCATGAACAGGCCCCGGAACGGCTGGCGGTGCGCTCGGTGCGGGTGCACGAGAGCTACCGCACCGGCGTTTACCACAATGACCTGGCGCTGCTGGAATTGACCTCGGCCTCCCGCCTGGCGCCGCTGGACCTGGCCAAAGCGGACGAAATGAAGGCGCTGCGCTCCGGTTCCTCGGATGAGGCGCTGGTGGCGCTGGGTTGGGGGCAAACCGAGACCAGCAGCATGTCCTCCACTCTTCAGCAGGCGGGGCTCGACTATGTGTCGCCGCACCAGTGCGGCGCCTACTGGAACAGCCTGATCGACGGGCAGATCTGCGCCGCGGAGCGAAACCCGGTCAACGGCACCAATCAGGACACCTGCCGGGGCGACAGCGGCGGCCCGCTGGTCTTCCAGCAGGACGGGCGCACCTGGCTGGTGGGCGTGACCAGCTATGGCACCGAGCGGTGCGCGTCCGGTGTGCCGGCGGTCTACACCCGGGTCAGTGCCTACCTGGGCTGGATCGAAAGCACCTCCAGCGGCGCCATGGTGGACCTGCACAGCGAATCCGAGGGCGAGACCCTGTACACCGGCCCCGGCCGGGCCTTGTCCATGGACACGCGGGTGAGCAATCTCAGCAAGGTCAACGACGCCAGCCGGGTGGGCATCCGCATCCACCACCAAGCGGGTTTGCGGGTCAGTGCGGATGACCTGCAGTGCAGCGCCCGCAGCGGCTACACCGACTGCCTCGGCGCGTCGACGCTGAGCACCGGGGCCAGCAGCGACAGCCATCGTTTGTGGCTGATTCCCACCCACGGCGGCACCTTCACCGATCGGGTCACGGTGACGCCGATCAGCAACAGCCACGATTATTACAGCACTGATTCCCAGCAGTTCTCGCCGGTCTTCAGTGACGTACCGGACCTGAAATTGGAAGCGACCGCCACCCGCAGCGGCAGCACTGTCTCGGTACGCGCGGAAATCAGCAACCAGGCCCAGCACCGCGACGCCCACAACGCCTGGGCCAGCTTCCAGGTGCCCGCCGGCTGGGACTACGACAGCCTGCCCACCGGCTGCACCGATACCCAACCGGTGCGTTGCGACCTGGGCGATCTGGCGCGCGGCGAGAGCCGCACCCTGAGTCTGGCGCTGAGCGGTGAGGGGAGCGGCCGGGTGTTCCTGGACGCGGGCGCATCCAACGGTGATTTCCCGGCCGGTGACACCCGTGCCTATGTGACACCGGCGGCGGCCGGCCAGGAAAGCAGCCGTAGCAGCGAAAGCGGTGGGCCCGGTGGCGGTGGTGGGGGCGGCGCCGGTGGCTGGGCGTGGCTGAGCCTGCTGGCGCTGGCCGGGCTGGCGCGCCGGGGGCGCGCCTAGTCGGGGATAGTCAGCCGTCCACCACGGTTAAGTGATGTTTACGCTGCTCCGGCGCCGAGGCGCCGGCGTTGCCTTTCCAGGGCAGGGCGCCGAAGCCGGTGGGTACTTTGTCGAGCAGGTAGGGCGCCTTGATCACATCGAAGTAGGGGGAGTGATCGAAATCGGCGGCGTGGAACACCCGCGGCTGCAAGCGCAGCAGCCGGGTGCCCGGGTCGCCCGGTTCCTTAACCAGCGGGTGCACCGGAAACTGGATGAAGGCGAAGGCTTCGCCCACGGCGGTACCGGTGATGGCCCGCAACAGATCGTTGGCCCAGCGGTTGAGCAGCCGGCGGCGGGCGTGGCGCGCCAGGGTTCGCCAGGGCAGCAGCCACAGCAACGCCAGCGTGCTCCAGGTGTGTTGGGTGCCGGTGCCGACCCGGCTGATGGCGAAGCGCAATGCGTCCTGGCATTCCGGCTCGGACAGATTCTGCGCCCGGCAAACCCGCAGATGCAGATCATGAAGATTGCTCAGGTCGCGGATGCACAGCCCGCGCTCCAGGCTGGCGTCCAGCACCAGCTGGGTGTCCGGCCGGCACGGCAGATAATCCGCCAGCAGCGAGCGCAGCGCCGGGTCCGCCACTTCATGGGGACGGCCGATATAAAGCAGCAGGCGGGAGAAGCGGCTGCCGGTGAGCACCTTGAGGCGCCGGTCCAGGGGGCTGTCGCCGTCCACCAGCAGCACATCGCAGGGGCGCAACTGGGCGCGCTGGCTTTCCAGGTCGCCGAGCGGCCAGTCGGTGTGCTCGGGCTGCCGTTGAAGGCGCTCGCAGAGCCATTGGTAGAGTCGCTGGGAATTCATGGCGTGATCCTACAATAGCGCCACCGCGCGATCCATGACCGAATAGTCAGTATAGAAGTGGGGTGACAAACGCACACCGCCGCCGCGTTCCGCGCACACCACGCCGCCGGCCTGAAGACGGGCACGGGTGTCCGCCGGCGCCTCGTCCGCCAGCCGGAAGGTGACGATGCCGGCGCGCCGCTCCGGCTGCGGCGGGCTGAGCACCTCGGCGCCGCGCCCGCGCAGGGCGCGATCCAGATAGCCGACCCGCTCCGCCAATGACCGCTCGACGCTGTCCATGCCCAGTTCCTGGAACAGGGACAGGGAAGCGTCTAGGGCGTGCGTGCCGAGCATATTGGGGCTGCCGCACTCGAAGCGGCGGGCATCCTCGGCCACCCGCCAGCCGGTTTGGCTATAGTCGCCGGCGTTGGCGATCATGTGCCAGCCGAACTGACGCAGCCGCAGCCGGTCACGCACCGCCGGCCGGCAGTAGAACAGCGCCAGCCCCTCCGGGCCGAGCATCCATTTATGGCCGTCGGCGACCACGAAATCCGCGTACACGGCGCCGCAGTCGAAGGCCACGGCGCCCAGGCTCTGAATCGCGTCCACGCAGAACAGCACGCCGCCGTCCCGGCAGGCCCGGCCGATGGGCGCCAGGTTGAGCCGGATGCCGCTGCCGTATTGCACCGAAGACAGTGACACCAGACGAGTACGTTCGCCGAGGGCGTCGATCACCCGCTGTTCCGCGTCCGGGCCGCTCACGTCCACTTCCACCACTTCCACGCCCTGGTCGGCAAGGGCCTGCCAGGGGATCCGGTTGGAGGGGAACTCCTGGTCGCTGATCACCACCTGATCGCCGGCCCGCCAGTCCAGTCCCTGGGCGATCACGGACAGGCCCTCGGAGGTGTTTTTGAGCAGCGCCACGTCCGCCGCCTCGGCGTTGATCAGCCACCCCAGGCGTTCACGCAAACGCTGCTCCACGCGGGCCCAGTCCGGGTAGTCCCGGGCGCCCAGGTGAATGTTCTGGTCGGCGAAGGCGGCCACCGTGTCGCGGGTACGGCGGGGCCAGGGCGCCACGGCGGCGTGGTTGAGATACAGCACGTCATGGTGCAGCGGAAATTCCGCTTTCAGATCGACCATTGCAAGCGCTCCTTCAGGGTTCGAACCTGATTGTAACCGCCCCCGAGATAACGTGCAGAGTCGGCGGTTATGTTAATCTAGGCGGCAGACGAGGAGGTATAGATGGGTGACTTGGAAAAAGCCACGCGCAAGGCGCAGGAATTTCGACAGCGCGAGCAGGAAATTCTGGATGCCGCGCTGATTCTGTTTCTGGAGCAGGGCGAAGACCGCGTCACGGTGGAGAATATCGCCGACCGGGTGGGCATCGGCAAGGGCACCATCTACAAGCACTTCGAAACCAAGAACCAGATTTACCTGCTGCTGATGCTCCGCTACGAGGAGGATCTGGCCTCGCTGTTCCAGGACATTTCCGAATCCGACGACAAGGAAACCCTGGCGCGCGAATACTTCCGCTTCCGGATCAGCGATCCCGCCCGTTACCAGCTGTTCGATCGGCTGGAAAACAAGGTGATCAAGGATCACGCGGTGCCGGAACTGGTGGACAAGCTGCACCGCATCCGCGAAGCCAATTTCGAGAAGCTCAATCACATCGTCGAGGCCCGCATCCATGAAGGTTCCCTGGAGCCGGCCCCCGCCATCTACCATATCTGTTCCGCCTGGGCCCTGGCGCACGGCGCCGTGGCGTTGATGCAGTCGCCGTTCTACCAGCGGTTGATCGAGGATAAGGACGATTTCCTCGATTTCCTGATTGAGATCGGCATCCGCATGGGCAATAAGGGCCAGCGCGGCAAATAAGGAACTGCGATGAGTAAAGCCGACGAATTACTGGCGCTGCTGGAAAAGGCTGACCAGGACGAACAGGGGCTGCCGCCGGTGCACCAGTGGCAGCCGGAACGCCAGGACGATATCGATATGCGCATCGCCCGCGACGGCACCTGGTATTACCAGGAATCGCCGATTCAGCGCGAGCGCATGGTTAAGTTGTTCTCCACCATTTTGCTGCGCGAAGGGGATGATTATTTCCTGGTCACGCCGGTGGAAAAGCTGCGTATCAAGGTGGACGACGTGCCCTTCGTGGCCACCGACGTGGAACGCGTCACCGACGGCGGCCGCGAGAAGCTGGTGTTCACCACCAATGTGGGCGCCCATGTGGTGGCCGGCTCGCGCCATCCGCTACGGGTGGAGACCGATGCCGACAGCGGTGAGCCGGCGCCGTATCTGCACGTGCGCGATAACCTCGAAGCCCTGATTTCGCGCAACATCTTCTATCAGCTGGTGGACTGGGCACGCCGCGAAGAGCAGGGCGGGGCTGCCCGTCTGGTGGTCGACTCCGACGGCGAGACCTTCGAGCTCGGCGCGCTTTAGCAGGCTGCTAGACGTCTTCCTCCCCGGGCTTGGGCAAGCCGGTACCACACTGTTTGCAGAAGCGGGCGTCCGGATCATGGTCGTGGCGATGGCAGTTGGGGCATTCACGCTCGTAACGCTTCGCCATGTGCGCCTTGGACATCTCCGCGGTGACGATGCCGGTGGGCACGGCGATGATGGCGTAACCGGTTATCATCGCCATGGACGCCACCGCTTGGCCCAGCGAAGTTTGCGGTGAAATGTCGCCGTAACCGACCGTGGTGACGGTAACGATCGCCCAGTAAATGCTGCGCGGAATGCTGGTGAAGCCGTTGGCCGGGCCTTCGACGAGATACATCACACTGCCGAAGATAATGATCACGATGACCACGGAAAAGATAAAGATGCCGATCTTGCGGCGGGTTCGCACCAGGGTGGCGCCCAGCTCGTTGGCTTCGGTCATCAGGTGGGCCAGTTTGAGCACCCGGAACACCCGCAGCACGCGCAAGGCGCGGATGGTGAGCAGGTAGTTGGCGCCGGGGAGAAACAGGCTTAAATAAGTGGGAATAATCGACAGCAGATCGACCACCCCAAAAAAGCTGCGCGCGTAGCGCACTGGGCGGTCGCTGACCCACAAGCGGATAATGTATTCGAAGGTGAACAGCAGGGTGAAAAACCACTCCGCCCCGTACAACCAGGGGCCGTATTGCTGATGAATCGACTGCACACTGTCGAGCATCACCGCCGCGACGCTGGCGAGAATGGCGACAATCAATAATTGATCAAAATACCGCCCCGCTGGGGTATCGGTGCCGAAGATGATGTGGCGCCAGCGGTCGCGCAGGGAAACAGAATCCGAACTCATGAAACCTCAGGGTCCGGAAGTAACAGAGTGGCTATTCTGTCTTGTCCGTGGCCTGTTGACCACTTAGTCTCTGTTCTATAAGCGAATAAAAAACCGATTGCTGTATCGCACCACTTGAGGGGGGATCATGGCGCGCTTGAAAGCGTTGTTCATTTCGTTGTACCCATTTGCCTCGTTGTTTATCTGTGCCCATGCCCTGTGGCTGGGCTGGCAGGACCAGCATTGGGTGTGGGCCGGCCCGCTGTTGGTGAATGTGCCGATTCTGGTGCTGCTGGCGTGGCTGGTCAGCCTGGGGCCGGCGCGTACCAGCCCGCATTTGCCCTTGGTGACGTTGTGCGCCTGGCTGGGGGCGGCGATGACACTGCTAGGTACCTTATCCTTCGGAGATCCGCGCTGGCTGGCCTGGTTGTACACCGGTCTGGGGCTGCTCGGCCTCTGTGCGTATCTGTTCTGGTACAGCCCGCTGCAGCGCGATGCCGCGGACGGACCCCGACCCGGCCAGTTATTGCCGCCGCTGGCGTTCCGCGACCTGCAGGGCCGCCCGGTGTCCACCACCTCCCTGCACGGCGCGCCGGCGGTGATGCTGTTTTTCCGGGGTAATTGGTGCCCGGTATGCATGGCTCAGGTGCGCGAGCTGGCGCGGCGCCGTCCGCAACTGGAGCGGCGCGGCGCCCGTATTATACTGGTCAGCGCTCAACCCGGCGCCCGCACCGGGCGGCTCGCCGCGCGTCTCGGCGTACCGATGGAATGGTGGGTGGATCCACGCCTCGACGCTGCCCGGCAACTGCGCATTCTCGATCCCGGTGGCACGCCGCTGGGCCTGGAATTGTTCGGCTATCCTTCGGACACGGTGCTGCCCACGGTGCTGATCACCGATGCACGGGGCGAAATCTGCTACGTGGACCTGGCCGACAACTACCGGGTACGCCCGGAGCCGGCCACGTTTCTGCGCGTGTTGGATACCATGGCGCCGGCGCCGCGCTAGCTTCCCCCTGGGACGATCGTGCCTCTAGCGTCTTGCCCGGTAAAGAAAAGTGTCCCGGCGGCCCGGCCAATAACCGTTCGATTACCACCGCTACGCTTTATTACA
>DASUNW010000183.1:0-11442 GCA_036276955.1 Alcanivorax sp. | reverse complement strand
GGCGTTCCATGTGGTAGGCGTAGCCGGTGCCGGCGGGGATCAGACGACCCACCACCACGTTTTCCTTCAAACCGCGCAGGTCGTCTTCCTTGCCGGTCACCGCCGCTTCGGTCAACACCCGGGTGGTTTCCTGGAAGGAAGCCGCGGAGATGAACGATTCGGTGGCCAGGGACGCCTTGGTGATACCCAGCAGCAAACGCGCGCCACGGGCAGGCATCTTGTCGTCCCCATTGAGGCGCTCGTTCTCCTCCATCAGGCGGGCGTATTCAATCTGCTCACCTTTAATGAAGGAGGAATCGCCCAGCTCGGTGATTTCCACCTTACGCAGCATCTGGCGGATAATCGTCTCGATGTGCTTATCGTTGATCTTCACACCCTGAAGGCGGTAGACCTCCTGCACCTCGTTGACGATGTAGCGCGCCAGCTCCACTTCACCCATCAAACGCAGGATGTCGTGGGGGTTGAGCGGCCCGTCGGAAACCACTTCGCCTTTCTCCACGTGCTCACCTTCGAACACGTTGAGCAGACGCCATTTGTGGATCAGCTCTTCGTACGGCGTGCCGCCGTCGTCCGGGGTGATCACCAGGCGTACCTTGCCTTTGGTTTCCTTACCGAAGGAAACGACACCGCTCTTCTCGGCGAGGATCGCGGCCTCTTTGGGGTTACGCGCCTCGAACAGGTCGGCCACGCGGGGCAGACCACCGGTGATGTCACGGGTCTTGGAGGACTCCTGCGGAATCCGCGCGATCACGTCACCCATGCCGATCTTGGCGCCGTTCTTGAGACCGGACAGCGCGCCACCGGGCAGGAAGTACGCCGCCGGCGCATCGGTGTTGGGCAGCGCCACGGGGTTACCCTTGGCATCCACCACGCGCACCACCGGACGCAGGTCCTTACCCGCGGAGGGCCGGTCCTGGGTGGAGAGCACTTCGATGTTGGTCAGACCGGTGAGTTCATCGGTCTGGTAGTTCACCGAAATACCTTCTTCCATGTCCCCGAACTGAACCTTACCTTCCACCTCGGCGATAATCGGGTGGGTGTGCGGGTCCCAGGTGGCGACCACCTGGCCGGCTTCGGCCTGGTCGTCCTCGCCCACGGTGACCATGGCGCCGTAGGGCATCTTATAGCGCTCGCGCTCACGACCCAGGTCGTCCACCACCGCCAGCTCCGCGGAGCGGGACACGATTACGAAACCGTCCTTGTGCTGCACGTGCTTGGCGTTGTGGAAGCGGATCCTGCCACCGTGCTTGACCTGAATGCTGGACACCGCGGAAGCCCGGCTCGCCGCGCCACCGATGTGGAAGGTCCGCATGGTCAGCTGGGTACCCGGCTCACCGATGGACTGGGCGGCGATCACGCCGACCGCCTCGCCGATGTTAACCCGGTGACCGCGGGCCAGATCACGGCCGTAGCAGCGGGAGCACATGCCCCACTTGGTCTTACAGGTGATCGGGGAGCGGACGATCATCTCGTCGATACCCATCGCCTCGAGCTTCTCGACCCAGACTTCGTCCAGCACCGTGCCGGCGGTGAAGACCACCTCGTCGGTACCCGGGCGCACCAGGTCACGGGCCACGGTCCGGCCCAGCACCCGCTCACGCAGGGGCTCGACGATGTCACCGCCTTCGATCAGCGGCGTCATCAGCAGGCCTTCCTCGGTGCCACAGTCTTCCTCGGTGACCACCAGATCCTGGGCCACGTCCACCAGACGACGGGTCAGGTAACCGGAGTTGGCGGTTTTCAGTGCCGTGTCCGCCAGCCCCTTACGGGCGCCGTGGGTGGAGATGAAGTACTGAAGTACGTTCAGACCCTCACGGAAGTTACTGGTGATCGGCGTCTCGATGATGGAACCGTCCGGCTTGGCCATCAGGCCGCGCATGCCGGCGAGCTGACGGATCTGCGCCGGGGAGCCCCGGGCGCCGGAGTCGGCCATCATATAGATGGAGTTGAAGGACGCCTGGGTCTCGTCTTCACCTTCACGGTTAACGACGATTTCCTTGTTCAGGTTGTCCATCATCGCTTTGGCGATCTGGTCGTTGGTGCGCGCCCAGATGTCGACCACCTTGTTGTAGCGCTCACCACGGGTCACCAGACCGGAAGCGAACTGCTCCTCAATCTCGCGGACCTCTTCCTCGGCGGCGGCGATCAACTTCACCTTGGCTTCGGGGATCACCATGTCCTCGACACCGATGGAGGAACCGGACAGGGTCGCTTCGCGGAAGCCCATGTACATGATCTGGTCGGCGAAGATGCAGGTTTCCTTGGTACCGAGAATCCGGTAGCAGGTGTTCAGCAGCTTGGAAATCGCCTTCTTGGTCATGTTCTGGTTGACCATGTCGAAGCCGATGCCTTCGGGCACGATGTCCCAGATTTTACAGCGGCCCGGCGTGGTTTCCACCAGGCGGGTGGCTTCCTCGATGCGGCCTTCCTGATCCTTGACCACTTCGTGGATGCGCACTCGGACCCGTGCGTGCAGCGCCACTTCCCGCGTGCCCAGGGCACGCAGCACTTCGGCGATATCGGCGAAGGTGCGGCCTTCGCCTTTGACGTTCACCTTCTCGCGGCTGATGTAGTACAGCCCCAGAACCACGTCCTGGGTGGGCACGATGATCGGTTCGCCACTGGCCGGAGAGAGAATGTTGTTGGTGGACATCATCAGCGCCCGGGCTTCGAGCTGGGCTTCCAGGGTCAGCGGTACGTGCACCGCCATCTGGTCACCGTCGAAGTCGGCGTTGAAGGCCGCGCACACCAGCGGGTGAAGCTGGATCGCCTTACCTTCAATCAGTACCGGCTCGAACGCCTGGATGCCCAGACGGTGCAGCGTCGGCGCCCGGTTCAGCATCACCGGGTGCTCGCGGATCACCTCGGCGAGGATATCCCACACCTCGGCGGTCTCGCGTTCGACCATTTTCTTGGCCGCTTTGATGGTGGTGGCCAGGCCGCGCGCTTCCAGTTTGGCGAAGATGAACGGCTTGAACAGTTCCAAAGCCATTTTCTTCGGCAAACCGGTTTCGTGCAGCTTGAGGGTCGGGCCCACCACGATCACGGAACGGCCGGAGTAGTCCACCCGCTTACCGAGCAGGTTCTGACGGAAGCGACCCTGCTTGCCTTTGATCATGTCGGCCAGGGACTTGAGCGGGCGCTTGTTGGAGCCGGTGATGGCGCGGCCGCGACGGCCGTTGTCCAGCAGCGAGTCCACGGACTCCTGCAGCATGCGCTTTTCGTTGCGCACGATGATGTCCGGGGCGTTCAGGTCCAGCAGCCGCTTGAGGCGGTTGTTACGGTTGATCACCCGGCGGTACAGGTCGTTCAGGTCGGAGGTCGCGAAGCGGCCACCGTCCAGGGGCACCAGCGGACGCAGGTCCGGTGGCAGCACCGGCAGCACCGTCATGATCATCCACTCCGGCGCGTTGCCGGAGGCGTGGAAGCCTTCCATCAGCTTGAGACGCTTGGACAGCTTCTTCAGCTTGGTGTCGGAGTTGGTCGCCTCGATGTCTTCGCGCAGGGTGTTGATCTCTTCCTGCAGATCCAGCTCCAGCAGCAACTGCTGGACCGCCTCGGCGCCCATCTTGGCTTCGAACTCATCACCGAACTGCTCGAGCGCGTCGAAGTACTCTTCGTCGGTCAGCAGCTGACCGCGCTCCAGAGTGGTCATACCCGGCTCGGTCACCACGAAGGACTCGAAGTACAGTACTCGCTCGATGTCCCGCAGCGTCATGTCCAGCATCAGGCCGATGCGCGAAGGCAGCGACTTGAGGAACCAGATATGCGCCACCGGGCTGGCCAGCTCGATGTGACCCATACGCTCGCGGCGCACCTTGGAGAGGGTGACTTCAACGCCACACTTCTCGCAGATGACACCCCGGTGCTTGAGTCGCTTGTATTTACCGCACAGGCATTCGTAGTCCTTGATAGGACCGAAAATACGCGCGCAGAACAGGCCATCACGCTCCGGCTTGAACGTACGATAGTTGATGGTCTCCGGCTTTTTCACTTCGCCAAAAGACCAGGAACGGATCAGGTCCGGCGGCGCCAGACCGATCTTCAGTTTGTCGAATTCCGTGACTTGTCCCTGACTTTTGAGCAGATTCAGCAAGTCTTTCAAGGCCAGTCCTCCGTATGGAGCTTTCGCTCGCGATTCTTTCCTAAATCCGGGTCGGGCGGCATCGCCGCCCGGGTGGCGCGCCGCCCGAAGGCGGCGTCACGCACTCAGTCGTTTTCCAGCTCGATATTGATACCGAGAGACCGGATTTCCTTCAGCAGTACGTTGAAGGATTCCGGCATGCCCGGATCCATCCGGTGGTCGCCGTCGACGATGTTCTTGTAAATGCGGGTACGGCCATTTACGTCGTCGGACTTCACGGTGAGCATTTCCTGCAGGGTGTAGGCGGCGCCGTACGCCTCCAACGCCCAGACTTCCATCTCACCGAAGCGCTGACCACCGAACTGCGCCTTACCACCCAGCGGCTGCTGGGTAACCAGGCTGTACGAACCGGTGGAGCGGGCGTGCATCTTGTCGTCCACCAGGTGGTTCAGCTTCAGCATGTACATGTAGCCGACGGTCACCTTGCGGTCGAACTGTTCGCCGCTGCGGCCGTCCCAAAGCTGGATCTGACCGGAGCGGTCGTAGCCGGCCAACTCCAGCAGCGCCTTGATCTCGAACTCCTTGGCACCGTCGAATACGGCGGTGGCCATGGGCACACCGGCACGTAGGTTCTCGGCCAGCTCCATGATGTCCGCTTCGCTGAAGCTGCCCCACTCCTCGTCGGTGCCGCCGGCGCCGGTCTGGTTGTAGATCTGGTCCAGGAAGTCACGCACCTCGGTGGCTTTCTTTTCCTGGTCCAGCATCTCGCCGATGCGCTCGCCCAGGCCTTTGGCCGCCCAGCCAAGGTGGGTTTCGAGAATCTGACCCACGTTCATCCGCGACGGTACACCCAGAGGGTTCAGGACCACGTCCACCGGTACGCCATGCTCGTCGTACGGCATGTCCTCCTCGGGCATGATCACGGAGATCACACCTTTGTTACCGTGACGGCCGGCCATCTTGTCACCGGGCTGGATACGGCGCTTGATCGCCAGGTAGACCTTGACCACTTTAAGCACGCCATGGGACAGGTCGTCGCCGCCGGAGATCTTGGACTGCTTGTCCTTGTAGCGCTCGTCCTGTTCCTTCTTGTGCTGCTCCAGGTACTGGTTGGTACGCTCAAGCTGCTCGGCCACGTCGTCATCGGCGGGGCGCAGCTCAAACCACTGGGCCGCGTCCAGATCATCAAGGATGGCGTCGGTGAGCTCGGTACCGCGCTTGAGGCCGGCACCGCCGTTGACCTTCTTGCCCACCATCACGGTGCGCAGACGGTCCAGGCTGTCCCGCTCGAGAATGCGGTACTCGTCTTTCAGATCCTTACGGAACTTGTCCAGCGCGTCCTGCTCGATCTGCTTGGCACGCTCGTCTTTTTCTACGCCGTCACGGGTGAAGACCTGAACGTCAATGACCGTGCCTTTGACGCCGGAGGAGACCCGCAAAGAGGTGTCCTTCACGTCGGACGCCTTCTCGCCGAAGATGGCACGCAACAGCTTTTCTTCCGGGGTCAGCTGGGTTTCGCCCTTCGGCGTCACTTTGCCCACCAGAATATCGCCGGCTTCCACTTCCGCACCGATATAGACAATGCCGGATTCGTCCAGCTTGCCCAGCGCCGCCTCGCCCACATTGGGGATATCGGCGGTGATTTCCTCGGCGCCCAGCTTGGTGTCGCGGGCAATGGCGGTCAGTTCCTGAATGTGGATGGAGGTAAAGCGATCCTCCTTCACCACACGCTCGGAAATGAGGATGGAATCCTCGAAGTTGTAACCGTTCCAGGGCATGAACGCGACGCGCATGTTCTGACCCAGCGCCAGCTCACCCATGTCCACGGACGGGCCGTCGGCCATGATGTCGCGGGCGGACACCCGGTCACCCACTTTCACCAGCGGACGCTGGTTGATGCAGGTGTTCTGGTTGGAGCGGGTGTACTTGGTGAGGTTGTAGATATCCACACCGGCTTCGCCTTCCACCACTTCATCATCGTTCACTTTGACGATGATCCGGGAGGCATCCACCTTGTTCACCACGCCGCCACGCTGAGCCACCACGCAAACGCCGGAATCCCGGGCCACATGACGCTCCATGCCGGTGCCCACCAGCGGCTTCTCGGCACGCAGAGTCGGTACCGCCTGACGCTGCATGTTCGAGCCCATCAGGGCGCGGTTGGCGTCATCGTGCTCCAGGAACGGAATCAGGGACGCGGCCACGGACACCACCTGGCGCGGAGAGACATCCATATGGGTAATGGTGTCCCGCTCCATGACGGTGAATTCGTAGCGGTGACGCACGGTGACGAAGTCTTCAACGAAGCCGCCGTCGTCGGTCATCTTGGCGTCCACCTGCGCGATCACGCACTCGGCTTCCTCGATGGCGGAGAGATACTCGATCTCATCGCTCACCTTGCCGTCGATCACCTTGCGGTACGGTGACTCCAGGAAACCGTACTCATTGGTGCGCGCGTAGCTGGCCAGTGAGTTGATCAGGCCGATGTTCGGGCCTTCCGGCGTCTCGATCGGACAGACCCGGCCATAGTGGGTCGGATGCACGTCGCGCACTTCGAAGCCGGCGCGCTCGCGGGTCAGACCGCCCGGGCCCAACGCGGAAACACGACGCTTGTGCGTGATCTCCGACAGCGGGTTGTTCTGGTCCATGAACTGGGACAGCTGGGAGGAGCCGAAGAACTCCTTGACCGCGGCGGCCACCGGCTTGGCGTTGATCAGGTCCTGGGGCATCAGGCCCTCGGACTCGGCCAGGCTCAGGCGCTCTTTCACGGCGCGCTCGACACGGACCAGGCCCACGCGGAACTGGTTCTCGGCCATCTCGCCGACGGAACGAATACGGCGGTTGCCCAGGTGGTCGATGTCGTCGGTGACGCCGTTACCGTTGCGGATGTCCACCAGGGTCTTGAGCACGTCGATGATATCGGAGCTGTTCTCCCCGATCTGCTCGAAGTACTGCTTGCCCTCGTCGTCATTGCGGTTGCTGAAATAGCGACCGTCATAAACGATGCCCGGGCCGGTCACGTCCTCGCGACCCAGACGGCGGTTGAACTTCATCCGGCCGACGCCGGACAGGTCGTACCGCTCATCGGTGAAGAACAGGTTGCGGAACAGGTTCTCCGCCGCTTCCTTGGTGGGCGGCTCGCCGGGGCGCATCATGCGATAGATCTCCACCAGCGCCTCCAGGGGGCTGCGGGTGGGATCGGCGCGCAGGGTGTCGGACATGAACGGCCCGTTGTCCAAGTCGTTGGTGTACAACGTCTCGAAACGCTTGATGCCGCCCTTCTCCAGTTTTTCCAGAGCGTCCGCGCCCAGCTCGGTATTACATTCCAGCAGTACCTCACCGGTTTCCTCGTCGATGATGGACTTGGCGAGGTAACGGCCCTGGAGATACTCAGCCGGGATTTCCAGATACTCGATATTGGCTTTTTCAAGCTGGCGAATGTGGCGCGCTGTTACCCGGCGGCCACGTTCAACCACTACTTCATCGCCGGCCAGGATATCGAACGTCGCGGTTTCACCACGCAGACGTTCCGGCACCAGGCGCATGCGATACACACCGTCTTCGACCAGGATCTCGTTGGTCTCGAAGAAGATGTCCAGAATTTCATCGGAGTTGTAACCCAATGCACGCAGCAGGATCGTCGCCGGCAATTTGCGGCGGCGGTCGATACGCACGTACACCATGTCCTTGGGATCGAACTCGAAGTCCAACCAGGAACCACGGTAGGGAATCACCCGGGCGGAATACAGCAGCTTCCCGGAGGAGTGCGTCTTGCCCTTGTCGTGGTCGAAGAACACGCCGGGAGAGCGGTGCAGCTGGGACACGATGACCCGCTCGGTACCGTTGATCACGAAGGTACCGTTTTCGGTCATCAAGGGGATTTCACCCATGTAGACCTGCTGCTCACGGATGTCCTTGATGGCGCCATTGGACTCTTTGTCGTAGATCACCAACCGGATACGCACGCGCAAAGGCGCGGCATAGGTGGTGCCACGGATGATGCATTCCTTGACATCGAAAACGGGTTTGCCGAACTCATAGCCGGCATACTCGAGTGCCGCGTTCCCGGAATAGCTTGATATCGGGAATACGGACCGGAAGGCCGCTTCCAGGCCTTCTTCAAAGCGCTCATCGGCGCTTTTGTCGTGTTGCAGGAACTTGCGGTAAGAATCGAGCTGTATGGCCAGAAGGTACGGAACCTCCATGACCTTTGGAAGCTTGCCGAAATCTTTGCGGATCCGCTTTTTCTCAGTGAATGAGTATGCCATCTGCGTTCCTCGGCTGTTGACCTATCACCCCTGGGTGATACTTCTGTACGAAACCCTTCATACAGAAACGACAAAAGGCTGGCAGCCCTTAAGCTGCCAGCCGGCGTCTTTCCGTCATAATGTGGAAAGACATAACGCTCTCGCGCTTACTTGAGCTCAGCAGTACCGCCGGCCTCTTCGATCTTTTTCTTGATCTCTTCGGCTTCGTCCTTGGAAGCGCCTTCCTTGACCGGAGCGGGTGCGCTCTCAACCAGTTCTTTCGCTTCTTTCAGACCCAGACCGGTTACTTCGCGCACTGCCTTGATCACGCCGACTTTCTTGTCGCCGAAACCGGTCAGAACCACGTCGAACTCAGTCTGTTCTTCGGCGGCGGCACCAGCGTCACCACCAGCGGCTGCGGGAGCAGCGGCAACGGCGGCAGCGGCGGTTACGCCGAACTTCTCTTCCATGGCCTCGATCAGTTCAACGAGGTCCATAACACTCATATCAGCTACTGCGCTGAGGATATCTTCTTTGGAAACGGCCATTTTCAATCTCCTAAAATCACCGTACGGGCGATCCCGAGTGAATCGGGTAGTTACGCTGCCGGCCTGAGGCTCAGGCAGCTTCCTGCTGTTTCTGGTCCTTCACAGCGGCCATCGTGCGAACAAACTTGCCCGGTACCTCGTTGAGGGTGCGGACAAACTTGGCCACCGGGGCCTGCATGACGGACATAAGCTGAGCAATGGCTTCATCACGGGTGGGCAGCTTCGCCAGGATGTCGATATCCTTAGCGTCGTAAGCCACACCGCCTATCGCCAATGCTTTAACTTCGAGCGCGTCGTGGTCCTTGGCGAAATCCTTGATGAGACGGGCAGCTGCGCCCGGATCCTCTTGGGAAAAAGCCAGAACCGTGGGGCCGACCAGCGCATCGGTGAGACACTCATAATCAGTGCCTGCAACGGCGCGCTTGGCCAACGTGTTCCGAACAACTTTCAGATACACGCCGGTTTCGCGGGCCTTGAGACGGAGATTGGTCATTTCCGCCACAGAGAGACCACGATAGTCGGCAACCACGGCGGACAGCGCTTCGGAAGCCGCAGCATTCACCGAAACCACAATCGCCCGTTTGTCCTCCAGATTCAAAGGCACGATTTACCTCCTGGATTCACAAACTTAACCGGATTCATCGACTGCCTTGCTGATGTATCCGGCGGTTGCCATGACCGGTTGCCCGGTCGGTATCGCGGAAGCCAGCCCCTGCTTTGACACAGGATTTGTAACTACCGCGCCTGCGCAGGCGGTTACCCTTTAATCGCGGACGGAAACTTGGCTCATAAAGCCAGACTCCATTCACGTCAGCGGACCTGCGGTCTTTGACGCCCCGTCGGCCGCGCCTCTTTCGAGGCCGCCGCCGGGATCAAAGCCCTTTGGACCGGCAAAGCCGGCCCGTTTTCTTACATGGCCAGGGAGGCAGGATCGATCGCCAGGCCCGGGCCCATGGTGCTGGAAAGCGTGACCTTCTTGAAATACGCGCCTTTCGCGGTAGAAGGCTTGGCCTTCTTCAGGTCGTTGATCAACGCTTCCACGTTTTCCTTGATGGCGTTGGCGTCAAAACCCACCTGACCCACGGTGCAGTGGATGATGCCGCCTTTGTCGGTGCGGTAACGCACCTGACCGCCCTTGGCGTTCTTAACCGCCTGAGCCACGTCCGGGGTCACGGTGCCAACCTTGGGGTTGGGCATCAGACCACGGGGACCCAGAATGGTGCCCAGCTTACCGACAACGCGCATGGCGTCCGGAGAAGCGATCACCACATCGAAATTGATCTCGCCGCCCTGAACCTGCTCGGCCAGGTCGTCGAAACCGACCACGTCCGCGCCGGCTTCCTTGGCTTCTTCGGCCTTGGCGCCCTGGGCGAATACGGCGACGCGCACGGTCTTACCGGTACCGTGGGGCAGCACGGAAGCGCCACGCACGTTCTGGTCGGATTTACGCGGGTCGACGCCCAGATTCACGGAAACGTCGATGGATTCCTTGAACTTCACGGTGGACATTTCGGCCAGCAGAGTCACAGCCTCTTCCACCGGGTACAACTTGCCCGGCTCGATCTTTTCACGGATGGCGCGGGCGCGCTTGGACAGCTTAGCCATTGGTTAGTCCTCCACGTCCAGGCCCATGGAACGGGCAGAGCCCGCGATAGTGCGCACTGCGGCGTCCATATCCGCGGCGGTGAGATCAGGCTCCTTGGCCTTGGCGATCTCTTCCAGCTGCGCCCGGCTTACCGTGCCCACCTTCTTGGTGTTGGGCTCACCGGAGCCGCTCTTGATGTTGGCCGCTTTCTTCAGCAGGTAAGACGCCGGCGGCGTCTTCATAGTGAAGGTAAAGGAGCGGTCACCGTAAACGGTGATCACCACCGGCACCGGCGCACCCTGATCCATCTGCTGGGTCTGGGCGTTGAAAGACTTACAGAATTCCATGATGTTCACGCCGTGCTGGCCCAGAGCGGGACCCACCGGCGGTGAGGGGTTAGCCTGACCCGCTGCCACCTGCAGCTTGATGTAGGCTTCTACTTTCTTGGCCATGATAAGACTCCTTGGGTTCAAGCGCCCGACAACGGGCTCCCCTGAGGTTGGTCATCCGCCTTCCGCCACAACAGCGGAAGACACCAGGGATCAGGTCTTCTCGACCTGTCCGAATTCGAGCTCCACGGGGGTGGAGCGACCGAAAATCAACACCGCCACGTGCAGGCGGCTCTTTTCGTAGTTCACCTCTTCCACCACGCCGTTGAAGTCGGCGAACGGCCCATCGGTGACGCGGACCACTTCGCCCGCCTCGAACAGGGTTTTCGGCTTCGGCTTTTCCACCGCGTCATCCATGCGGCGAAGAATGGCGTCCGCCTCTTTCTGGGTGATCGGCGACACCCGACCCGGATTCTTCGGATCCTCGCCGATAAAGCCCATCACCTTGGGCGTCTCCTTGACCATGTGCCAGGAGTCATCGTTCATTTCCATGTGCACCAGCACATAACCGGGAAAGAACTTGCGCTCGGACCGGCGCTTCTGGCCGGCGCGCATTTCCACCACTTCTTCGGTGGGCACCAGAATCTCG
>DASUNW010000182.1:0-12417 GCA_036276955.1 Alcanivorax sp. | reverse complement strand
CCGGATTGTGCCAGCGCCGGCAATTGATAACGCCAGGAGGCCCAGCATTCCGGAAAGCCATGCAGGCACAGCACCAGCGGCGCCCCGGGTTCGCCGGCCTCGGCGATGAAGAAGTCCAGTCCATTGGCGGCCAGGCGCCGTTCGCGGATAAATGCCATATCGTGTTCAGTCTTCGCAGATGATGGTGTAAACGTCTGGTTTCCCACCGGCCAGTCTGGCAATGTGACACCGGATACTGTTTCTGACAAGAGCCCGCAGCTCCCATGCCCGTATCACCTTCCGACCAGCCCAAAATTTCCTGGAAAGCGCGCTTTGACGCCTTGATCCAGCCCTATATTCCGGAGTACTTTCCGGTCGCCTGGAAAATGGGTCTGTCGATCTCCGCGCTGATCCTGGTGGGTATGACATTGCTGGCGTTTATTTTGCTCAATAATCAACTGCAACGCATGCGCGATCAGGCAGACAGCTTCGGCAACGCCATCGCCACGCAGCTTGCGCACACCGCCCGCGAACCACTGCTCGCCGAAGATCGCTTCCTGCTCAAGGTGCACATCAACAATCTGGTGCGCAGTGACAGCATAGCCGGCGCCGCGTTGTTCAATCGGGACGGGCAGCCGATCGACCAAGCCGGCGTGCAACCGCCGGCCAGTGCGCCCTCGTCCATGGAGGTGCGTCGCTGGGGCGGTCTTGAAGAAGACGCCATGAGCACCTATTTCGCGCCGGTGCGTGTCAACGACAATCTTGCCGGCTCCGTGGCGGTGACGCTGTCGGACCGCTCCATCACCCTGGCCCAGCGCGAGGTGCGCAATACGCTGATTACGGCGACGCTGGCGATGGGCGTCATCGCCATCATCGCCTCCTTCCTGATCAGCCGACGCCTGGCCCAGCCGATCCACAATCTGCTCGCCGCCACCAGCGCCATGCGCAAGGGTGACCTGCAATACCGCATCCAGGAGCGCCGCAACGACGAGATCGGTCATTTGATCGAGGCCTACAACGGCATGGCCCACGGCATGCTGGAGAAAGATCAGGTGGAGCGGGTGCTGCAACGCTTCGTCAGCCCCTCGGTGGCGCGCAAGATGATGGCCAACCTGGATCAGGTCACCCTGGGCGGCCGCGACGTCACCGCCACGGTGGTGTTCGCCGACATTGTCGGCTTCACCCGACTTTCCGAAAGTCTGGCGCCGGAAGCGGTGGCGGATATGCTCAATGTTTACTTCGACGCGATCACCACCGCCTCCAATTTCTATCGCGGCACCATCGACAAGTACATGGGCGACTGCGCGATGATTGTGTTCGGCGTGCCCGAGGAGGATTCCGAGCACCTTTTCCACGGCCTTTGCTGCGCGGTGATGATTCAGCGACTGGTGACGCGCCTCAATGAATACCGCGACGCCCGCGGACTGACCACCGTGGAATTCCGGATCGGGATGAACTCCGGCGCGATGCTGGCCGGCAACCTGGGTTCCCGGGAGCGCATGCAATACACAGTCGTGGGCGATACGGTGAACCTGGCATCACGGTTGTCCAACATGGCCGGTGGCGGCGAGATTATCGCCGCGTCGCCGATAATGGAGGATCCCAACATCGGTTCCAGGGTGCGCGCCACGGAGTACGGCGCCATGCGGGTACGCGGACGCCAGGAGCCGGTGGGCACCTTCCGCGTGGATGGTGTGCATCCCCTGTCGGAAACGCTGATGGAACAACGTATCGCCCGATTCCTTGCCGAGATCAACGCGGAGGCCGGCCGTGAATCCTCTTAAACGTCAGCCCTGGCGGGCGGTCGTCGGGTTGGGCGCGGTTCTGATATTGCCCGGGTGCGCGTCGTTCTCGCCGTTTTCGGACCCCGCCGACCGGGTTGGCGCCGCCTTGCAGGAGCACCGGTACGGCGACGCCCTGGCGATTATCGATCGCACCGATGAAACGCACCCGCAATATGGTCTGCTGACCGAACAGCGCCGGGGCGTGCTTCAAGCCAGCCAGGAATATCGCCAGGAGAAACTGACCCGGGCCCAGGCCATGGCAGCCCAAGAAGAGTGGCGGCAAGCGTACCAACTGCTGGAGGAAACCCGTGATCGGGTGGCGGAGCCGGAACCGGTGGACGCCATGCTGGAGCAACTGCGTGAGCGCGAGGAGCGCGCGCTGCGCGCCCGCCTGAACCAGTGGTATCTGGCGCAGGCGAAAGCGCTTTTGGATACCAGCCGGCTGGACCGCAATCTGACCCATCACGACGATCGTCGCGCCGCCCGGATTCTGGAACAGCGGGCGCGTCTGCGCCAACAGGTGAGCGATGGCCTCACCGAGCTGGGCGATGCGTACGCGGAGCAGGCACTTTGGCGCCAGGCGCTGGTATCACTGGAGATGGCGCAGCGCCTGACACCGGAGCGTACCCAGCCGGCATCATTGAAGCGTGCCCGCAAAACCCTCGCCCGTGCCCGTGAGCGGGCGCGGGACGCCCGTCAGGAAACCCGCTACGAACACGCCGAAACGCTGATCGCGCGTTATCAGCAAACCGGTCGACTGGAGGATCTGCTGGCCGCGCGCACCTATCTGGCCCAGCACGATGACGCTTACCTGGACACCATGCGTGAACAGGTCAAGCGTTGGTCGCGGGACAGGTTCGCCCGAACCATGGCGCAAGGCGAAGCGCTTTATGCCCAGGGTGAGTACCGGGCCGCCCACCAGTTGTGGCAGCGGGTGGCCCCACTGGACCCGGAAAACGTGGAGTTGCAAAAGAAATTGGAACGCAGTGAGCGGGTGATCAAAAATCTGGAGTCTCTGAACACCCCGTAGCGGCACGTCCCACCGCTAACACCAGGGAGGACGGCACTGATTGTTCGATGAAGAAGCCTGTCCGTTGGGCTGCGAAACCACCACCGCCGATTCATTGGCGGATGCCGGTTCGGCGGGCTGCGACGCCCTGGTAGCGGAAGGCTCGCGCGCTTCATCCTCCGCTTTGTCCGCTTCCCGGTCCCGGGCGGCGGGCGCCTCTTCCTGTCCCGGCACCACGCCTTCGGTATCGGTCACCGGACCGGATGTCGGCGGCGTCACGGAATCTTCTTCGCGCTTTTGTTGCTGATCGTGATACGCACGCCCGTACTCATCGGAAACCGGCGAGCGACCTTCAAACAGGTTTTCCAATTTCACCGGCAACGGGTACTGAACCTCGCGAACCAGTTCGCCCTCTTCGTTAACGCGAAACTGCATGGCCGTGACGCCCATGTACTTCTCGCGGGTCATATCCACCAACCGATTATTGTCGGTCAACACCGTCGGTTTGATGAATACCATCAGGTTGCGTTTGACGTGGCTCTCGGAGGTGGAACGGAACAGAAAGCCCAACAGCGGGATATCACCGAGAAATGGCACCTTGCGCACGGTTTCCTGGACATCGTCGGAGATCAAGCCACCCAACGCGATGGTCTCGCCGTCATCCGCCAGCACCGTGGTGGTGAGCTTACGCTTGGTGGTGACGATATCCACTGCTTCCCCGACGGAATCCTTTACCGCCGAGGTTTCCTGCTCCAGCTCCAGCCGCACGGTGCCCAGGCCGGCTACGTGGGGAGTGACCTTCAATGTCAGGCCCACATCCTCGCGCTGGATGGTGGTGAACGGATTGGAGACGCCGGAGCCGGTGCTGGAGGCCTGCCCGGTTACAAAGGGTACGTTCTCGCCGACAATAATCGACGCCTCCTGGTTGTCCAGGGTGAGGATACTGGGAGTGGAAAGCAGGTTGGTATTGGTGGTCGAGGCCAGCGCCTGCACCAGCGCGCCCCACTCCAGATCACCGTCGGCGTCCGTTTCACCGAAGCCGGCGGTAATGCCGTCACCCAACGTGATATTGGACGGGTCCTCGGTGATCACGGCCTGCAACAAGGACTGCACGCTGATGCCGGATCCACCGAAGTTCACCGCGCCAACGCCGTTTTGCAGGTCGCCGGCCAGGTACTGAAAGCCGAGGCTGCTGGCCTTGTCACCGGTCACCTCGACGATCGCCGCTTCGATCAGGATCTGCGCCCGCCGTACGTCGAGCTGACTGATCACCGATTGCAGCTCTTTCATCATTTCCGGCTCGGCGCGGATCACCAGCGCGTTGAGGGACTCGTCCGACTGGATCGATACGCGTGCTTCGCCATTGGAGGTGCGCGCGGCGGCGGCGCCACTGGCGCCCTCCCCACTCTGGCGGACCGCCGAGGCGCCGGCGGCGAAATTTTTCAGCAGCTCGGCCATTTTTTCCGAGTCACCATGGCTGAGACGAACCACCTGTACGCCACCGGCGGCGCTTGAAGGGGTATCCAGTTTTTGAATCAATGGTATGAGCCGGGCACGGGTGCCGCGATCTCCCTTGATGATCAGACGGTTGGTGCGCTCGTCGGCGACCAGGGTGGCACTGTCCTGGCCGCCCCGGCGCCGCGTATTGGCCCCCGCGTCGGCGGTGGTCAGCTCTTGCAGCAACGACACCATATTGCCCGCGAAGGCGTGCTCGAGTTGGATGATTTCCACCTCATCGCTTTCCGCATTGTCGAGGCTGTTGATGATGGCGTGAATGCGCTGAATGTTATCGGCATGGTCGCTGATGATCAGCGCGTTGGCGGAACCCACCGCCGCCAGGTGGCCGTACTGCGGCACCAGCGGGCGCAACACCGGCACCAGTTCCTCTACCGGGGAGTTGTCCACCGCGATCACTTGAGTAATCAGTTCTTCCCCCCCCACGCTGCCGGCGTTAGGGGTCACAGGCAGGTTACTCTGCTTGGCGGTGGTATTGGTGACGATCTTGATCACCTCACCGGAGGGCACCGCCGCGTAGCCGTGGACTTGAAGCACGGACAAAAACAACTCATAGACTTCGTCGGAGGTCAGCGGCTGGTTGGAGATTACCGTCACGTCGCGCGCGCGCACCCGGGGATCGACGACAAAGTTCTTGCCGGTCATCTCCGCCACCTGGTTGATGAACGCCTGAATGTCCGCGTTGCGGATATTCACCGTCCAATTCTTACCATCGCCTGTCTGCTCCACCTGGGCCTGCTGCTGGGCATGGGCGCCGAAAGCCAGGCTCAGCGTTAGCACTGCGATTATTGTTTTCAGGGCCGACTTCATAGGCTTCTCACGGTGGGTAGTTCACGGTAAATTCCTGTTCGCCGCGCTGCACGACTATGGAAGCGGACTGACTGTCCAGGTAGGACCGCAATGCCGCCAGATCACTCTCTTCATCGCCAAGCGGGTAGCCGTTCACCGAGACCACCACGTCCCCCTGATTCAGCCCCACTTGTTCAATCAATTGTTTAGGCGCTTGTTCGCCGATTCTATAGCCTTGCGCGGCCCCCTCGGTGACCGGCTGCAGGCCGAGCTGCCGAATCAGCGCGGTGCGCTGCCGGGCCAGGTCGGTTTGCGGGCTTGGCGCCTGGGTCTCTGGAGCCGGCTCGGTAACCTGAGCCACGCCGCCCGCCAGCCCCTTGATTTCATTCAGACGCAACGTCTCGAGACGGCCCTGGCGCCGCAAAATTACGCGATCCGCGTAGATTTCTTCCAGCTCCGCATTACCGGGAATCGCGTCACCGATATGAAACAGCTCCGCGTCCTTGCCCTTTTCGGCGATGATCGCCGAGGACCGCCCCCGGTCCCGGGTCTGGAACAGGCCCAACAATTCAAGACTTAAACGGGTATCCGGTGCATCCACCGGCCGGTCGTCCGGCCCCCCTGGCTCCGCCTGGTAGACACCAAAAAGATTCCAGCTTTGCACCTGGGACGCGGAGACCGACGAATTACCGTTCTGCGCGCCCGCCACGGCAACCTGTTGAAGGTCGGATTCGGGCAGGCTGTCCCGCGGGCCGTACCAAAGCATCCAGACGGTCCGGGCAATCAAATAGGCGAGAAACACCACCAACAACAGAGCCAGGATGGCACGCAGCCAACGCTCCCCTTTTTGTCGGTTTCCCCTCCGGGCCCACTGAATCATAAAGCCATCAATCCTGTTTTATCGTTATCCCGACCCAATAACATCGAATCCCGAGATAGAGAGCCGACCATCCTTGGCCAATTTATACACGGTCTTTGTGACCGCTTGTTATGCAGAGAAGCTCAGCCCGGCCGCCCCAGGGTCAAGGGCCGGCGCATGCGGAACACCACATCGGAGGGGTCCCCCCCCTGGCTTACGCCGAGCAATTGTGGCCAAGCGCGGCGGACCTGCACATTCAGTGTCTGATTTTCCAGCCGCGCCAAAACCAACTGCTGTTCTTCGGGGCCGATCACGGTGAGCTGCGGGCCGTCGTCCACCATCGCCAGCCGACCGTTAAGCGGCGGCACGCTGGCTGCGCCATCACGTCCCCAGGTCACGGTGCCGCCGCTGTAATCAAGCGTCCCTTTGGCATCGACCACGTTTTGATCGACGAGTTCCAATACCAGCAAGGAAAGTGACACGGTACCATCGGCGTTGCCTTGCGGCAGCTGCCGGCTGACCATGGCCACCGGCACCTCGGCGCGCCACTGCTCCAAGCGCCAATCGCCCCAGGCGGCGCCCAGCCAACCGCGCGCTTGCAGATCGCCGGCGGCCAAAGACAGATCCACCCCGGGGGTCAGGCCGTGCCAGTCCAGCCGCCAACTCAAACGGCCCTGCTGGTCGCGCCAGCGCGCCTGGACGTCGGCGTCCCACCAGGGCCCGCGCGCATCGGACAGCACCAGCGGTGCGCCGCCTGGACGCAACGCCGGCACTCTGTCGATCAGCAACGCCGCCGGCATCAGAGCCACCAGGAAAACCACCAGACTAGCGACGAACACCGCCCCCAAAGCGAACCAGCGCATCACAGCCCCACGTTAGAACGGAATGTCATCATCGAAATCATCGGCCGGGCCGCTAAAGCCGCTGCCCTGCTGGCCACCCGCCGGCTTGGCGCGCTGGTCGCCGCCGCCCTGCTGACCGCCGCCCTGCTGGCCGTAATCGTAGTCCTGGTTCTCGTAACCCGTGGGCTGACCGCCACCCTGGTTTTGGTAGCCGCCACCGTCGCCACCACCGCCACGACCGTCGAGCATCTGCATCTCGTTGGCGACGATTTCAGTGGTGTAGCGGTCCTGGCCGTCCTGACCCTGCCATTTGCGGGTGCGGATGGAACCTTCCACGTACACCTTGCTGCCTTTCTTCAGATACTCGCCGGCGATCTCACCGAGCTTGTTGAAGAAAACCACGCGGTGCCATTCGGTCCGCTCCTGCTGCTGGCCGGTCTGGCGGTCTTTCCAGCTTTCGCTGGTGGCCAGACGGATATTGGTGACCGCGCCGCCGCTGGGCATGAACCGGGTTTCCGGATCGGCGCCCAGGTTGCCGATCAAAATGACTTTATTGACGCCTCTCGCCATGGCTGTTCGCTCCCTCTATCTCTATAACGGCCTGTAACGGCACGTCTTTAAACGACTTATCTTTCCAATGGGACCGCACCGGCCAGCGGCCGGTGCGGTAAAATGCAGATCGGTTATTGTGGCAGCTTTATCCGCTCTTGAAACCCCCGAGGATGTGGCCCCAGCAAACCGCTAGACCCTAGGCTCGCGAACCTCGGCACTGAGCGCCACCAGGGCGTCCTCATCCAACAGCTTATTGTCCACTTTCAGCAACGCCAAACGCTGCTCGGCAACCACCACCGCCTCCAGCACACCGGGCACTGAACGCAACCGCGACGCCGCCAGGTCCCAGTCCTGAGCGCTCGCCAACTGGATCACACGGTTATCGAGCTTGGGCAATTCGCCCATGCCGCGCAAGTAAAGCAACCAACCCAGGGCAATGATGGCACTGCCCATGAACACCGCCTCGGCGCCGACCCACTGGTAGAGCGCGCCGCCGAGTTGGCCACCGATGAACACGCCCAGGAACTGGCTGGTGGAGTAGACCCCCATGGCGGTGCCGCGGGTGCCGGCGGGCGCCGCGCGCCCCACCAGCGAGGGCAACAATGCCTCCAGCAAATTGAACGCCATAAAGTAGACGAACAGTGCCAACACGAAATGCCACAGGGTATTGCCGGCCAGCGCCAGGAGTATCTCGGCGACGATCAACAGCCCCACGGCGACACGCTTGATGGGCATGGCGCCGCGACGTTCCGCGGCGATGATCAGCGGCACCATGGCCAGAAAACCGCCCACCAGCACCACCAGATACAACAAGCTGTGTTGTTCCAGCGCCAGCCCGAGGCGCTGTTTGAGCAGTTGCGGCAACACCACGAACGAGGCCGTCATGGTCATGTGCAGCACCAGGATGCCGACGTCCAGGCGGCGCAGAACCGGGTCGCTCAGTACCGTCCGGAAACGCTGGCGGGCGGGCAGCGGCTCGCTGCTGCGGACCCGTGGCGAGGGCACCCAGACCACCACCAGCATGGCGGCCAGCCCCAAGGCCACGGTGAACCAGAACAGCCCGCTCAGCCCCAGCCAACGGGCCAGCAACGGCCCCAGAATCAAGGCGAGAATAAAGGATGAGCCCACCGACATGCCGATCAGCGCCATGGCCCGGGTGCGGCGTTTCTCGCTGACCACGTCGCCAATCAGCGCCATGATCACGCTGGCGATGGCCCCGGCGCCCTGTAACGCCCGACCCAGAATCACGCCGTAAATACTGTCACTGAGGGCCGCCACCGCCCCGCCGATAACGAACAGCAGCAGGCCGATCAACAGTAACGGGCGGCGACCGAAGCGGTCCGACAGCATGCCGAAGGGAATTTGCAGCAGGGCCTGCATCAAGCCATAAGCGCCGATGGCGGTGCCGATCAGCAAGGGGGTGGCTCCGTCCAGGCGGGTGCCATAAACGGCGAAAACCGGCAGGAGCATGAACAGCCCGAACATGCGCAGGGCGAAAATCGCTGCCAGGGAGCCGGTGGTGGTGAGTTCGGTGCGCCGCAGCGCGGCCCGGGAAGCGTCCGTCATGATCCAACATCGGTGATACACAAAGGGACGGCGAGTGTACCAGATTCAATTCCAGGTCGGGTGATGAAGGACAAGCCGGCGGTGGAATGCGGGTCTAAGCCGTTCCGCCCAGGCATCGCCCGGCGGACACTCCCCGTGACCGCCGGATAATGGTAAATTGAACCCCCGCCAAAGCGATGATAAATTGGCCTCTTGAATCAGTTTTTTTTCGTATCCCCTCGCGGGACACAACCTCCCGGCATACGGGACGCATCATGGACGAATTAATGGACACTCAAGAAGCTCAAAAGGTGTATGTGGTCGGCGGCCAGCATCTTCAGAACGCGCTGCTCACCGAGTTCCTCGACAAGGCGTCGATCAGCGCCAGAGCGGTGAAATCGGTGGATCAGGTCGACGAAGACGATCTGCGCGCCGTGGAGCAGAATCTGTTTTTGGTGGATTTCCACTCCGTGGACGTGAACGACGTCATCACCCGCCTGCTGGAGACGGACAAGCGTCTCGACAACGAGATTCTGATCGGCGTGTTCAACGTCGATGACGACGACGACCTTTCACGCCTGGCGGGCCTGCCGATGGTCAACGGCGGCTTCCAGCACGATTGCCCCCAGGGGCTGCTGACCAAGGGCATCAAGTCGATGTTCGAGGGCGAACTGTGGTTTCCGCGCAAGGTGCTCCAGCAATACCTGGTGAAAAGCCGCGCCTTCAATAAAACCTTCGGCCGCAACGAGGTTAACCTCACCGACCGCGAGATCGAGGTGCTCAAGGTGATGGCCACCGGGGCCAAGAACTCGGAAATCGCCACGGTGCTGAACCTCAGCCCGCACACCATCAAGACCCACATCTACAACATCTTCAAGAAGATCAACGCCTCCAACCGCCTGCAGGCGGTGAACTGGGCGCAGGAAAACCTCTAACACCCCGCATGCCGGGCGCCGGGCCTCTCCGCGCGGGAAAGCGCGGAGCGGCCGGCCCCCGGAATCCGGCGTTGCGGCACCTTCGTTCTTTCCCCCGTCACGCTCTTTCCCCTATACTGCACTGTTCATTCTGACAGTAGCCAAGGGCACGCCATCTCATGGATACCATTCTGGTTCGGGGCGCTCGCACCCATAACCTGAAAAACGTGGACCTCGATATTCCCCGCGACAAGCTGGTCGTAATCACCGGGCTTTCCGGGTCCGGGAAATCGTCGCTGGCGTTCGACACTCTCTACGCCGAAGGCCAGCGCCGCTACGTGGAGTCGTTGTCCACCTATGCCCGGCAATTCCTGTCGATGATGGAAAAGCCCGACGTGGACCATATCGAAGGGCTGAGCCCGGCGATCTCCATCGAGCAGAAATCCACCAGCCATAACCCCCGCTCCACGGTGGGCACCATCACCGAAATCTACGATTATTTGCGGCTGCTGTTCGCCCGGGTGGGTGAGCCGCGCTGCCCGGAGCACGAGGCACCGCTGGCGGCACAGACCATCAGCCAGATGGTCGACCAGGTGCTGGCGATGGAGGAAGGCAGCAAGCTGATGCTGCTGGCGCCGGTGATCCGCGAAAAGAAAGGCGAGCACCTGCACCTGTTCGACGAACTGCGCGCCCAGGGCTTCATCCGTGCCCGCGTGGACGGCCGCATCTACGATATGGACGACACGCCGGAGCTGGACAAGAACAAGAAGCACACCATTGAAGTGGTGGTGGACCGCTTCAAGGTGCGTTCGGACCTGCAGAACCGCTTGGCGGAGTCGTTCGAGACCGCCCTGAATCTGGCCGACAACATCGCCATCATCGCGTCCATGGACGGTACCGCCCTGGACGGCGACAGCGAGGAGATTACCTTCTCGGCGAAGTTCGCCTGCCCGCACTGCGGCTACTCGATCCCGGAGCTGGAGCCGCGCCTGTTCTCGTTCAATAACCCGGCGGGGGCCTGCCCGAGCTGCGACGGCCTGGGCGTAAAGCAGTTTTTCGATGAAGACAAAGTCATCACCAGCGCGGAGTTGTCCCTGGCGGAAGGGGCGATCCGCGGCTGGGACCGGCGCAATGTCTATTATTTCCAGATGCTCAGCGCCCTGGCGCAGAGCCTTGATTTTGATATGGACGTGGCGTTCCAGGATCTGGATAAAACGGTACGCCGCAAGATTCTCTACGGCACCGGCAAGGAGAGCGTGGAGTTCCGCTACCTGAACGACCGGGGCGACATCATCAAGCGCAACCACCCTTTCGAGGGCATCGTGCCCAATATGGAGCGGCGCTACCGGGAAACCGAATCGGAAGCGGTGCGCGAGGATCTGGCCGGCTATCTGTCCACCTCCACCTGCCCGAGCTGCGACGGGTCCCGCCTGCGCGAGGCGGCTCGCAATGTCTTTATCGACAACACCACCCTGCCCGAGCTGGTCCGTCTGGCGGTGGGCAAGTCGTTCGACTATTTCGACACCCTGAAGCTGCCCGGCAATCGCGGCGAGATCGCCGAGAAGATTCTCAAGGAGATCCGCGACCGGCTGCAGTTTCTGGTCAATGTGGGCCTGGACTATCTGAACCTGGAACGCAGCGCGGAAACCCTGTCCGGCGGTGAAGCCCAGCGCATCCGCCTGGCCAGCCAGATCGGCGCCGGCCTGGTGGGGGTGATGTACGTGCTCGACGAACCCTCCATCGGCCTGCATCAGCGCGACAACGAGCGCCTGCTGTCCACCCTGACCCGCCTGCGGGACCTGGGTAATACGGTACTGGTGGTGGAGCACGACGAGGACGCCATCCGCACCGCCGACCATGTCATCGACATCGGCCCGGGCGCCGGCGTGCACGGCGGCCGGGTGGTGGCCCAGGGCACCGCCGAGGAAGTGGCGGCGAACAAAGACTCGCTCACCGGCGACTACCTGTCCGGGCGCCGGCGCATTGAAGTGCCCGCCAAACGGGTGGCGACCGGCGACGACTGGCTGACCCTGACCGGCGCCACCGGCAACAACCTGAAAGGCACCGAGCTGAAACTGCCGCTGGGCCTGTTCACCTGCGTCACCGGGGTGTCCGGCTCCGGCAAATCAACGCTGATCAACCACACGCTTTACCCGCTGGCGGCCACCAAACTGAACAAGGCGACCACCCTGAAAGCGTCGCCGCACGAGCGCCTGGAAGGGCTGGAACACCTGGACAAGGTGGTGGACATTGACCAGAGTCCGATCGGCCGCACGCCACGTTCCAACCCGGCCACCTACACCGGCATTTTCACGCCGGTGCGCGAGCTGTTCGCCGGCACCCAGGAAGCCCGAGCACGGGGCTACAAGCCCGGCCGCTTCAGCTTCAACGTCAAGGGCGGGCGCTGTGAGGCCTGCCAGGGCGACGGCGTGATCAAAGTGGAGATGCATTTCCTGCCGGATATCTACGTCCCCTGCGAGGTGTGCGACGGCCGCCGCTACAACCGGGAGACCCTGGAGGTCACCTACAAGGGCAAGAACATCTACGAAGTGCTGGAAATGACCATCGAGGAAGCCCGTGAGTTTTTCGATGCGGTGCCGGCCCTGCAGCGTCGCCTGCAGACCCTGCT
>DASUNW010000181.1:0-2489 GCA_036276955.1 Alcanivorax sp. | reverse complement strand
AAGGCACCGGCGCCAGGCCTCGAAAGCACGCGCCGGTGGGTGGCGCGGGTACTGTCCTGATCTCTGATTAATCGACCCCGGCCGGCTAATCAGAAAGCAGGTAAAGAAAAACGGCTGCCTGAATAATAAACAGCCTTAATCAGACTCCGCAACCGTGATGACCGTGGCGACGATACACAGAGTCAATAACAGGAGCGCGCTACAGGCTGTATAGTGGTTGGAATAAGCACTGAACATAGGCTAGCGGCATGCAATTTGATTATGTGATCGTGGGCGCCGGCTCCGCCGGTTGCGTCCTGGCCAACCGGCTTTCCGAGAATCCCAACACCCGTGTTTGTCTGCTGGAAGCGGGCCCCGCGGACAACAGCCTGTTCATCCGTATTCCCGCCGGGATCATCTGGCTGATGCGCTCCAACGCCCGCAACTGGCGTTACTACACGGTACCGCAGAAAGCCCTCAATAACCGTGAAATCTATATCCCCCGGGGCAAGACCCTGGGTGGCTCTTCGGCGGTGAACGCCATGTGCTACACCCGCGGTCACCCGTGGGATTACGATCACTGGGAGTCGCTCGGCAACCCCGGCTGGGGTTACAAAGACGTGCTGCCGCTGTTCAAGCGTTGTGAACACTACGAGCCCGGCGGTGAAGGCCCGTTCCACGGCGTCAACGGCAACCTCAACATCGCCGAGCTGAAATTCCGGCATCCGGTCAGCGAAGCGTTCGTGACCGCCGGCGTGCAGGCCGGCCATCCGGCCACCGACGACTTCAACAACGACACCCAGGAAGGGATGTCGATGTACAAGGTCAACCAGAAGGACGGCGAACGCTGGGGTGTGGCCCGAGGCTATCTGCACCCGGCCATGGAACGCGACAACCTGACGGTGATGACCGGCGCGCTGGTGCACCGGGTGCGCTTCGACGGCAAACGGGCCACCGGCGTGGAGGTGGAGCACAAGGGCGGCATGCACACCATCGAAGCCGGTGAGGTGATCCTGTCCGGCGGCGCCATTAACTCACCGCAGTTGCTGCAACTGTCCGGCGTTGGCGATCCGCAAGAGCTGCGACGCCATGGTATCGATCCGGTGCACGACCTGCCCGGTGTCGGCGGCAATCTGCAGGATCACCCGGACGTGCTGGTGATTCACCGCAACCGGCGCCGCGATACCTTCACCATGGGCTCCTGGGAACTGCCGTTCACCGGCGCCAAGGCGGTGTGGGATTTCTTCACCAAACGCAGCGGCCAGCTTACCTCCAACGTGGCGGAGGCCGGCGGCTTTATCAAATCGCGGCCGGAGGAGGAGCGCCCGGACCTGCAGCTGCATTTGACCGCCGCCAAGCTCGACAACCACGGCCTGAACTGGATGTTCAGCATGGGCCACGGCTATTCTGGCCATGTCTGCATTCTGCGCCCGAAGAGCCGCGGCACCATTCGTCTACGCGATGCGGACCCGCGCAGCCCGGCGTTGATCGATCCGCGCTTCCTGGAGCACCCGGACGACATGGAAGGCATGGTGCGCGGCGTCAAGGCGATGCGCGCGATCATGGCCCAGGACGCGCTGGCGCCCTGGCGCGGCGAGGAGATCGCCCCCGGTGCCCATGTGCAGAGCGACGAGCAGATTCGTGCCTTCCTGCGCCACAAGTGCGACAACATTTATCACCCGGTGGGCACCTGCAAAATGGGCGTCGACGACCAGGCGGTGGTGGACCCGGACCTGAAGGTGCATGGTCTGGAGGGCCTGCGGGTGGTGGACGCGTCGATCATGCCAACGCTGATCGGCGGCAACACCAATGCGCCCACGGTAATGATTGCCGAGAAAGCCGCCGACAAAATTCTCGGTGTCTGATTTCATCGCACTGTAACGCCCTCCCCCCAGACTGCGTGCCCTGCAATGGGGAATTCCGTCCGGGGAGGGGCAAACATGAGTGGCGAATCGTCACCACGGGCACAGCTCGTGGAACTGCTGTGGCAACTGAAACAGAACTACGATCAAAGCGGCGACGGCTCGCTGCGCTTTATTCACTTCAATACGCTCCTCAACGACTCACAGTACCGCGCCGAGATCATCGAGAAGGCGCTCTCCAGCGAGCACCCACGCATCCGCGAACTGGGCCGCAAACTGAAAGCGGCCAACCGCCAGGGCGGCCTGCTGCATAAAACCAGCGCGCCGTCGCCGGCCGTTGGCGACACACCGCCCGCCGCACCGCCACACACCCCCCGGAACGACGCCTCACCGAACCGCCTGTCGGGCTCGGGGTGGCTGGCCCTGGGCGCCCTGACGCTGGCGGCAATGATCACGGCCGGTTTTTTCCTGCAACCTGACATTGGCGGTCTGCTCTCCGGCCGCCAGGTGGTGACCGGCCCGCTCACCGGCGAACAGCGCTGGTCCGCCGACCGCACCTGGGTGCTGGACGGCATCGTTTACGTGCAGGACGGCGCCCGTCTCACCATCGAGCCCGGTACCCGCGTTGAAGGGCAACCGGGCTCGGCC
>DASUNW010000180.1:0-2103 GCA_036276955.1 Alcanivorax sp. | reverse complement strand
TGTCGAAAACGTGTTTGGCTTTACCTTCCGAGCGGGCCAGAGTACCGGGCATCGCCACTTCCACTTTGGTGCTGATGCCGATATGGGTTTTCACCCGGTGCTGCAGCGCGGTGGCGGCGTCGCCGGTTGAGGCATCACCGCTGGCCGCTTCGGGTTTCAATTCCACGCGCACGGTGACCATATCCAGATTGCCGTCTTTTTCCACGTGGATCTCGTAGTGCGGCGACAGCGCCTCGATCTTGAGAATCTGCTCTTCCACCTGGGTGGGGAAGACGTTGACGCCACGGATGATCAGCATGTCGTCGCTGCGGCCGGTGATCTTGTCGATGCGGCGCATGGGGCGGGCGTGGCCGGGCAGCAGCCGGGTCAGGTCGCGGGTGCGGTAGCGCACGATGGGCAACGCTTCCTTGGTGAGCGAGGTGAACACCAGCTCGCCGTATTCACCGTCGGGCACCACCTCACCGGTTTCCGGATTGATGATTTCCGGGTAGAAGTGATCCTCCCAGATGGTGGGGCCGTCCTTGCTTTCGATGCATTCCATGCCGACACCGGGGCCCATCACTTCCGAAAGCCCGTAGATGTCCAGCGCGTGGATACCGAGCCGCGCTTCCAGTTCTTCGCGCATGGTCTGGGTCCAGGGTTCGGCGCCGAAAATGCCGACCCGCAAACTGGTGCTTTTAGGGTCGATGCCCTGGCGCTCCATCTCGTCGGCGATGTTGAGCATGTAGGACGGCGTCACCATGATGATGCTGGGCTTGAAGTCCTGAATCAGCTGCACCTGCTTCTCGGTCTGGCCGCCGGACATGGGCACCACGGTGCAGCCCAGTTTTTCGGCGCCGTAGTGGGCGCCCAGGCCACCGGTGAATAGCCCGTAGCCGTAGGCCACATGAACGATGTCGCCGGCGTGGCCGCCGGCGGCACGGATTGAGCGCGCCATCACGCTCGACCAGACGTCGATGTCGTTCTGGGTGTAGGCCACCACGGTGGGTTTGCCGGTGGTGCCGCTGGAGGCGTGCACGCGCACCACGTCACGCATGGGCGTGGCGATCATGCCGAACGGGTAGTTGTCGCGCAGGTCGTTTTTCACCGTGAACGGAAAATGCTTGAGGTCATCCAGGCTGCGCAGGTCGTAGGGGTGCACGCCGGCGGCGTCAAAACTTTGCCGGTAATGCGCCACGTTGTTGTAGGCGTGGGTCAGGCTCCAGCGCATGCGGTCGAGCTGCAATTCACGGAGCTGAGCGACGTCGCCCTGCTCCACCGGGTCAAAACGATTCTCAAGATTAAACGGCATATCCATCTCTGCCTTTCTCTCTGCTGATTTTGTTTTATAACGGCTTTTCCGAGGGCGGTTCGCTTTCGCCTTCGTGGATCACCGGGCCGCGGACCTTGTAAGACTTGCCGCGAAACAGGGCCACCAGTTCGTCACGCTCGTTGCTGACACGTACGTCGTACACGCCGGTGCGCCCCTTGCGGGTCTGCTCGCGGGCCTCGGCGGTGAGCACATCGCCGAGCTTGCCCGGCGCCACGTAATCGATCGAACAGCCGGCGGCCACGGTGGCTTCGTTGTAGGTGTTACAGGCAAACGCGAAGGCGGAGTCCGCGAGCATGAAGATGTAGCCGCCGTGGCAGGAATCATGGCCCTGGATCATCGTCTCGGTGACCGGCATGGACAGCACCGCCCGGCCCGGCCCGATCTCATCCACCTGCATACCCAGGTGCTGGCTGGCGCGGTCGCGCTGGTACATGGCGTCCGCGCAACGGCCCGCCAATTGTTGCTCGGACGCCTGGGCCGCCAGGGGGCCGGCGGCGAAAGATTCGGCTCTGTCAGACATGAGGGACATCCTCGTTACTGTTCAGCGTTCCGGAGCGGGCTATTCGCCGGTGAAGCGCGGCGTGCGCTTTTCCATGAACGCGCTGACGCCTTCGCGGTAATCCTTGCAGCGCCCGGCCTGGCGCTGCAGATCGCGCTCCAGGTCCAGTTGCGTGTCGAGATCGTTGCCGGTGCTTTCGTTCAGCGCCTGCTTGATCAGCGCCAGGCCCCGGGTGGGCTGAGTGGCCAGATGCCGGGCCAGGTCCGTGGCGGTCGGCCGCAGGGCGTCGTCG
>DASUNW010000179.1:0-3331 GCA_036276955.1 Alcanivorax sp. | reverse complement strand
CCGCCAATAGAGCCTGACCCAAGGGTTTGCTATTCTGCCCCGCTTACGTCCCGTTACCCGCCGGGGCGCCGTCACTTTCCCGGAAACAGGCGACACCGCGCATATGGCAAAGCAAGACTTGTCCGGCCACACCCCGATGATGCAGCAATATTTAGGCATTAAGGCCGAGCACCCGGATCAGCTGGTGTTCTACCGGATGGGGGATTTCTACGAGCTGTTTTTCGGCGACGCGCAGAAGGCGTCGCGGCTGCTGGATATCACCCTGACGCAGCGCGGGCAGAGCAACGGCAAGCCGATTCCCATGGCGGGCATTCCCTACCACGCCGCCGAGGGCTATCTGGCGCGGCTGGTGAAGCTGGGCGAGTCGGTGGTGATCTGCGAGCAGATCGGCGATCCGGCGCTGGCGAAGGGGCCGGTGGAGCGCAAGGTGGTGCGCATCGTGACGCCGGGGACGGTGAGCGACGAGGCGTTGCTGGAGGAGCGCCGGGATACGCTGCTGTGCGCGCTCTATGAGGACGGGCCGCGCATCGGCGCCGCCAGCCTGGACGTGGCCGCGGGACGCTTCGTGGTGACGCAGGTGGACGGCCATGAGCAGCTGCAGGCACTGTTGGAGCGTTGGCAGCCGGCGGAGCTGTTGATCAGCGAGGACCATGGGCTGCCGGGCCCGCTGAGCCAGCGGCCCGGTTGCCGGCAGCGGCCGCCCTGGGATTTCGACGCGGAGGGCGCGCGCCGGCAGCTTTGCCAGCAGTTTCAGGTGCAGGATTTGTCCGGGTTCGGGCAGCCGGCGCCGGCGTCGGTGGCGGCGGCCGGGGCGCTGTTGCAGTACGCCCGGGAGACCCAGCGCAGCGACCTGCCCCACGTCACCGGGCTGACGCTGGAAGCGTTCGACGACGGCGTCGCCATGGACGCCGCCACGCGCCGCAATCTGGAGCTCACCGAGACGCTCACCGGCCAGGAGGAGCCGTCGCTGGCCTGGGTGCTGGACAGCACCGAGACGGCGATGGGTTCGCGGCTGCTGAAACGCTGGGTGCACCGGCCGCTGCGCGACCGCTCGGTGCTCGGCGAGCGCCAGGACCGCATCGCCGCCCTGCGCGACGGCTGGCGCTTCGAGGCGACCCGCCAGGTGCTGGACCGGATCGGCGATATGGAGCGGATTCTCGGCCGGGTGGCGCTGCGCTCCGCCCGGCCCCGCGACCTGACACGGCTGCACATCAGCCTGTCCGCGCTGCCGGAACTGCACGCCGCCCTGCCCGACGACGCGGCGTTCCAGGGGCTGCACGACCGGCTCAGTGACTTCCCGGATAAAGTGGCGCTGCTGGCGCAGGCGGTGATCGAGAACCCGCCCATGCTGATCCGCGACGGCGGTGTGATCGCGCCGGGCTACAGCGAAGAGCTGGACGAGCTGCGCTCGATCAGCGAGAACGCCGGCGCGGTGCTGGTGGACATCGAGACCCGCGAGCGCGAGCGCACCGGCTTCTCCACGCTGCGGGTCAAGTACAACCGGGTGCACGGCTACTACATTGAGCTGTCCCGCCGCGAGGCGGACCAGGCGCCGGTGGATTACCAGCGCCGCCAGACGCTCAAGAACGCCGAGCGCTTTATCACCCCGGAGCTGAAGGAGTTCGAGGACAAGGCGTTGTCCGCGTCCAGCAAGGCGCTGAACCTGGAGAAGCGGCTTTACGAAGCGCTGATCGAAGAGCTGGCCGCCGATCTCGGCCCGCTGCAGGCCAGCGCCGCAGCGGTGGCCGAGCTGGACGTGCTGGCCTGCCTGGCGGAGCGGGCGGAAACCCTCAACTGGGTGCGCCCGCGCCTGGTGGACGAGCCCGGCATCGAGATCGTCGACGGCCGCCACCCGGTGGTGGAACAGGTAATGGACGACGCCTTCGTGCCCAACAGCCTGCAGCTGGACGACCAGCGCCGCATGGTGATCATCACCGGCCCGAACATGGGCGGTAAGTCCACCTATATGCGCCAGACCGCGCTGATCGCCCTGCTCGCCCATATCGGCAGCGCGGTGCCCGCCGCCAGCGCCCGCATCGGCAAGATCGACCGCATCTTTACCCGCATCGGCTCCTCCGACGATTTGGCCGGCGGGCGCTCCACCTTTATGGTGGAAATGTCGGAGACCGCCAACATCCTCAACAACGCCACTCCGGAAAGCCTGGTGCTGATGGACGAGATCGGTCGCGGCACCAGCACCTTCGACGGCCTCAGCCTGGCCTGGGCGGCGGCGGAGCACCTGGCCCGCAATCTGCGCGCCTACACCCTGTTCGCCACCCATTACTTCGAGCTGACCCAGTTGCCAGAGCATTTGCCGGGCGTGTACAACGCCCACCTCACCGCCAGCGAGCACAATAATCGCATCGTCTTCCTGCACCGCGTCCAGGAAGGCCCGGCCAGCCGCAGCTACGGCCTGCAGGTGGCGCAATTGGCGGGGGTGCCCGCCGGGGTGATCCGCCAGGCGGCGGACAAGCTGGCGGAGCTGGAAAACGGCGAGCGCCCGACGCCCGTGGCCGCCGGCGTGCCCGCCCAGGCGGATATGTTCGGCGCGGTGAGCGAGGTGGAGAAGGCGTTGCGGGATCTGGACCCGAACGATCTCAGCCCCCGGCAGGCGCTGGACGCGCTCTACCGCTTGAAACAACTGAGTAACGACGAATAAACGGCGGGCATTGACCGGTTCGGTCAATCGCGGCCGCCACGGCGCTTGCCAGCCGGGCACAGTCGGGTAGACTAGCGCGGCCCCGAGGGAGGGCCACGCGCCGAGCGACCGGCGTCCCCGGCGATATACCCCAAGCGGGCCGGTAATCTGATAGAATTCACGCTGGCCCTGGAAAGAGAATACACCTGGCGAGGACAGGCTATGACGTTCGTAGTAGGTGAAAACTGCATCAACTGCAAACACACGGACTGCGTGGAAGTATGTCCGGTGGACTGTTTCTATGAAGGCCCCAACTTCCTGGTGATTCACCCGGACGAGTGCATCGACTGCGCCCTGTGCGAGCCCGAATGCCCGGTGAACGCCATCTTCTCGGAAGACGAGTTGCCGGACGACCAGCAGGACTTCCTGGAAATCAACGCGGAACTGGCGGAGAAGTGGCCGAACATCACCGAGATGAAGGATTCGCCCGACGACGCGGACGAGTGGGACGGCGTGCCCAACAAGAAGGAAAAGCTGGTCCGCGAATGGTAATCGGCGGATAGCCTGAAATAAGAAAGGGCGGCATCCTGCCGCCCTTTTTGCGTCGAGTGATCCTTACCCGATTGCGCTCACCTAGAACTTCCGTGTCCACCGTCCTTAGCTTTCCGTGTGCTCTTATCCATGAACACGAGA
>DASUNW010000178.1:0-6037 GCA_036276955.1 Alcanivorax sp. | reverse complement strand
ATGCACGCGTTCCGCCAGCTCCGCCAGGGTGGTCGGCTGGGCGTAATGCTCGTGCAGCCAGGCCTGCACTTTCTGCACCTGCTCGTCGCGGTGGTAGGTCTTGGCCGGCAGACCGGCGTACACGCTTTGCGGGTCGTTGCGCACATCGATGACGAACGACTTGGCCAGTTCGCGGGCCATGTCCGCGCCACAATAGCGCTCCACCAGCAGAATGGTCAGATCCCGCCAGGCGGTGCCGCCGCCGGCGCAGAAAATATTGCCGTCGCGGGTGATCAGCTCGCGCTCGTCGAGTTTAACGTCCGGATAGCGCTCGCGGAAAAGCTGGCTGTAGCCCCAGTGGGTAGTGGCACGGCGGCCGTCCAGAAGGCCCGCCTCGGCGAGCAAAAAAGAGCCGGTGCAATTACTCGCCAGGTCGGCGCCACCGGCGTGCAAAAAGCGCAGCCACTCCAGGGTGTCGCGTTCCGCACGCAGCACCTGGGTGATCTCGTTGCCGATGGTGGGCACCACCACCAGGTCGCACTGATCGACCCGCTCCAGGGCGGTGTCCACGGCGATGCGCATGCCCGCGGTGCAGCGCACCGGCTCGCCGCCCCGCGAGACCACTTGCACTTTGAACTGGCGGTTGAGCGGTTGCCCGTGGATGCGGTTCCAGGTCACGCCGGTGAGGTTGAGCAGGTCCATGACCCCGGTCAGGGCGGAGGCGAAAACGCCGTCGTAGGCGAGCACGCTGACTTGGTACATCGTAGGTTGGGCCCCGCTTTGTCGTGAATCACCATGAATAAGTCATGGGCGACAATACCAGTCCGGGGCGGTCGCTGCCATCATAAGCGCCATTCTGACACAGACCCGCGCTGGTTCTTCAGAGTCGCATATCGTCATCAGGCTCGGGAGCCTGCTTCGGCAGGCATGCTATGACGGTAATTTCAAGCCCCGCTCCCCGCGGGGTTTTTTTTGCCCGCGCGCTACAGATTCAGGTAGCGGTTGAGGTCGAGAATGCCGGCCTGGGTCGGCTCGTGGGCCTGCATGTAGCGCAGCGGCGCATGGAAGTGGGTCCAGAAATCGGTCTGCGTACGCCGCACCCCGAACCGCTCCACTAACCGCGTGAAATCCTGTTTGCTTTCCACTTCTTGCATCGCCCGGGCGAACGCCTTCAGGTCATCGCGCGCCACCCCGAACATGAAGTTGGGGTAACTCAGCAGCACGCCGGGGTACAGTGTCAGGGTGTCTTTCTCCGGCTGGTAGCGCAGCGACTCGCCGAACATGAACGCCACGTTGGAGTGGGCGCGGTTGCGCAGCAGGGAGTACACCGCCTGTTCGCCGTCGTCGCCGTCCACCAGCAGCAGGCTGGCTTCCGGCATATGGTCGACCGCCGGCAAGCGCGCCGCCGGCTGCGACGCGATCGCACTGAGGGTCTGCTCCACGGCGCGTTCCAGGGCGGTGGCGCCGGCTCGGCTGCAGTTCTCGCCGTCGCAGCGGTTGATCGGGTCCGGGCGCGCGTTGAGGGCGCCGAACTCGCGCAGCAGGCCGGCGTTGAACTCGTCCATCGGCGTGGCGCTGCGGTAGGCAATGGCCGTGGGCACGTCGGTATCCACATCCTGGTAGCTGATCAGCAGCTTGAGCTGGCCGGTTTTCTGGTACCAGTTCTTGAGCACCTTTTCGCGCGCGTCGGCGGGCAGGAAACGCAGGGTGTTCTGCTCCGCGCCGTTGCGGATCAGGTCGAAATAGAGCCGGGTCTGCGCTTTGTGCGACACCGAGCCGAACACGTCGAAGTTGACCACCAGGCTGTAGTACGTGCGCTCGAACAGTGGATAGTCCATCACCCAGCTGGTGAGCGGGTAGTCGCCGATCAGCCCTTTGCGCACCGAGGAATTGTCGTGGTGGCGGAAGATGGTGAGCAGGGCATTGGGGTTGTCGCCGTCGCCGCCCCAGATGTCGTTCCAGCCCGGCCCTTGCGGTTGCTCGGCGCGATAGGCGTCGGCCCTTTGGCGCAAATAAGCGTTGCGGCGGTGGGTGTACTTGATCCATTCCGGGCCCAGGTTGAGCAGGCCGTCTTCCTGGCCGGGCAGGGCGATCAGGTCGGCGACCCTGGCGCGGTATTCAGCGTCGGTGATGTAGAGATCGTGGTCCGGGTCCTGGAACACCGCCCAGAAACGGTCACGGATCACGTCGGTGGCGATCTGCCCCCGGCATACCGGGCCGCGAATAAAGGTACGCACGAAGTATTCGGCGTCGTCGAGCATCAGCTGGTAGCGCCCCCGGGCGGGCAGGGCGGCGAAGGTGGTGAAGGGATTGGCCCGTTCCGTTGCGTCGTAGCCGGGCAGGCGGTCCAGCTCCCAGGATCCGCCGAGCAACAGGCTTTCCATGCGTCGGCGCTTGGCGTCGCTGAGGGCGAAGGTGATGTGGGTCTTGTGGACGATGGCGCCGGTGACCGGCCGCAGGCGGTACCAGAAGCGGTCACCGGGGTCGTCGTTGGGGCGCCGCGTCGCCACCGGCCGCACCGGTTCGCCGGGCGGCGTCAGGGACCGTTCCAGGGTGAAGAAATGGTTGGGTTTCCGGTCCTCGCCATCGTCGAAGTAAAGGTGCGCCAGGAACAAATGCTCGTAGAGCCAGCGGGCCGCCAGTTGCTGGCGCTTGCCGTCGCGGTTGAACCAGGTTTCCCAGGCCTGGATCTTTTCGCGTTCAGCGTCGGACAGCGTCACCCGGTCGTCGCCGGGGGGCGCGCCCTGGGCCAGCCAGGCGCGCAGGGTGGCGAATTGGTTATCGCTGAGGGCCGGGGTGCCCAGCGGCATGCCGCCCAGGGGATGGTTCTCGGCGTAGGCGTCCATCTCGTCCGGCGCCGGGCATTGGTTGTCGCGTCTGAGGCCCAGGGCGATGTCTTCCGGCAGGCGTTTACCGGGTTCGAAACGGTGGGCGCGGCCCAGCTCCAGCATCCGGTAGAGCAGTGATTCCTCCAGCCCGCGTTTGCTGTCGATCACCGAAAAGAAGCCGCGATCGCGCCATTCGGCGGTGGTTTGCGCGTCGGTGAAAAGGCGGGTGGGATCGGCCGCTTGGGTACGCTGGGCGTACACCGACATCGGGGAGGCACCCCGGTCGAGGCCGGCGGCGGTTTCCAATTTCAGTTGACAGGGGGCGTCGTAGCAGCCGTGGCAGGCGATGCACTTCTGCTCAATGATCGGCCGGATCTGCTGGTTGAAACTGACCGGCGCCGTCGGCGCGGGGTCGGCGGGCGCCGCGGGCGCTTCGTCGCAAGCGCTCAGCAGAAGCAAGATGAACAGTGCGGCCCCGAACAAGGGCGAGCGTGCGGCGTTGGCCATGGTTCCCTCCAGTTTAAATCCCCAGGAGAGTGTAGCGGACCGATCAGGCCCAGGCGATTCAGAACATCGACATCATGGCCGCCGCCCAGGCAATCGCCAGGGCCAGCACCGCGGCGGCGGTGAGCAGGTGGCGCAGATGCCGATACCAGTCCGGCAACACGTCGACGAACACCATCTGCTCCGAGCCCCACACGAACACCAGGCCGGCGATCAGCATCGGCAGGCCGAATTCCACCGGCAGCATCACCGCCAGCCAGCCGATCATGGCGGGCATGATGCCGAACAGCAGTGTGCCGATATGATTGCGTTGGTCCAGGTCGGCGAGCGCGCGGCCCCAGTGCACCGCGCCCAGGAAGGCCAGGATCACGGCGGCGTAGCCGGTCACCAAGTCCAGGGCCCAGGTGCGCAGGCCGTCGTGCCAGGTCAGCAGTGCCAGCACGTAAAAAGGAATCAGGCCGCCGATGCCAAGACCGCGGGCCATCATTTTATTTCGTTTCAGGAAACGGTCGGACACCGGTGTGTTCCCCCTTGGTGATCCACGGCGTAGAGGTTAAAGCCGTCGGGGTGAAGGGGCTGCCAATCTTTTCAGGGCCGGGATCAGCCTACGCCTCAAGGTTCATCCGTGAAAGCGGGCATGGGAAACGGCGTTAACGTTTTCGGCAGATACAGCGGATGGGCCGGTTCGCCGGAGCCGTTCAGGCGCAGGCAGTGCAGCGCGGGCAACTGGCGGCGTACGTACTCGGCGCGGTCGCCATTGCGGCCATGGTTGCCCCAGCCGGCCACCACCAGGGCGGCGTCACGGCCCAGGCGCCGCAGCCAGGCATCGTTGCGCGGCCCCACCGGATCGTCGGCGGCGAACAGGTCGCGCGGGTAGGTGGCGCGGAACGCGAACAGGTTGGCCACGCACAGCCCGGAATAGCCCCAGTCGCGGGCAAAGCCGATGCAGCGGCGGATGGTGGGGTCGTCACGACGATGGTCGGCGGTGGAGGGGTTCAGGCCCACCAGCAGCACATAGTCGTCGCCGGGCGCCCAGCGACGCCACAGCGCGTAGCGGTAGCGACGGCAGCGCGAGAAATTGGCACTTCTTTCCATATCCGCCTTCCAGGTGGTCATGGCGGGGCAGTTTAGGGCCTGTTTACACTGTTTGCATCACACCTGCTGGAAGCCGTGCCCATGGAATTTATTGATGTGCTTAACGCCCGTCACAGCGCCCGGGCGTTTACCCGCGAGCCGATCCCCGAAGAACGTCTGCAACGCGTGCTTGAGCGGGCCGCCGCGTCACCGAGCTGGTCCAACACCCAGCCCTACCAGATCGCGATGGCGCAGGGCGCCGAGTTGGCGACCCTGGGTACCGAACTCAGCGAACGCTTCGAGCGGCTGGCACGGCTGCAGCGCGCACCGGCCTGGAAAAAAGCGCTGGCCGCGGTGCGCCGGTCAACGGCGTTACCGGACGGTGATTTCCGACCGGTGATCAAGTATCCGGATGATTTGCAGCCGCGCCGCGTCGCCACCGGCAAAGGGCTGTATCGACATTTGGGCATCGGCCGCGACGACAAACAGGCCCGGCACCAGCAGATGGCCGCCAACTTCCGTTTCTTCGACGCGCCCACCGCGCTGTTTTTATTCGTGCACAAAGGCCTGGGGGTCTACAGCGTTCTGGACGCCGGCATCTTTCTGCAGAGTTTGATGCTGGCCGCCACCGATGAAGGGCTGGCCAGTTGTGCCCAGGGCGCCCTGGGTTTATGGCGCTCGCCGTTGGAAAAGCGTTTCCGTATTCCCAAGCAGTACCAACTGCTGTGCGGTGTGTCCCTGGGCTATGCCGCCGATGCGCCGGTCAACGGCTTCCGGCCGGACAAACTGCCGGTCTCCGAGCTTATGATTCCGCCTCGCTAGCGGGCCACGCCAGGGTCGGTTTTCCAAAGTTTTTACTCAATCGGCCGCCGGCTTGCCTTGAAAACAGGCAGGCTGGGGATCAGGCATGGCATACACGGATGAAAAAGGAGAGACAAATGAGCGAACACGTTTATAAAAAACTCGAGCTGGTAGGTTCTTCCAAGGACAGCATCGAGGACGCGGTACGCAACGCCGTTGCCGCGGCGGACAAGAGCGTCAGCAATGTGGAGTGGTTCGAGGTGCAGGAAACCCGCGGCCACGTGGAAAACGGCCAGGTCGCCCACTTTCAGGTGGTCGTGAAAGTGGGCTTCCGGGTTGATACCTGAGGGGCGGTGTTAAACCGCCTCTAGGCCCAGTGCCCGCTGACAAACGCGGGCGGTGCGCAGTTGGTGCAGCTGACGGGTACTGAGACCCTCCGGCAGTTGCACCGTGCTGTGATCACTGTGGATACGAATGGCGCCGATTTGCGCGCTGGACAACCCGCCTTCATTGGCGATGGCGCCCACCAGATTGCCCGGGCGCACGCCGTGGGTCTCGCCCACTTCGACCCGATAAATCTTCATCGGTCCGCTGTCGCGGGCGGGTTTAGCGCCCTTGTTGCGGTCCGCTTTGCGCGGTGCCTTGCGGTCGCCGCCGTCCTGGAACGGCTTGCCTTCCGGCGCCGCTTTCAGGAACAGCGGCTCCTTGTTGAACAGCAGGCTGGCCAGCACCGCCGCCAGATCCGCTTCGTTCATTGACAGGTCGGCGGTGAGATCCGCCACCAGGGCGCGGTTGGCATCCATTTCAGGATGCTCCAGGCCCTTGGCGAGGCGCTCACGGAAGCTGTTCAG
>DASUNW010000177.1:0-22919 GCA_036276955.1 Alcanivorax sp. | reverse complement strand
GACCGTGAGGAAATCACCGTCTGGGTGGACACCCGCGATGCCTGAAGCGCGACGGCCGGCACTGCCGGTGCTGCTCGGCACCCTGGCGGTGCTGTATTTCCTGCAGGGCCTGCCCGCCGGACTGCTGGCCAAGGCGGTGCCGTCCCTGGCCCGCGAGAGCGGCCTGTCCCGGGAGTGGATCGGTCTGCTGGGCCTGGCCGCCGCGCCCTGGGCGCTGAAGTTCCTGTGGGCGCCCTGGGTGGACCGGCTCGGCCGTGGCCGCCCGGGCCACCGCAAGCGCTGGGTGATCGGTTGCCAGGCGCTGGTGGTGCTGATCCTGCTGCTGCTCTCCTTCACCGAGCGGGCGGTCTGGTTCGCCGATGCGTTTCCTCTGCTGTTATTGCTGTTGCTGCTGCTGAATACCGCCAGCGCCACCCAGGATATCGCCGCCGACGGGCTTGCCGTGCGCTTGTTGCGCCCGGAGTGGCGCGGACCCGGTAACAGCGTCCAGGTGCTGGGTTATAAGGTCGGGCTGATTCTCAGCGGCGCCCTGTTGCTGATGGCCAACGACTGGATCGGCTGGCGCGCCAGCCTGTGGTTGCTGGCGGCCACGGTGGCGGTGTTGTTGATGCCGGTGGCGCTGTTCCGGGAACCTCTTGAGTCGCCGCCTTCGGCGCCGGCGGCGGAGCGCCCGTCGCGCCATTGGTGGTGGTGCCAGTGGCGCGGTTTCTGGCGGCGGCCCGGCCTGCTGCTGTGGGTGGTGATTCTGCTCGGCTACAAGATCGGTGACGGCTTCGGCACGCGGATGATCAAGCCGTTTCTGGTGGACCAGGGCTGGAGCCAGGCGGCCATCGGCCGGTTGGACCTGGTGGCCTCGCTGACCGGTTTACTGGCGGCGGCGCTGGCCGGCCTGCTGATGCTGTGGCTGAGCCGCAAGGCGGCGCTGGTCGGCTTCGGTGTGCTGCAGGCGCTGGCGTTTGTCGGCTGGTGGGCAGTGGCCGCCGGGGCGGCGGGCTGGATCTGGCCGGTGGCGCTGTTCGAGCAGTTCGCCGATGGCCTGTCCACGGTGGCCCTGTTCGTGCTGATGATGGACTACTGCCGCCGCGATCGGGAGGGCGGTGATTACACTCTGCAGGCGTCGGTGTATCTGATGGCGGTGGGCCTGTTTACACTGGGCAGCGGCTTCAGCGCCTCGGCGCTGGGCTACGCCGGCCATTTCCTGCTTGCGGCGGGCCTTGGCGGCTTGGTTATAATAGCGGCCCTTTTCTGGCGCCCGCTGCCGCAACGACTGCGCTGACCGCACTGCTATGACCGACACCCCGCACGCCGAACACCACCTCGACGCCACCGGCCTGGTTTGCCCGGAACCGGTGATGCTGCTGCACGGCAAGGTGCGCGACATGGGCGCCGGCGAGGTGCTGGAAGTGCGCGCCACCGACCCCTCCACGGAGCGGGACATTCCCAAGTTCTGCCAGTTTCTCGGTCACACTCTCCTTGAGCATCGCCAGCAGGGCGGCCTGTTCCTGTATTGGATTGAAAAGAAGCGCGCCTGAAGCGCCGCTACACTCGGTAACGTCATTTTCATTTCCGTTGTGTCATTTTGGGCTTGTTCGGGGCCATTCGCTCATCCTTCCCACTGCGACAAGGAAAACAACAATGACTGGCTTTACCGCTTTGCTGATCTTCGTGATTCTGAGTTTATTGCTGGCGTTGACCTACGCCGGCTATCGGGTGCCGCAAATATTTCTGGGTAATAAGAAAGCGAATCACTGGGAGCGAAATCAACCGGTGGACGATCCCGCCTTCCTGGTGCGCGCCAAGGGCGCTCATCTGAACTGTCTGGAAAATCTGCCGTTGTTCGCGGCCCTGGTGCTGACTGCCGCGGCGACGGGACAAAGCGCCGTGGTTGACGGTCTCGCGGGGGCATTCATCTTTTGCCGTTTGGGGCAGAGTGCGGCGCATTTGGTCGGCACCAGCCTGCCGCTGGTGCTGGTACGCGCCACCCTGTTCGTGGCGCAGGTGCTGATCATGCTGTATCTGGCCTGGGCACTAATGCCCTAGTCAGTCCCGGTAGCGCTTGGTGAGGTCCTGGTAGGCGTCCACACGCCGGTCGCGCAGATAAGGCCAGATGCGGCGCACCTCTTCCGAGCGCGCCATGTCCAGGTCGACCACCAGCGTCTGTTCTTGGTCCCGGTCGGCGCGGGCCAGGTATTCGCCCTGGGGTCCGCATACGAAGCTGTTCCCCCAGAAGTCGATGCCGCCATTGCCGTCCGGGCCGGGCTCAAAGCCGGTGCGGTTGGCGACCAGCACCGGCAAGCCGTTTGCCACCGCGTGGGCACGCTGCACGGTGATCCAGGCGTCCAGTTGGCGGCTCTGTTCTTCCGGGTCGTCGGTGCGGTCCCAGCCGATGGCGGTGGGGTAGAGCAGCAGGTCGGCGCCGGCCAGCGCCATCAGGCGGGCTGCTTCCGGGTACCACTGATCCCAGCACACCAGCACCCCCAGCTTGCCGACACTGGTGCGGATCGGCGTGAACCCGGAATGGCCGGCGTTAAAGGTGGCGTCGCCGGGGGTGAAGTAAAACTTCTCGTAGAAGCCCGGGTCGTCGGGGATGTGCATCTTGCGGTACAGGCCGGCGAGATGGCCGTCGCTTTCCAGCACCACGGCGGTGTTGTGATAGAGGCCGGTGGCGCGTTTCTCGAACAGGCTGGCGACGATCACCACCTGCAGTTCCCGGGCCAGCGCGCCGAGCGCGTCGGTACTGGGGCCGGGTACCGTTTCCGCCAGGTTGAACATGGCGGTGTCCTCGCTCTGGCAGAAATAGAGGCTGCGGTGCAGTTCCTGGAGCATCACCAATTGGGCGCCCTGGGCCGCGGCTTCGCGGATCTTGTCCATGGAACGGGCCAGATTGGCGTCCAGGTCGGCGGTGTTCTGTTGCTGTATTACGGCAACGCGCATGTGGGTTCTCTTCCGGTGCGGTGTTGGAAAGGTCGGCGTGGTGAAAAGGATAGCAGCTTCCGGCTCAGGCCAGCACGCCCTCGGGCAGCTGCATGGTGATGCAATGCAGGCTGCCGCCCTGTTCGATCAGCGGACGGCAGGGGATGCCCTGCACCTGACGCTCGCCGGCCACGGCGGCGAAGGCTCGCAGCGCGTCGTCGTCGGTGTCGCAATCGTACAGCGGCACCAGGATTTTGCGGTTGGTGATCAGGAAGTTGGCGTAGGTGGCCGGCAGTCGCTCGCCGTCCTCGTTGTACTGCGCGCGGGCCATGGGCAGTGGCACCAGGTCGAGCCCTTCGCGGTCGGCCAGCTCACGCAATTGTGTGGCCATCGCCGACAGCGCCGGATAGTGGCTGTCGCCCCGGTCGTCGCAGTGCACGTAGGCGAGGGTGGTGGCGTTCACGAAGCGCGCCAGGGTGTCCACGTGGGCGTCGGTGTCATCGCCTTCCAGGTGGCCGTGGTCCAGCCACCAGATGGTGTCCACGCCCAGGGCGTCGCGCAGACGGCTTTCCAGGGCCGCTTCGCTCAGTGCCGGGTTGCGGTTGGGGTTGCGCAGACAGGCGCGGGTGGTGAGCAGATGGCCGTGGCCGTCGGTATCAATGGCGCCGCCTTCGAGAACCAGATCCTGGGTATGCAGGGCCACACGCCAGGGCAGGGCGCGGTTGAGCCGGTCGTCGAGCGCGGCTTCGAACTTGCCGCCCCAGCCGGTGAAGTGGAAATCCAACAACACCGGAGCGCCGTTTTCCTGCACGCCGATGGGGCCGAAATCCCGTGCCCAGGTGTCGTTGTAGTCGGCGATGCGAATACGCAGCCGGCGGCCGTCGGCACCGCTGTCCTCGATCAGGGTACGGGCGGCTTCCGCCGCGTCGTTATCACGGCACACCAACAGCACCGCCTCATGGTCCAACAACGCTTTTATCAAGGCGATATAGGTGCGCCGCGCGGCCGCCAGCCGGCCGGCCCAATCGGTATGCTCGTCGGGCCAGGCCAGCAGAATGCCCCACTGGGGGTGCCATTCGGGCAGCAGGCGGCGGTCAGCGTGCCGGTGATGAGTCACTATCGTCGTCTTCCTGCTCGTCATCGACCACAATGCGGCCGGTGGCCGGATCAAAGCGGAAACGTCCCTCATCGGCGCTGCTCGCGTCGCTGCTCTGATCGCCGTCTGCCTTGGTATCCTCTTCGCCCTCTTCTTGCTCTTGCTTACCGGCGCTGTCCGCGTTGGCGCGTACGGCGGTACTGCCTGGCGCGCTGTCGGATTCAGTACTGGTTTCGCTGTCCTCGTCCTCTTCCTCGTCCTTGTTGGAAGGCGTGCCAAAGGTTTCCACTTCCACGTTGGTTTCTTGTTCCTCCAGCGTGGTGGGCGGCTCTTTGCCATTGGCCAGCGACAGGCCCGCTTCCGCTTCGGGCGTGGAGTGAGCGTCCGGTTGTTCGCCCTGCGCTTCGGCGCTCGGCGCGCGCTTGGTGGGCGTGCGATCCTGTTCCCGAACACTGTGCAGCGTGGTGTCGTTCTCGAAGTAAACGCTGAAGCCGTCGTAGTCCCAGCGGCTGATCGGCGGCTGGCCCACTGCCGGTCGGGCGCGGTTTGGTTCGCCGAACTGGGCGCGCACCTCGGCTTTGCTCATACCCCGGCCGGGCACGTCCCGGTCCGATGCGGCGAGCACCCCGGCGGGCCAGCAGATCGCGGCCGTCAGTGCCATCACCGTCACTATTCTATTCATTCCCTCTTCCCCCTTGGATAAGCCGGTACTGATAGTACGGACAGCGTGAACCTTTGTTCAAGTAAAACGGTGCGGTGCCATTTCAAGGTTGCGGGGAGGCGTCACAATGCGACTGGCACCGGCCGCCGGTTTAGTGCTTAAATGCGCGCCATGTTTCGACCCTTTGCCCTGTTCGTGGGTCTGCGCTACACCGGCGCCCGGGCCCGCAATAGCTTTATTTCCGTGATCACCCTGATCTCCGCGCTCGGGCTGATGCTCGGCGTCGCCGTTTTGATCACCGTGTTGTCGGTGATGAACGGTTTCGACCGTGAGCTGCAGACCCGCATCCTGGGGATGGTCACTCATTTGTCCGTGCACGGTCGCGAGCCGGTGACCGACTGGCAGGCGCTGGCCGATCAGGTCCGTGACTACCCGGGCGTGGAGGCGGTGGCGCCGTTCATCAAGCTGGAAGGCATGCTCACCTACCAGGGCAATGTGGCGGGTGTGCTGGTCAACGGCATCGAGCCGGAAGCGGAAAAAGACGTGTCCATCGTCGACGAGATGATGTGGGAGGGCGACCTTCAGGCCCTACAGCCCGGTGAGTTCGGCATCGTCCTGGGTTACGCGCTGGCCCGTAAGCTGGGCGCGGAAACCGGCGACAAAGTCACCCTGGTGCTGCCCGAGGCGACCATATCGCCGGCCGGGGTGATGCCGCGTTTCAAACGCTTCACGGTGGTGGGCCAATTCCGGGCGCGGGCCGAGGTGGATAGCATCTACGCCTATGTGGCCAGCGAGGACGCCGCCCGGCTGGAACGCCAGGCTGGCACCGTGGAGGGGATCCACCTGCGGCTCACCGATTTGTTCGCGGCGCCGGAGATCGGCTGGCAACTGCAACAGGCGTTGGGCCCGGACTACTACACCACCGACTGGACCCGCAGCCACGGCAATCTGTTCCAGGCCATAAAAATGGAGAAGAGCATGATGACGCTGCTACTCAGCTTCATTGTCGCGGTGGCCGCGTTCAATATTATTTCCAGCCAAGTGATGCTGGTTACCGAGAAGCGCGGCAACATCGCCGTGCTGCGCACCCTGGGCGCGTCGCCGGGCACCATCATGCGCATCTTCATGGTCCAGGGCACGGTGATCGGCCTGGCGGGCACTTTCCTGGGCACCGTGCTCGGTGTGCTGCTGGCGACCAATGTGAGCGAGGTGGCGGCCTGGGTGGAAACCACCTTCAACACTCGCCTGTTCGATGCCTACTTCGTGAATTACCTGCCCTCGCAATTGAAGTGGAGCGACGTCACCGCTATTGTCGGCATCGCCATGCTGATCAGTTTCTCGGCCACGCTTTACCCGTCCTGGCGTGCCAGCCGGGTGCGACCCGCGGAGGCGCTGCGCTATGAGTGAGGGTGAACACCAGGCGTCCGTTCTGGAGGCGCGCGGGCTGATTAAGCGCTACCCGGAAAGCCGTGGTGAGCTGCAGGTGCTGAACGGCGTGGAGCTGACCATCCGCCGGGGCGACATCGCCGCCATCATCGGCACGTCGGGGTCCGGTAAGTCCACTCTTCTGAATCTGCTCGGGGGGCTGGATGTCCCCAGCGAGGGCACCGTGGAGATTGGTGGTCAGCCGTTGGCGGGTCTGAACGATCGGGCTCTGGGCCGGTTGCGCAATAATTATCTGGGTTTCGTCTATCAGTTCCACCATCTGCTGCCGGAGTTCACCGCTCGGGAGAACGTGGCCATGCCCTTGCTGATTAGCGGGCTTAAGCCGGCGCAGGCGGCGCAGCGCGCCGAGCGACTGCTGGATCAGGTGGGGCTGGCGCGACGCGCCGAACATAAGCCTTCCCAATTGAGCGGCGGCGAGCGCCAGCGGGTGGCGATCGCCCGGGCGCTGGTCACCGACCCGGCGCTGGTGATGGCCGACGAACCCACCGGTAACCTGGACGAGCGCACCGCCGATCAGGTCCAGGATCTGATGCTGGAACTCAACCAACGTCTGGGTACCGCCTTCCTGGTGGTTACCCACGATCATCACTTCGCAGGCCGCTGCCAGAGCCGTCACGAGCTGCACGACGGGTTGCTGCGCCCGTTGGCCTGAGCGCTTCGGCGCACGTGATTTTCCGCTTTTTCTTGCCTGAATCCGCGCCGATGGCTGACAAATCCCCGGCACTGCCGGTGCTAGAGTCGGCGGTGATCGCGATGTAACGGCTACTGCCGCCGCTGGCGGCGCTGGGCGCGAAGGTTCCAACTGCGCACCACGGCGAGACGCCAGAACAGCTTCACGATGAAGTAGGACGCCAGGCCGGCAACCAGTGCGCAGCTCAGAGAGCCTACCCAGAGCGGCACCAGTTGTTCCACGAACCAGGCAATATCAATGCCGTGCGGGGAACTGGGTGTGAGGCCGATCATCCAGGCGCCCACCCGGTAGGTGAAATAGAAGATCGGTATATAAGTGACCGGGTTGGATATCCACACCAGCACCACCGACAGCGGCAGGTTGCAATGGAAGCGAACCGCCAGCAGGGCGGCCAGTCCCATTTGCAGGGGAATTGGCAGCAAACCGGTGAACACGCCGATAAAGGCGGCTCCGGCCAGGGAGTGTCGGTTGATGTGCCAGAGATTAGGGTCCGACAATACCTCCCCCAGGAAACTCAGGGACTTGTGTCCCTTCAGTCGATCCGGCGAGGGCAGGTATTTGCGGAACAAATGTTTGGGCATATGAAACTGCAAGGTCCCTTGAAGACGGGCGCTATTATGCCGACCCGGGCGGCGGACGCCTACATCGACCCATGGCCATCACGCCGCTCCGATACGTGGAGGCGTGATCATAACAACCCGGTGAGCAAGGATGCGATACTGGTTTTGCTCCGCCGCGATTATTGTGGCGGTCTGGTGGGGCGTTTGCTGGCCCCTGGCGGTGCTTGCGGCGCTGGCGCTGGCGCTGCCACGCCAGCGGTTGCTGTGCCTGTTGCTCGCCTTGGCCGCGGCCCATGGGCTGCTGGCGCTTGAGCAGGGTCTCGACCGCCGGTTACCGGAGCATCTCAACGGTGCCACTCTAACGGTGGACGCCCGCGTGGTGGGGCTGCCCGTCACCGAGATACGCCCCCGTTATGGGCAGACGACGCGCCGCCAGCGCCTGGTCCTGGACCTGCGACTGGCGGTGGATGAGCGCCCCTGGCCAGGGCGTCACCGGGTGCGGGTGACGGCCTGGGCACCATTACCGGAACTGGACGCCGGTGACCGGCTGCGCGGCAAAGTGCGTCTGTTTTTTCCCCATGGCTGGTACAACCAGACCGGGCCGGACCGCGCCCGTTTCGATCTCTCCAACCGCATTGATGCCCGTGGCGTGCTCACGGCGGTGAGCCGTCGTGAGGCCCGGCCAGCCAGCCTGGACGCCCGCCGTGACCGGCTTTCCCACCGCGTGAGCGAGCGGCTATCCGTGAGCCCCGCCGGCGCCGCCGTGATTCCGGCGTTGGTCACCGGCGACCGGCGCGGCCTGGATCCGCCGCTATGGGGGCTGTTCCGCGATCTGGGCACCGCCCATCTGCTGGCCATCTCGGGCCTGCATCTGACCCTGGTCACCGGTTTGCTGTGGGGCCTGGGGCGTTGGTTGCTGGCGCCGCTGCTGTGGCTTGTGTGCCCGCCGGCACGTCGCTTCAGCTTGCAGCAGTGGGCCTGGGCGCCGGCCCTGGTCGGGGCGCTCGGCTACGCCGCTTTGGCGGGCTTCGCGCTGCCCACCCAACGGGCCCTGATCATGGTGACGGTATTGGCCGCCTGCCGGCTGCGTCGGGTCCGCCCGGCGGCGTGGGCGGTGCTTGGTCTGGCGCTGTTGGCGGTGCTGTTGCGACAGCCGTTGGCGGCGTTGTCCGCCGGGCTGTGGTTGTCGTTCACGGCGGTCGCGGTGATTTTGCTGCTGATTGACGGCACCCGCTGGCCGGTGATGGTCACCCTGCCGCTGCTGATGGCGGTGCTGGGCGCCTGGCTGTTCGATACCTGGGCCTGGTTGAGCCCGCTGGCGAACCTGTTGCTGGTGCCGCTGTTCAGCGTGCTGGTGGTGCCCGCGGCGCTGCTGGGTGTATTGCTGGACCTGCCGACCGTGCTGTTGGCCGCCGCCACCGGTGTGGAGGCCGCGGTATTGATGATGGAAGGCCTGCACGCTCTGCCGTCACCGGCCTTGCCGCCGGCGCCCGGTTGGATCGGCCTGGCGCTGTTGGCGTCGGCGCTGCTGTGGCTGTTGCCGGCGTGGCCGTGGCCGCGCTGGTTGCTGCTGCTGGGGTTACTGCCCTGGTGGTTGCCGGGCGCCGAGCCCCCGGCCTGGGGCCAGGTGGATCTGATCGTGTTCGAAGTGGGGCAGGGCCAGGCGCTGGCGCTGCGTACCCAGCGCCATCTGGTGCTCTATGACCTGGGGCCGGGCTGGCCTGGTGGTTCGGCGGCCAAGAGCGTGCTGTTGCCCTGGCTGCGCCGCCACGGCCTGACCCCGGACATCACCGTGGTCAGCCATGGCGACAACGACCACGCCGGCGGTCTGTCGGATTTGAGCGATCCGGGACGTCTGCTGAGCGGCGAACCGGACCGCGTGGCCGGGGCCGAGCCTTGCCGGGCGGGGCAACAGTGGCGTTTCGACGGCGTGCGCTTCGAAATCCTGTGGCCGCCGGACGGTGAATACCAGGGCAACGCCGCCAGTTGCGTGCTGCGGGTGGACGCGCGCGGCGCCAGCGCGCTCCTCACCGGTGACATTCCCAAACAGGTGGAATACCGGCTGCTGGGCCGGGTAACACCGGTGACCGTTCTGCAGCTCGCTCATCATGGCAGCGGTTCGTCGTCCTCGGCCGCCTGGCTGCGGGCGGTGACGCCGCGCTGGGCGGTGGCGTCGATGGGCTACGCCAACCGTTTCAATCATCCCGATCCGGATGTGGTGGACCGTCTGGAAGCGGCCGGCGTCACGCTTCTGCGCACCGACCGGGCCGGTATGATTGTGTTTCGCCTGGGCGGCCCTGATAATGCCGCGCTCATAACAAAGTGGCGCCGGGCCCATGGTCGGCCCTGGCACCGCGAGCCGGAATTGTGAATAAGAGGGGATCACAACGTGCAGGATCTTGTGCAGTCCGGGGGCTGGATGATGCTCCCGATCCTGGTCAGTTCGGTGGTGGCGCTGGCCATCGTCGGTGAGCGTTTCTGGACTCTGCGTCCGAGCAAGCTGGCGCCGCCGGGCACCTTGCCCCAGGTGCGCGGCTGGCTGAAGAAGGGCCAGTTGAACGGGCAGCGGCTCAAGGCGCTGCGTGAAGAGTCGCCGCTGGGCCGGATTCTCGCCACCGGGCTGGCCAATGCCCGTCATGGTCGCGAGATCATGAAGGAGAGCATCCAGGAGGAAGCCACCGGTGTGATCCACGACCTGGAAAAATATCTCTCCACGCTCGGGTCGATCGCCGCCATCGCGCCCTTGCTTGGGTTGCTGGGCACGGTGATTGGCATGATCGACGTGTTCGCCGCGATCATGATGCACGGCACCGGCGACGCGGCCCAGTTGGCAGGGGGTATTTCCCAGGCGCTGCTGACCACCGCCGCCGGTCTGGTGGTGGCGATCCCGGCGATTTTCTTCCATCGCTTTTTCGTGCGCCGGGTGGAGGAGATCACCGTGGGCATGGAACAGAGCGCGGTGCACCTGGTTGACCTGGTTCACGGTGAGCGGGAGGCGACGCCGGGAACCACTCCTGGAACCACTCCTGGAGAGAAGACGTGAGATTCCCGCGCCCGCGCCAGGAAGAGATCAGCGTCAACCTGACGCCGCTGATCGACGTGGTGTTCCTGCTGCTGATTTTCTTCATGGTCTCCACCACCTTCACCCGCGAGACCCAGCTTTCGCTTACCCTGCCGGAAGCGCAGGGGGTGCCGCCGGAGAGCCCGGCCCAGGCGGTGGAGGTTCTGGTCTCGCCGCTCGGCGAATACCTGATCAACGGTGAGAAGCTCACCGACAGCAGTGAAAAGGGCCTGCGTTCGGCCCTGCTTCGGCTGGGGCAGGACAAAGCCGCCTTGCCGATGATCATCACCGCCGACGCCAACGCCAGTTACCAGGCGGTGGTGCGCGTGATGGATGTGGCCGGGCAACTGGGCTTTGATAAGCTGTCGCTGACCACCCGTGAAGCCGACGAAGAGGGCCAATGAGCCAACTACCCGATGACGCTTGGCAGACGTATAAACGGCTGCTGTCGTATGTAAGACCCCATTGGCTGATCCTGTTCGCCAGTTTCATCGGCTATGCGATCTACGCGGCCACCCAGGCCGGCGCCGCGCAACTGGCCGGCTATCTGGGTGAAACCGTGGTCGACCCGGAACCGCACCGGGTGGTAATCGTCTCCATCGCGCCGTTTTTCATCGCCCTGGCGCAGGGCATCGGCCAGTTCATCGGCAGCTACTCGATGACCTGGGTGGCCCAGGAAATCGTCTACCGGGTGCGTAACGACGTGTTCGGCCATGTACTGCGTCTGCCGCAGTCGGAATACAACAACAATGCGTCCGGGCGCATCATGTCGAAGATCATTTTCGACGCCCAGCAAATCACCAGCGCCGGCACCGACGCCCTGATCGTGATGCTGCGCGAAGGCCTCACCGTGATCGGTCTGCTCACCTTTCTGCTCTATCAGAATTGGAAACTGACGATGATTCTGCTGATTGCCGCGCCGTTGGTGGGCCTGGTGGTGAATCTGACCAGTAAGCGGTTCCGTCACATCAGCCGCCGCATCCAGGGTTCGATGGGCAATATCACCCAGTTCCTGGGCGAAGCCATCGAGGGCAATCAGGCGGTGAAGATTTTCGGTGGTCAGAAGCTGGAAGCGGACCGCTTTCACTCGGTGAGCCGCCGTTTCGCCCGCCAGAACACCAAACTCAACGCCAGCAAAATCGGCTCCACGGTGATCGTGCAGTTGTTCGTGTCGGTGGCGATCGGCGCGGTCACCTATCTGTACATTACGATGACGGGCGAAAACCTCACGGTTGGCGGCTTCCTCTCTTATATCGCCGCCGCCGGGATGATTCAAAAGCCGCTCAAGCAGCTCACCGACGTCAACGTGAAAATCCAGCGCGGTGTCACCGGTGCGGCCTCGCTGTTCGAGCTGATGGACCGCCCCGAGGAGTGGGACGAGGGCGATCACGAGTTGCCGCGCACCGACGGCAATATCGAGTTCCGCGACGTCACCTTCGGCTACGATCCCGCCCAACCGGTGCTGCGCAACCTGAGCCTTCAGGTCAACAGCGGCGAGACGGTGGCGCTGATCGGCCGCTCCGGCGCCGGCAAGAGCACCATTTCCGCGATGCTGCCCCGTTTCTTCGACCCTGATCAGGGCCAGGTGCTGCTCGACGGCGTGCCGTTGCCGGACTACAAGCTCGCCCATCTGCGTCGCCAGATCGCCATGGTCAGCCAGAAGGTGGTGCTGTTTAACGACACCGTCCGCCACAACATAGCCTACGGTGAAATGCGCGACGCCGACGACGCGCTGGTGGAGCAGGCCGCCCGCAATGCCTACGCCTGGGATTTCATCCAAGCCCTGGAGCACGGGCTGGACACCGAGGTGGGCCAGGACGGCGCCCAGCTTTCCGGCGGGCAGCGCCAGCGCATCGCGATCGCGCGGGCACTGCTCAAGGATGCGCCGGTTCTGATTCTCGACGAGGCCACCAGCGCCCTGGACACGGAATCGGAGCACCACATTCAGCAGGCGCTGGAGCGCCTGATGGAGGGGCGTACCACCCTGGTTATCGCCCATCGTCTGTCCACCATCGAAAAAGCGGACCGCATCCTGGTGCTCGATCAGGGGCAGTTGATCGAGCAGGGCACCCACACGGAATTGTTGGAAAAGAATGGACTCTACACGCAGCTTTACAAAATGGATTTCGCCGACAACGGCCATGGATGATTGGCGCCGCCGCGTGGAGCGCGGCTGGTACGAAGGCAGCCCCTGGCTGACGCCGCTGCGCCCGCTGGGCTGGCTGGTGGGCCGGGTGGCCGGGCGTCGGCTGCGCCGCTTCCGCGACCACGCCGAGGCGCCGCCGGTGCCGGTGCTGGTGGTCGGCAATGTGGCCGTGGGCGGCACCGGCAAAACACCGTTGGTGATCGCTCTCGCCGAGCGAGCCCGGCAGCGGGGCCTTACACCGGTGGTCATCTCGCGGGGCTACGGCGGCCAAGCCGCCACCTATCCGCGCGTGGTACAACTGGACGACGATCCTCGGGAAGTGGGTGATGAGCCGTTGCTGATCGCCCGCCGGGCGGCGGTGCCGGTGGTGCTTGATCCGCGCCGTGACCGCGCGCTGCGGCGCGCGGTGGCGGATTTTCATCCCGACCTGGTGATCAGCGACGACGGCCTTCAGCACTATGCCTTGCCGCGCTCCAGCGAAGTGGTGGTGATCGACGCCCGCCGCGGCCTTGGTAACCACCGCTGCCTGCCGGCCGGGCCGCTGCGCGAGCCGGCGTCGCGGCTTTCCCAGGTGGATTTCGTGGTCGCCAACGGCGGCGCCTGGCCGGACGCCATCACCATGCATCTGGTGCCCGGCGACCTGGTGCGGCTGTGCGACGCTGAAGTCCTGGACGCGGTCCGGTTTCGCGAGCGTTACGGGGCGGTGCACGGCGTCGCCGGTATCGGCAATCCGGACCGCTTTTTCCGTACCCTGGCGCTGCTCGGCCTGGCGGTCACCCCGCACGCCTTCGCCGACCACCACGGCTTCACCGCCCGGGACCTGGACTTCGCCGATGGCCGGCCGGTGATCATGACCGAGAAAGACGCGGTAAAATGCCGGGACTTCGACGATCCGCGCCTGTGGATGCTGCCGGTGCACGCCAATTTGCCGCCGGCCACCCTGGACGCCATGATTGATCGTGCTCTGCAACAACAGCATCGGTAAGGAACAGTTATGAGTTTCTATGTGGTAGTGCCGGCCCGGTACGCGTCCTCGCGTCTGCCGGGCAAACCGCTGGCGGACCTGGCCGGCCAGCCGATGGTGGCCCGGGTCGCGCAACGCTGCGCGCAAAGCGGCGCAGCCCGGGTGCTGGTGGCCACCGACGATGAGCGGGTGCGCGACGCGGTGGGTGATCACTGCGAAGTGGTGATGACGCGCGCCGATCACCCCTCCGGCACCGATCGGTTGCAGGAAGTGGCGGCGCATCTGAACCTGGCGGACGACGATATCGTGGTCAACGTGCAGGGCGACGAACCGCTGATTCCGCCCACCGTGATCGACCAGGTGGCGGAAAATCTCGCCGCGCACCCGGAATGTCGCATGGCCACGCTGTGTGAACCCATTGAGCGCGGCGTCGATCTGTTCAACCCCAACATCTGCAAGGTGGTGTTCGACACCAACGGGCGTGCGCTGTATTTCTCGCGGGCGCCGATTCCCTGGCACCGCGATGCCTTCACCAGACAACCGGACCCGCGCGACATCGTAATGGACCCCGGCTATTGGTGGCGCCATATCGGTATTTACGCCTATCGGGTCGGCTTTCTGCACCAGTTCGTGCGCTGGGAACCGGCGTCCATGGAAATGCATGAGTCCCTGGAGCAGTTGCGGGCCCTCGCCAATGGGGTCGCCATCCATGTTGCGCCCGCGCGGGAGCCGGTACCCGGCGGTATCGACACCGAAATGGACCTGCAACGCCTGCGTCGCCATCTGCGAGCGGAGGAAGGCCGGGAATGAAGTCGCTGTCGGTACTGTTCGTGTGCCTTGGCAATATCTGCCGTTCGCCCACCGCCGAAGCGGTGTTTCGCCAACGGGTGCGTGACGCCGGCCTTAAGGATCGGATTCGCATCGAAAGCGCCGGCACCGGGGACTGGCACATCGGCCGGCCGCCGGACCGCCGCGCCAGCGCCGCCGCCGCCGAACGGGGCTACCCCATGGCCGATCTGCGTGCCCGGCAGGTGAGCGCCGAGGACTTCCGCCATTTCGATTACATCCTGGCCATGGACAACAGCAACCTGGCCGACCTGCGCGATCTCGATCCGGGCGCGGGTGTCGCCCGCGACGGCCTGGTTCTGGCGCGCTTTCTCGACGTGCTCGGTGAGGACGGCCCCGGCGAAGTGCCGGACCCTTACTACGGTGACGAGGACGGCTTTGGTCACGTGCTCAACCTGGTGGAACGCGCCAGCGACCTGTGGCTGGCGCGGCTGCGGGAACGGCTGTGATCGAGCATGACGCCGACCTGAGCGCCGCCAACACCCTGGCGTTGCCGGCCCGGGCACAGCGCTTGGCGCGGCCGGCGGACGTCGCCGCCTTGGGCGAGCTGCTGGCGGCCCGCAGCCCCCACGAGCCGCTCTACGTGCTCGGCGAAGGCAGCAATGTGGTGCTGCGCGGCGACTTGCCCGGCCTCACCGTGATCCCGGCGTTCGAGCGCATCGACTATCTCGACGAAACCCAGGACCAGGTGCGGGTGCGCGCCGGCGCCGGCGTGGTCTGGGACCGGCTGGTGGCGGATACCGTGGCCCGGGGGTGGGGCGGTCTGGAAAACCTGTCGCTGATTCCCGGCACCGCCGGCGCGGCGCCGTTTCAGAACATCGGCGCCTACGGCGTGGAACTGGCCGATTGCCTGGAAAGCGTGGACACGGTGGCGGTGGCCGACGGGCGGGCGGTGCGGTTCGCCGCCGCCGAGTGCGAATTCGACTACCGCGACAGCCTGTTCAAGAGCCGCCGGCGCGGCGAATTCATCATCACCCACATCACGCTGCGGTTGCACCGCCACGGCGCCCGCCGGGTGGACTACGGCGGTTTGGCGGCGCGCTTCGCCGACCAGGACCCGCGCACCCTGGACCCGGCGACCGTGCGTGCGGCGGTGATCGAGCTGCGGCAAAGCAAGCTGCCCGACCCCGGGGTTTTGCCCAACGCCGGCAGTTTCTTCAAGAACCCGGTGGTGAGCGCCGATCAACATGCACGCCTGAAAGACCGCTACCCGGATCTGGTGTCGTTTCTCCACCCGGCCGGTAACAAGCTGGCCGCCGGCTGGCTGATCGAGCACGCCGGCTGGAAAGGCCGCCGGCTGGGGCCGGTGGGCATGCACCGCGACCAGGCTCTGGTGCTGGTCAATCACGGCGGCGCTCGCGCCGGCGATGTGCTGGCGCTGGCCGGGGCGGTGCGCGAGGACGTTCTGGCCCGTTTCGGCGTGGCCCTGGAACAGGAGCCGGTGACGTTGCCGTGACGCTGATCCGCCATCGTGTAAGCTTTGTGTTCTACCGCCAGGTGTAAGTGGTTCTCACGGTGCGCGCCTGCTAGCCTGAACCGGCTTCGCCGCTCCGGCGGAACTGATACGAAATCAGGACGTCTCTCTGTTCATGCATCCCTTCGTTGACTCTGAGTCCTCGGCGCGCGCTGTCGCCTTTTTTGCGTTGCTGCTGACACTGACCGCCTGTGCCGGCCGGCCGCAATCAGCGCCGCCGCCGGTGGTCGTGCCAGAGCTGTTTTCCCATTCGGGTGAGGTCCCGGCGCCGCAGCAATGGTGGCTCGCGTTCGACGATGCCTCCCTGGACCGGCTGGTGGATCGCTCCCTGGGCGCCAACCTGGACTTGCAGGCCGCTTATGAGCGTTTGAATCAGGCGCGCGCGGTGCGCGAGCGCCAGCAGGCTGGCCTGTTTCCCAGTCTGGAGGCACGCGCCGGCGCCGAACGCCGCGACGACGGCGCCGGTGCGTCCGATTCGTTCAGCGTCGGGCTGGCGGCGGAGTACGAACTGGATCTATGGGGGCGGATTCGCGCCCAAGTCGAGGCCGAAGCGTTTCGCGTTGCGGCCACCCGCGCCGACTATCAAACCGCCGCGTTGTCCCTGGCCGCGGAGGTGTCCAACACTTGGTTTCAGTTGCTTGCCCAGCGCACCCAGCGGGCACTGGCGCGGGTTCAACTGCAAACCAACCAGGACGTGCTGTCGCTGATTCGCGCCCGCTTCGCTGTCGGCCAGAGCGCCAGTGCCGACGTGCTGCGTCAGCGCCAGTTGGTGGAGGCGTCCCGGGAGCAATTGCTCACCGTGCAGGCACGCATCCAGGTGCTTGAGCATCAGTTGGCGGTGCTGTTGGGTGAGCCGCCCAACGGCGTGGCGTTACCCGGCGGCGCCACCTTGCCGGCGTTGCCGCCGCTGCCGGCCACCGGGGTGCCGGCGGATCTGGTGCGCCGACGGCCGGACCTGCGCCGTGCGTACTATCAACTGCAGGCGGCGGACGCGGAGTTGGCGGCGGCCGTGGCCGACCGCTTTCCGCGCCTGACCCTGTCCGCGTCGTTGAGCAATGAGACCACCGATAGCAGTGACCTTTTCGGCGACTGGCTGGCCACCCTGGCCGGCAATCTGGTGATGCCTTTGATTGACGGCGGCCAGCGCCGTGCCGAGGCGCGCCGCTTCCGCTCTCTGCGTGAACAACGACTGTACGAGTATGGCCAGGCGGCGCTGGTGGCGTTCCAGGAAGTCGAGGACGCACTGATTCAAGAACGTCAGCAGCGCAGGCGCATGGACAGCCTGAGCGAGCAGTTGGAACTGGCGGACAGCGCTTATCGACAATTGCGCATTCAATACGTCAACGGCACGGTCGCGTATCTGGACGTCCTAAGCGCGCTCCAGGAACGCCAGGATCTGCGCCGCACTCTGATTACCGCCCGCCAGGAATTGCTGGCCTTCCGGGTCGCGCTGTATCGGGCACTGGCCGGCGGCTTCCCGGTCCCTTAACAGGAAAAGAACGCATGAGCAACGCTAACGACGACCGCGCCGCCCGCCCGGAGAGCGGCCGCGCCGGACGCGGCAAGACGCTGTTTGTTTCGGCGCTGATTGTGCTCGCGGGCATCGCCTTGATCGTGCTGATTTTCAAGACCGAACCCACCGCCACGCGCAGCGACGTGGCCCGCGAAACCGCCATGCTGGTGGACGTACGCGCCGTTGAGCGCGGTCGTTTTCATCCCGTTATCGAGGTGATGGGTCAGGTGGTGGCGGCCCGAGAGGTCATCCTGCAACCCCGGGTGAGCGGCCGCGTGGTCGAACAGGCCGAGGCCTTCGAACCCGGTGGCCGGGTGGCGCAGGGCACCACCTTGCTGCGCATCGACCCGGCGGACTACCAGACTTTGGTGCGTCAACGCCGCAGTGAGCTGGCGCAGGCGCGCGCCGACCTGGAATTGGAACAGGGCCGACAAGCGGTGGCGGAGCAAGGTTTCGAGCTGCTGGGCGAGGAACTGGACCAGAGCAACCGGCACCTGGTGCTGCGCCAGCCGCAACTCAAGCAGGCCCGCGCCCAGGTCGACTTCGCCAAGGCGGCGTTGCGCCGCGCCGAACTGGACCTGCAGCGCACTCTCATCAGCGCGCCGTTCGACGCCCAGATTCTGTCTCGCGAGGTCACTGTCGGCTCACAGGTCAGCGTCGGCGACAGTCTGGGCCGGCTGGTCGCCACCGACCGCTACTGGGTGGCGGCCAGCGTGCCGCTTTCACGACTGCCCTGGCTGCGCTTTTCCGACGGTGGGGATGACGTCGAGCAGGGCGCGCCGGTGACACTGCGTCACGACACCTGGCCCGCGGGCCAGACTCGCCAGGGGCGCCTGCAACAGTTGGTCGGAGAACTGGGCGCCAATGCCCGGCTGGCGCGAGTGCTGATCGCCGTCGACGACCCGCTGGCCCTGAATGCGGCATCGGACGTGCCCCGTCTGATCCTTGGTGCGTTCGTGCGCACCGCCATCCAGGGCCGGGCTCTGGAGGACGTGGTGCGCCTGGAGCGCGACCTGCTGCGCCGCGATGACACCGTGTGGGTGATGGAGGAGGGTGCTTTGGATATCCGCTCCGTGAACGTGCTGTTGCGCGACGCCGACTATGTCTATATCGATGACGGCCTTGACCAGGGCGATCAGGTGGTGACCACCGATCTGGCCACGGTGGTGGACGGCGCCGACCTGCGCCTGGAAGACATCGCCAGTCAGGAGACGCTGCAATGAACGCACCGCGTGGCCAGGGTTGGGTCGGCCCGATCGAATGGATGGCGCGCAACAGCATCGCCGCCAATCTGCTGATGATCCTGTTGCTCGGCGGCGGCCTGTGGATGGCGGTGCAAGTACAGAAAGAGATCTTCCCCGACGCCCAGCTCGACGTGGTGGTAGTGGAGGTGGCCTATCCCGGTGCCGCCCCGGAGGATGTGGAGCAGGGCGTGCTGATGCCGGTGGAGCAGGCGGTCCAGGGTGTCGAAAGCATCAAGGAAATGGTGTCCACCGCTCGCGAAGGCAGCGGCCTGATCCAACTGGAACTGGTGGCCGGCACTAATCGCATGCAGGCGCTGCAGGACATTGAGCAGGCGGTGGATCGGGTGCGCACCTTCCCCGAGCAGGCGGAGGAACCCCGCGTGCGTCTGCAGGCCCGCCCCCTCGATGTGATGGAACTGGTGCTCTACGGCGAGGTGGACGTCTGGACTTTGCGTCAGCTTGGCGAGCAGGTGCGTAACCGTTTGCTCAGTGAGCCGGCCATCACCCGGGCGGAGATCAGCGATGTGCCCGATTACCTGACCAGCGTGGAAATCCCGCAACGCACGCTACGTCAGTACAACCTGACCTTGGGTCAGGTGGCGTCGATTATCGAGCAGTCCAGCCGCGATGTGCCCGCCGGCAATCTGGCCACCGACAATGGCGAAATCCTGCTGCGTCTCAAGGAGCGCAAACTGTGGGCCGACCAATTCTCGCGCATTGCGGTAAGCCGCGCGGAAACCGGCGCGGTGGTGACGCTGGGTGACATCGCCACGGTGCACGATGGGTTCGAGGAGAGCGGCTTTCATTCCCGCTTTAACGGGCAACCTTCGGTGGAGATCGAAATCTTCCGCACCGGCAGCCAGTCGCCGCTGGACATCGCCGAGGCGGTGGAAGGGGTGATGGCGGAGCTTAAGGTCACCTTGCCCGATGGGGTACAGGTGCGCATCGATAGCAACCGCGCCGAGCAGTTCGAGGACCGCATCACCATGCTTCTGGAGAACGGCATATTGGCGATGGTCATCGTGCTGGTGATTCTCAGCCTGTTCCTGGAATACCGGTTGGCGTTCTGGATCATGATGGGCATGACGGTGTCCTTCCTCGGCGGTGTGCTGTTCCTGCCGGCCATGGGCGTGAGCGTGAACATGATTTCCATGTTCGGCTTCCTGATGGTGCTGGGCATCGTGGTGGACGACGCCATCGTGGTGGGCGAGAACATCTACGAGTACCGCGAACAGGGCATGAGTTTCATGGACGCGGCGGTGCAGGGCGCCCGGGATATAGCCGGGCCGGTGACGTTCAGCATTCTCACCAATATCGTCGCCTTTATGCCGTTGCTGTTCATACCCGGTGTCACCGGCAATTTCTGGTGGCCGTTGGGGGCGGTGGTGATCGTGGTGCTGGCGATTTCCCTGTTCGAGGCGTTGTTTATTCTGCCCGCCCATCTGGCGCACAGCGGCAAGGGCACGGTGACGATCTACGGTCGCGCCCTGCACCGCGTGCAGCGGTTGTTCTCCGGCTATTTCCAAACGCTGGTGGAGCGTGGCTACCGGCCGTTGCTGGACCGGGCGCTGCGCTTTCGCTACCTGACCCTGAGCAGTGCTCTGACGTTGATGCTGGTGGTCGGCGCCTACGCCTTGAGCGACCACATGGGCATGATCCTGATGCCCGAGGTGCCGGCGGACGAGATCGAAGCGGGCATTCGTCTGCCGGTGGGCACCACGCAGCGCCAGGCCGGCGAGCTGGCCCTGGCGCTGACCCGGGAAACCGAGCGACTGTTCGAGGAACACGACCTGGGGCGCAACGCCGAGGGCATCAAGACCAACGTGCGCGGGCAGCAGGCCATCGACGTGGAATTGGTCCTCAAGCCCGCACACCAGCGGGACATGACGGTACAGCAGATCGTCGAACTGTGGCGCGACCAGATCGGCGACTTCAAAGGCGTCGATCAGATCACTTTCGAGGCGGAGCAAGGGCCGGGCTCCTGGCGTGATGACATCAGCGTGGACCTCAGCCACACCAACATCGACGTGCTCGCCAAGGCCAGCGAACGCCTGCTTGCGGCGCTGGAAGGCCTGTCCCAGACCCGCAACGTCAACGACAGTTACACCACCGGGAAGCCTCAATTCGACATTAGCCTGACCGCCCAGGCCGACGCCCTGGGCCTGACCGGCGCGGAGGTGGGTCGACAACTGCGTGATGCGTTCTACGGCGCCATCGCCCTGCGTCAGTTGCGTGGCATCAACGAAAATGAAGTCCGCGTGCGGCTGCCCGAGGCGGAACGTCGGGATCTGCGTTACCTGGATACTTTCGTGGTGCAATTGCCGGATGGCGGCGAGGTGCCGTTGATGGACGTGGCCCGGGTCACGGTGGGCGAATCGTTCCGCTCCATCGACCGCCGCGACGGCCGCAGGGTGATCACCGTGGGCGCCGACGTGCAACCGAAAAGCGCCACCAGTCAGGTGCTGGCGGTGGTCCGCGACGAGATGCTGCCGCAGCTACGTGCCGACTACCCGGGCCTGACCTGGACGTTTCAGGGCGGCCAGGCGGACATGCGTGAATCCACCTCGGCGTTGTGGGGCGGCTTCGCCCTGGCTCTGGGGGTGATCTTCGCGCTGCTGGCGGTGGCCTTCGGCAGCTATCTGCAGCCTCTGGTGGTGATGCTGGCGATCCCGTTCGGCGCCGTGGGCGCGGTGCTCGGCCATATCCTGCTGGGTATGGATCTGTCGCTGGTCAGCTTTATGGGTATCATCGCTCTGTCAGGGGTGGTAGTGAACGATTCGTTGATCATGGTCGACTACGCCAATCGGCAGCGGCACCGGCTGGGCGCCGCCCAGGCAATCTATGAGGCGGGCCTGCGCCGTTTCCGGCCGATCCTGCTGACCACCATGACCACCTTCGCCGGGTTGATGCCGATTATCTTCGAGACTTCCCTGCAGGCCGCTTACCTGATTCCCATGGCGGTGTCGCTGGGCTTCGGTATCGTGTTCGCCACCGCCTTGATCCTGTTCGTGGTGCCGTGCCTGTACCTGGCGCTGGACGACCTGATGGGCGCTATCGACACGCGCCACCGGGCGTTCAAGTATTCCGATGCCGCATAAAAAAACCGCCCCGAAGGGCGGTTTTTTTAGTGGTGCGAGAGTCGGGTGGACCGATCAGGCACCGGGGTTGCCGTTGTCGCCGGCGTTTTCCCGTGCGGCTTGTTCCGCCTGCTGTTGACGGCGGCGCAGGCGCGGGTCGTTACTGGCGCGGCCGGCCGGACGCTCCGGCGCCACAGGTTTGCTGAACGCCGGGGTGGCCGGCTGCTCGGTTTCGGTGGTTTCGGGCTTGGCCGGTTCCGGCTCGGCTGAAGTAGCGGCCGGCTTGGGCTCGGGCTGCGGGGCGGGCTGGCCCGGCGTGCGGTCACGCGGGTCGTTGCCGGCACGACGGTCGTCTTCGGTGGTGTCGGCCGCTTGTTCTGGTGCCTGTGGCTCGGTAGCCGCTTTCTCCTCGGCCGTGGGCGTTTCCGCCGCCGGGGCGTTGGTCGGGGCGGCTTCTTTCCGAGCCTCGGTGGGCTGCGTTTCAGGGGAAGGCTCTTCGGCTTTAGCTGAAGGCTTTTCATCCTGCGCTGACGGCTGCTCCGCTTTGGCTGACGGCTCCTCAACCGAAGGCTTCTGCGTGGCTTCGGTGGTGGCCGGGGAAGCGTCTTCGGTGGGCTCTTCCTTGGTTTCCGCCGAGGGTTGAGACGCCTGAGGAGACGCTTCCTTCACTTGAGCCGGGGGCGTTTCCTGCTCGGCCTCAGGTGCTTTCTTGGGCGCTGAGGGCTTTTCCGTCTTTGGCGTTGAAGGCTCCTCCGCCTTAGGGGCCGAGGGCTCCTCTACCTGAGAGGCTGAGGGCTCTTCTGTCTTCGGCGCTGAAGGCTTTTCAGCCTTAGGCGCTGACGGTTCTTCCACCTGCGCCGCAGGCTCTTTCGCCTCGGTGGGCTTGTCGGCCTGGGCGGCGGGTTTCTCCTTTTGCGCCGAGGGCGCTTCAGCCTGGGCAGAAGGGGCTTTCGCCTCTTCTTGCTGGGCAGCGGCGGCGTGGTCGGGCTGTGCCTGGCTTGCAGCGGCCGCTTGCGGGGCCTGGGCTTCGGCGGTCTGTTCGGCGTCCGGCTTGGCGCTGGTTTGCGGCTGAGCGTGCTCTTCGGGGGGCACCAGCTTGGCTTTCGGCGGACGGCTGTCACCGCGTTCCTGATCACGGCCGGGGGTGTTGTCCTCGGACGTCATGCGCGGCGGCGGGCCGTCGGCGACGGGGGTCTTGTTCTCGTCGCTCTGGGCGCCTTTGTCCTG
>DASUNW010000176.1:0-5782 GCA_036276955.1 Alcanivorax sp. | reverse complement strand
GCGCGGTTGGCGCCGCGCGGGTTGTATTTCATGGTGCAGGAGCCGAGCGGGTAGAACTGCTTGTCGATGGCGAAGTTCTTGGTCGACAGGTTGGTGTAGTGGCGCACCACTTCCAGCTCGCCCACTTCCGGCAGGCCGGGTTTGTTTTTGCGGCGCAGGCTGGCCGGAATCGCGGACAGTTGCTCCTCACTCACGGGCTTGGGCGCTTGCGCGGTGGCGCTGCGGCCGGGACGGGAGTGTTGGAAGATCAGCGTGGTTTCGTTGCTCATGCCAAGACCTCCTTCAGGGCCTGCGCGAAGAGGTCCAGGTCCCCTTCCGTGTGTACTTCGGTGCTGTTCACCAGGATGGCGTTCTTCATCGAGTAATCCTTGGCGAGGCTGAGGCCGCCGAGGATGTCTTTTTCCGCCAGGCGGGCGAGCACGGTGTCGGCGTCCTGGGGCAGCGTGAGGGCCACTTCGTGGAACACCGGGGCGCTGAAGGCGCGCTCGACGCCATCAATGGCGCAGAGCTTGTCCGCCAGTTTCTGGGTGTTGGCGTGGCAGTGGCCGGCCACGCTGGCGAGACCGTCCGGGCCCAGCAGGGAGACGTAGATAGTAGCGGCGGTCATGGCCAGGCCCTGGTTGGTGCAGATGTTACTGGTGGCCTTGGAGCGGCGGATGTGCTGCTCGCGGGCTTGCAGGGTGAGGGTGAAGCCCTGCTTGCCTTCCATGTCCACGGTGCGGCCGATGATGCGGCCGGGCATCTGGCGGACGTGTTTTTTCTTGCAGGCCATGAAGCCGAAGTAGGGGCCGCCGGAGCTGAGCGGCACGCCCAGGGGCTGGCCTTCGCCGACCACCATATCGGCGCCCTGCTCGCCCCACTCGCCCGGGGGCGTGAGGATCGCCAGGGAGGTCGGGTTGGTGACGGCGATCACCAGCATGCCGTTGGCGTGGGCCCAGTCGGTAAGGGCGTCCACGTCTTCCAGGCTGCCGAAGTAGTTGGGCTGGCTGATCACCAGGGCGGCGTAGTCGTCGCCTTCGAACGGGCTGAGGCTGTCGACCAGGGTCTGGCCGGCGTCGGTGCAGAACGGCACGGACACCAGCTCCACGTCCTGGTTGCTGACGATGGCTTCGCAGGCACTGCGGTAGCGCGGGTTGAGCGCGTCGGGCACCAGCACCTTGCGGCTTTTCGATTTGCGGTTGGCGCGCAGGCTCATGAGCACCGCTTCCGCCAGGCCGGAGGCGCCGTCGTAAACGGAGGCGTTGGAGACGTCCATGCCGGTGAGCCGGGCGATCAGGGTCTGGTATTCGTAGATCACCTGCAGGGTGCCCTGGCTGGCTTCCGCCTGGTACGGGGTGTAGGCGGTGTAGAACTCACCGCGGGTGGCGATTTCCCATACCGCCGCCGGGATGTGGTGCGCGTAGGCGCCGCCGCCGAGGAAGCTGAGCGCGAAGCGGTCCTGCTCGGCGCGCTCGGCCATCAGGCGGGTCACTGCCATTTCGCCGCGCCCTTCGGGCAGGGCGTCGAGGCCGTGGCCGGCTTTCAGGTGGGCGGGGATTTCATCGAACAGGTCCTCGATGCTGTCGGCGCCAATCGCCTGGAGCATGGCCTGGACGTCGTCCGGGGTATGGGGGATATAGGGCATTGGGCGTTTCCGGATAGGAAGGTGTAAATAGAATGGTTCTGGGGTTCGGCGAAAGCCGAGTTGCAAGTTGAAAGTTTCAAGTTGCAAAGGGCGGCTCCGATTCGGGGCTTTTGCTTTGCAACTTTCAACTTGTAACTTGCAACTCCGGCCGCGGGCAAACCGCCCGGCGGCTATTCGCTGTCGATCTGTTCCTGATATTGATCAGCCGTCAGCATTTCTTTCAGCTCGCCGCTGTCGGCCATTTTGATCTTGAACAGCCAGCCGCCGGCGTAGGGCTCGTTGTTGACGAGCTCCGGCTCGTCTTCGAGCGCTTCGTTGACGGCAACCACTTCGCCGGACACCGGCGCGTAGATGTCGGAGGCGGCTTTCACGGATTCGACCACGCCGGCTTCGTCGCCGGCGGCGAATACCACGCCCTCTTCGGGCAGTTCCACGAACACCAGGTCACCCATGGCGTCCTGGGCGTGGTCGCTGATGCCGACCACGGCGATGTCGTCTTCCACGCGCACCCATTCGTGGCTGTCGCGGTAGCGCAAATCGGCGGGGATCTCGCTCATTGGTATTTCTCCTTGGCCGTGATCGTTATAACGGTTTGTAGGTGGCTTTGCCGTTGCGGACGAACGGCGCCCGCACCACCTGGGCGTTGAGACGTTTGTTGCGTATTTCCACTTCCACGGTGCCGGTGGTGCCGGCGGGCAACCGGGCCAGCGCCACCGCTTTGCCCAGGGTGGGCGAGAAGGTGCCGCTGGTGATTTCGCCGTCCGGGCCGACGCTGCCGCCGGGCACGTGCACGCCCTGGTGGGCGCGCAGCACGCCCTTGCCTTCCAGCACCAGGCCGAGCAGCTGCCGGTGGCCTTCGGTTTTCTGTTTTTCCAGGGCGGCGCGGCCGACGAAGTCGCGCTCGGCGTCGTCCAGGGCCACGGTCCAGCCGAGGCCCGCTTCCCAGGGCGTGATGTCCTCATCCATGTCGTTGCCGTACAGGTTGAGGCCCGCCTCCAGGCGCAGGGTGTCGCGGGCGCCCAGGCCGGTGGGCCGCACGCCGGCGTCCACCAGCCGCTGCCACAGGTCTTCGGCCTTGATGCCGGGCAGGATGATCTCGGCGCCGTCTTCACCGGTGTAGCCGGTGCGCGCGATCAGCCATTCGCCGACGTATTCGAAGCCGAAGAACGGCAGCCCGGCCACCGCCTTGGCGCCGGCCTCGCAGAGTACCTTTTCCAGGATCGCGCGGGCTTCGGGGCCCTGCACCGCGATCATCGCCAGGTCGGGGCGCTCGTGGATGTCCACGGCGAAGCCGCCGGCCTGGTGTTCCATCCAGTCCAGGTCCTTCTCGCGGGTGGCGCAATTTACCACCAGCCGGTAGTCGTTGTCGCCTTTGTAGACGATCAGATCGTCCACCACCCCGCCGCGCTCGTTGAGCATGCAGGTGTAGATCGCGCGGCCGGCTTTGACCTTGTCGATGTCGTTGGCGAGCAGGTGGCGCAGGTAGGCGCGGGCGTCATGGCCGCTGACGTCCACCACGGTCATGTGGGAAACGTCGAAGGCGCCGGCGTGCTGGCGCACGGCGTGGTGCTCTTCGAGCTGGGAGCCGTAGTGGATGGGCATGTCCCAGCCGCCGAAATCCACCATCTTGCCGCCGGCGGCGAGATGGGCGTCGTAAAGGGGTGTGCGGTGACCCATGGGGTTAATTCACTCCATATCCCGGGCAAAGGCCGGGCTGTTCACGGTAGGGGTGAAGGATAACGGACCAGCGGGTGGAAGCCTAGGTGGGAAGGGGTTTTGGGGGTGGTTTGGGCGCCAATGGAGGAGGAAGTCGGATTACGGCCTTTGGCCTAATCCGACCTACGGTTGGCGTTGGGTGACGTGTAGGTCGGGTTAGGCCAAAGGCCGTAACCCGACACACCGCAACCTCTAGGGCTTGATGGGGGTGGAGATGTAGTTGAGGAAGGTGTCGCCGGCGGGGATCGCCACATAGATGCCGGCGGGCAGGCCCAGCGGCACGCCGCCCAGCTCGACGCCCAGCGCCAGTTTGTTCTGGCTGATCTGCTCGATCTGCAGGCGACCGTCGTCCAGGAAGGTGACGTCGCCCTCGAGCTGAAGACTGAGCGGGTAGCTGTGCAGGTTGTGGGTCAGTTCGCTGGTGATGCCGAGAATCACCACCTCCGGCGCCAGCTTCGGCGCGTCCAGATACAGCTCCAGGTTGGTCAGGAACCGCGGCCCGCCGGCGCCTTCCACGATCCAGCCTTTAACGCGGCCGTAATCCGGTGCGTCGCAGTTGCCGGCGGTGGCGTCACAGGTGTAGCGGATGCGCATCAACTGCGGGCCGGTGGGCGACGGCGGTGCGCTGCCGATCGCCGGGTCGGCGTAGACGGTGGCGTTCGACACCACGATGCGGGTGGGCAGGATGTACACCAGCACACCGCCGTTGTCCTTCACGGTCTGCGGGATGCTCGCCTGGTCCGCGTACTGGGCCACTTCCTGCGGCGTCCTAAAGCCGATGACTTCCACGTTCAGGTTGCCGCTCAGGTAGCTGTATTTGGCGTCCGGGCAGGTCTGGCCGACGTCGCAGCCGACATTGGCGTCGGTCACGGCGCCGGAGCCGGCGGTGCCGTCGTTCTCGGGGTTGGACGCCGGGTCGCGCACGATGCGGGCGCTGTTCTTCTTGGCCGACTCGGTGACCGAGGGCACCGTTTCCGCGGCTTCGTGCAGGAAGTTGGCGTTCACGTCCGAGGTAGGCAGGTTGCGCAATTGCTGGAGGACGCTGTCGGTGGCCGCCACGCCACGGAAGAAGATCGGCAGATCCGGGCCGCCTTCGGTGGCGGCCGGCGCGTCGTCCGGGTTTTGCGATAGCAGCCCGGTCTGCAGTGGCAGGCCACGGGTGTCGCAGATTGCGTTGCTGCCACAGGCGGGGCCGCTGGGCACCGAGTTCAGCACGTAGCGGTACAGCGTGCCTTCCTGCCAGGGCTGGTCCGGGATGAATTCCAAGCTGCGGCCGCTGACGGCGATCTCACCGGGGACATCGCCAACCGGGTTGCCGGCCGGGTCGACCCGCTGCACCTGGAAGGTGCTGGCGTTGATGCTGTCCGGGGCCATCACCTGGGAGAAAGTAACGATGATCGGCCGGTTGGCCGGCTGGCGTGCCAGCGGCAGGTGATCGTCGTCGCTCTTGCCGCCCTGGCAGCGGCCGGCGTCGTCGCTGGCCAGATCGAAGTCCGTGGGGATACACGGGAAGCCCGGGTAGGCGGTCAACACCAGCGGCGCCTGCGCGTTTTCGTCCACGTAGGTCGGCATGGTGAAGCTCAGCGTCTCCCCCAGCGCCGGGTTGCCGGCGATGTCGGTGATGCCGTTGGTGAACTGCACCTGGTAGTCGGTGTTGTACTGCAGCGTCGGCTGCGGCTGGATGACGATGGAGACGCCGTCCAGGTAGTACTCGAAGTCCACGGGGGCGCCGCCGGCGGTGACGCGCAGGGTGTCGCCTTCGATCACCGTGGTCGGGTCCAGCGGCTCGCTGAAGTTGAGGATGATCGGGTCGCCGGGGCGCTGCTTGTTGACGTGGTCGCCGGGCTGCCAGGCGGCCAGCGACGGGCTGGTCTCGTCGGGTGTCATTACCGGGGCGTTCTGCTGGTCCGGGTAGGACTCCATATGGAAGCTGAGCACGCCGTAGGCGGTTTCGGTGCCGAGCACTTCCGGCTCGACCACGCCGACGGCGTCGACGATCAGGCTGCCTTTGGCGGTGTCGGCGATGGCGTAGCCGACCAGCTCCACTTGCAGCAGGGTCTGGTTGAAGGCGCCGTTGGCGCGCTGCACTTCGGTGTCGAAGGCCACGTCCATGGTCAGGCGCAGTTGCTTGGGCGCGGACGGGTCATCGGTGTAGGGGTTGGGCAGCAGGTAGCCGTTGGCGTCGCCCAGGAAGGTGACGGTGACTTCGCCGGAATCAAAGCCGGCGGGCACTTCGCCGCCGATGCGCACGTCCAGCGGGTCGCCCTTGAGCAGCGAGCCCTTGGGCACGCGCAGCGGGGTTTTATCCGGGAAGTTGGGGGCGAAGGCGAGTTCCGCGAACACATTGCCCTGCTGCTTGGAGACGGTGTTGTCGCCGAGCAGTTTGGCGATCAGCGGCACGCAGTTGATCGGGTCGCCGGTGATCGGCGAGGTGCGCACGCC
>DASUNW010000175.1:0-38152 GCA_036276955.1 Alcanivorax sp. | reverse complement strand
GAGAACGCCGTGAACCCGTCCCTGAGGGCTCCCTGTCGAACGTCCTGTTCTCCAGGGTCCCGGAAGGGCAGAACACAGACCCGCCCACTGGATGGCTCCCGCCGCCCCGGGTTATCGCTGGCGCCGAACCTTTCTGCAAAGGTCCGGGCGGTGTTTCTGACCCGTGGTGGTGCCGCTGCTAAGTGAGCGGGGCAATGGTGGTGCCTGGAGGGACCTATTTGGCCATGGATGGCCAAATGAGAGCGGCCATGGATGGCTTGAGCGATCCCGGAAGGCACCACCATTGCACCGCGTCCCGGATGGAGCGTCTGCACGTTTCCCGCTTAAAGCGGCGGCGAACGCCACATCAGCCAGATGGGAGGGCCGTCGGCGGCGACACGGTCCTCGCGGATCACCTCGAAGCCAAAGCGCCGATAAAGCGGTAGATTGCCCGCCTCGCAGGTTTCCAGGAAGGCGCCGTGGCCGTGCTGATCGCACAACGCCAGCACCGGCGCCAGCAACCGGCGGGCATGGCCACGGCCCTGCTGGTCCGGGGCCACGCCCAGCACCTGCAGATACCAATGGGGGCGCTTGGGATGCAGTTGCTGGATATGCTGAATGCCGGCGATCCGACCGGGCAAACGAGCCAGCCCGGTGATGGCCGCGAAATCGGGCAGGAAACGAAGCTGCTGCCACAGGCCTAGACGCCACTGGCCCGGCGGCGACCACAGCGCCGCGCCGACGCCGGGGATATGATCGACCCGACCCGGCAGGGCCAGGTGACGCAGTTGCGCGGCCATGCCACGCCGTAAACGGGCGTGGAAGTCGTCGGGCCGGCACAACCAGTGCCAGAACGGGTCGTTGACGAAGGCACTGGCCAACACGGTCACCACGGCGTCGAATTCGTCGCGGCTGCATCGCGGTCCCAGGGGAACCGTGGACAAAGAGTAGGATGAAGGCATCCGGCGTTTGTAGCAGACTGGATAAAAAAAAGGAAAGGTCGTGCCATCCAGGCGCCGGGATTTCATACCAACAAAGGAGACACCATGCGACGCTGGAACGGCTGGGGCGACAGCGCCAACGACTACCCCCTGAAGGACGCCGGCCGCCGGTTTTTGGAACAACGGCTGGGCCCGGGCCGTGCCTTGCCCGACGCCACCCTGGAATCGGTCCTGGCACGAGTGCCCGCCAGCCGCTTGCCGCCGCATCCGCTGGTGCAAACGGATGACGAGACCCGGGTTCGGCATGCCCGCGGGCAAAGTTTGTCGGACTGGCTGGCGCTGCGCTCCGGGGAGATCGGCCTGTTTCCCGACGGCGTGGCGTTTCCGGCCACCAGCGCCCAGGTGCGGGAATTGCTCGACTGGTGCCAGCAGGAAGACATTCGCCTGATTCCCTACGGCGGCGGCACCTCAGTGGTCGGCCACATCAACCCGCCGGACGGTGAACGCCCGCTGCTGACGCTCAGCCTGGCGCGCATGAACCGGCTTATGAAACTGGACGAGGACAGCCGGCTGGCCACCTTCGGCGCCGGCACCCCGGGCCCCGAAGTGGAGCGCCAGCTGGGTGAACGCGGCTACCGGCTGGGGCATTACCCCCAGTCCTGGGAGCTGTCCACGCTGGGCGGCTGGGTGGCCAGTCGCTCCAGTGGCCAGCAATCCCTGCGCTATGGACGCATTGAGCAATTATTCGCCGGCGGGCGGGTGGAAACTCCGCGCGGCACCTTGCGGCTGCCCACCATGCCGGCGTCCTCCGCCGGGCCCGACCTGCGCGAGCTGGTGATGGGCTCCGAGGGTCGCCTGGGGGTGATCACCGAAGTGCGGGTGCGTGTCAGCGAAGCGCCGGCGGAGGAAGCCTTCCACGTCGCCTTCGTGCCGGACTGGTCCACCGGCGTGGCCCTGGCCCGGCGCCTGGTGCAGGCGCGGGTGCCGCTGTCCATGGTGCGTCTGAGCAACGCCGAGGAGACCCGCACCCAACTGACCCTGGCCGGCCATGAACGGCTGGTGGGCGCGCTCAACCGCTACCTGGCCCTGCGCGGCAACGCCGACGGCGAGAAATGCATGCTTACCTTCGGGGTCACCGGCGACGGCCGGCATTGTCGGCGCGCGCTGGCCGAAGCCCGTGGCCAGGTTCGCGCGGCCGGCGGCGTGATGACCGGCCGCATGCTGGGGCGCAAGTGGCAGGAGGCCCGCTTCCGTTCCCCGTATCTTCGCCACGGCTTGTGGGAACTGGGCTACGCGGTGGATACCCTGGAAACCTGCGTGGACTGGGCGCGGGTGCCGCAAATGGTGGCGGCGGTGGAAGACGCGATCCGCCGGAACGCCGGCGAGGATGAGCAGGCCCATGTGTTCACGCACCTGTCGCATTTGTATGCGCAAGGTTCCAGTATCTACACCACCTATGTGTTCCGCTGTTCCCAGGATTACGCGGAAACCCGTCGCCGCTGGTGGGCGATGAAGAGCGCCGCCAGTGACGCGATCGCCGCGCTGGGCGGCACCATCAGCCACCAGCACGGGGTCGGGCGCGACCACGCGCCCTGGCTGGTACACGAAAAGGGCGAGCAGGGCCTGGCGGCGCTGCAAGGCCTGTTCACGCATTTCGATCCGCAGGGTCGCCTGAACCCGGGATGTCTTATCAAGGAGTAACCATGCTGGCAAAGCGCGCGGCGCTGGCCGAACTGGCCGAGCAACAATGGGATCTGATCGTTATCGGTGGCGGCATCACCGGCGCCGGCGTGCTGCTGGAAGCGGCCCGCCAGGGGCGCAAAGTGCTGCTGCTGGAACAGCAGGACTTCGCCTGGGGCACTTCCAGCCGCTCCTCGAAAATGGTCCACGGCGGGCTGCGCTACATCGCCCAGGGCGAAGTGCGGCTGACCCGCGACGCCCTACGCGAACGGGAACGGCTTCTGCGTGATCTACCCGGCCTGGTGGAGCGCGCCCACTACCTTTTCCCGCTGCGCGACGGCCAGTTTCCGGGGCGCTGGCCGATGACCGCGGTGCTGTCGCTGTACGATTTTCTGGCCGGCATTCGAGACCACCGTTTCATGCCCACGGCGGAAGTGCTGATGCGGGTGCCGGGGCTTGATGCGGCGGGCCTGAACGGCGCCATGAGTTACACCGACGCGCTCACCGACGACTGCCGGCTGGTGGTCCGCTGCCTGCTGGAAGCGGCCCGGCTTGGCGGCCGCTCGCTCAACTACGCCCGCGCCACCGGTTTGACCACCCGTAACGGTCGCACCCGCGTCGACGTCACCGATCTGGAAAGCGGCGAGCAAATCGCCCTGGACGCCGGCGCCGTGATCAACGCCACCGGCGCCTGGGCCAACCGCCTGGGCGGCGCCGGCAAACGCATCCGCCCCCTGCGCGGCAGCCATCTGTTCGTGGATCCGGCGCGGTTGCCGGTGGCGGACTGCCTCACCGTCATGCACCCGCGCGACGGCCGGCCGGTGTTCGTGTTCCCCTGGGAAGGGGTTACCTGCGTGGGCACCACCGATCTGGACCACGGCGACAGCCTGGACCAGGAAGCCCGCGCCAGCGGCGCGGAAGTGGATTACCTGCTGGATCTGATCAACGGCCAGTTCCCCGAGGTGAACCTGAGCCGTGACGACATTCTCTCCACCATGGCCGGGGTGCGGCCGGTGATCGCCTCCGGCGACGGCAAGGACCCCTCCAAGGAACGCCGCGATCACGCGGTGTGGGAGGACAACGGAGTGGTCACCGTGAGCGGCGGCAAGCTCACCACCTTCCGGCTGATCGCCCTGGACGCCCTGTGCGCCGCCGGGCTGCTGGACGCGCGCGAGGCGCGCCGCGCCCGGCGCAGCAACGCGCCGCTGTTCCGGCCGCTGCCGGAAGCGCCGGAACAGGTGGACCAGTTTCTGCACGGCGTGCAGGACGACGAAGCGCTGTTGCGCTGGATGCTCACCAACGAAGCGGTGGTGCACCTGGACGATTTGCTGTTGCGGCGTACCCGTCTGGGCCTGTTGCGCCGGGACGGCGGCGCCGGCCTCACGGCGCTGTTGCAAACCCTCACCGCCGAGCTGCTGGGCTGGGACGAGGACCGCTGGCAGCACGAGTGGGCCCGCTACGCGGACATCCGCGAGCGCTTCTACGGGGTGCCGGCGGCGGACGGCGAACGGGCCGCCGCATGAGGGCGCCGTTGCTGCTGGCGCTGGATCAGGGCACCCAGAGTGCCCGGGCAATGCTGTTTGACGACAAAGGCGAGCTGGTGGCCCGGGTGCAGCGTACTATCCAGCCCTATGTATCGCCGGCGCCGGGCCAGGCGGAGCAGGACGCGGACTATTTCTGGCGCGAGCTGTGCCAGGCCTGCCAGACCCTGTGGCAGCAACACGGCGACCTGCGCGAACAAGTGCGGGCGGTGGCGCTGACCACCCAGAGAGCGTCGCCGGTATGCCTGGATGCGGATCGGGTGCCGTTACGCCCGGCGGTGATCTGGCTGGACCAGCGGCGCACCGCCGCCTTTCCACGCCTGCCCTGGTACTGGCGCTGGCCGGCCACGTTGTTGGGGCAGGGTGAAACCCTGCGTCAGTTCCAGTCCAAGGCGGAATGCAACTGGCTGGCCGCCGACGAACCCGATATCTGGTCACGCACCCGCCACTTCGTGTTGCTCTCCGGCTACCTGAACTGGCGCCTGTGCGGCGCGTTGCGTGACTGCACTGCCGCCCAGGTCGGCTATCTGCCCTACGATTTCAAACGCCAGTGCTGGGCGTCGCCCGGCGATATGAAGTGGAAAGCCCTGCGGGTACGCCGCGAGCAGCTCCCGGAACTGATGCCGCCGGGGGAAGCGCTGGGCAAGATCACGGCGGACGCGGCGTCGCAAAGCGGTATTCCGGAAGGCCTGCCACTGATCGCCTGCGGCGCCGACAAAGCCTGCGAAGTGCTCGGGGCCGGTGCCTTCAGCCCGGACGTGGGGCACCTCAGCTACGGCACCACCGCCACCTTCAACACCTGCAACCGCCGCTTCGTCGAACCGATTCCCCTGGTGCCCGCCTATGGCGCGGCGGCGCCCGGGCGTTATAACTCCGAGGTGATTGTTCAGCGCGGCTACTGGATGGTGAATTGGTTCAAGCGGGAGTTCGCCGGCGAGGACGTGCAACGCGCCGAGCGTCTCGGCGTGGCCCCGGAGGCGTTGTTCGAGGAACTGCTGCAACAGTCGCCGCCGGGGGCCATGGGGCTCACCTTGCAGCCGTTCTGGAACCCGGGCGTACGGATACCCGGGCCGGAGGCGAAAGGCGCCATCGTCGGTTTCGGTGACGTGCACACCCGCGCCCACCTGTACCGGGCGATCATCGAGGGTATCGCCTATGCCCTGCGTGAAGGGCGCGAGCGCCTGGAAAAACGCAACCGCCAACCGGTGACTCGCCTGATGGTGTCCGGCGGCGGCTCGCAAAGCGACGCCATTATGCAGATCACCGCCGATGTGTTCGGGCTGCCGGCGCAACGCCCGCACACCTTTGAAGCGTCCGGCCTGGGTGCCGCCATCAACGCCGCCGTCGGCATCGGCCTGTACGCCGACCACGCCAGCGCGGTGGCGGCCATGACCCGGCCGGGGGAAAGCTTCCAGCCCCGGCCGGAAGCGCGCGCCCTCTACGACCGGCTGTATCGCCGCGTCTATACGCGCCTGTACCGCCGTCTGGCGCCGTTGTACCGGGACGTTCGCCGCATTACCGGGTACCCGCCGCCGCTTTAGCCGATGTTACACTGGCGCTCCCTGTGCAATCGCGGAGTCCGCATCGCCATGCGCGTTACCAACTTGGCCCGGCGGGCCGACACCACCGCCGAAACCGTACGTCATTACACCGAGCTTGGGCTGTTGACCCCCCGGCGCGATCCGCATAACGGCTACCGCCAGTACGACGGCGTCGACCTGTCCCGGCTGCGCTTCGCGATCAAGGCGCGCAGCCTGGGTTTCACGCTGGGCGACGTGCGCGAATTGATTAAGGAGTCGGAGGGGGGTGAAACGCCTTGCCCGCGGGTACGCTCGCTGATCGAGGCGCGGCTCGCCGAGGTGGAAGCGCGGATCCGCGAGCTGAGCGAATTGAGCGCGCGAATGCGCGCCGCCATGGAAGACTGGTCGCAGGCTCCGGATTGCCATCTGGGCGATGGCCGGGTGTGCGGTTTGATCGATTCGTTCAATGCCGACAACACGGAGCCGGCGGAGTCCCGCGAAGGCGCCTAGTCGGCGCCGTCGTCTGTTTGCTCTTCCTTGATCAGGCCGATCATCGACCAACCGGGCTTGGGCTCGGGCTGGGATTCGGTGGTAAACACGTGAATCCGGTCCTTGGCATCCACGGCGAACAGCGGCCACACCTTACGGTTCTCCACCGCCAGATACGCTTTGAAATCAAACTCCTCGGTGAGCCGCGTCTTGCGGATTTCCGCGCCCTGGCCGAGCAGGCTGGCGAGCCGGGCATAGGTCATGTCGGGACCGAACAGGGTGGCGCCCCGGTGGTGCGCGGCCACATCGTGCTTCTCTTCCTTTTCACTCTGCCACGGCAGGCTGTACACATTAGGCTCGCCGAACTCCAGGCGGTAGCGCATGGTTGCCATGGTGTTCAGTTCCCGGCGAGGGCTCAGGCCCAGAAGCTTGCCGTAACCGACCAAATCCAGATACTGGTCCGCGTGACTGGAGACCGGATTACCGTAGAACGTGGGCAGCCCTTCCATGCGCGCGGCGCGGATACTCTCCCAACTGGAGTCGGTGAGAATTACCGGGAAGTTATTCTGGCTCAGCGCCTGTCCGATGGCGCGGGCCACCGGGTTGGCACCGATGATCAGAAAGCCTCTGGCACCGGGTTCCGCGACCTTGAGAAGCTGGGCCAGAGGGCGAGCGGTGACGCTCTGTAACGCCACCGTGCCGATGATCACCATGAAAGTGAGCGGCACCAGCAGCTCGGCGCCGGCCACGCCGTTCTCCTGTAAACGCTGGGCGAACAGGGCGGACACCGCGGCGGCGACGATGCCGCGCGGCGCGATCCATGCCAACATAGCCTTTTCACGCCAATCCAGACTGCTGCCCAGGGTCGCCACCCATACCGACAGCGGGCGCGCAACGAACTGAATAATTGCCAGCACCAACAGAGCGGCGGCACCCAGATTAAGCAATTGCTGCATTTCCAGGCGTGCCGCAAGTACTATGAACAGCACCGACACCAGCATCAGCGACAAGTTTTCCTTGAAATGCAGAATGTCGTCCGTGCGTACCCCCTTGCGGTTGGCCAGTACGATCCCCGTGGCGGTTACCGCCACCAAGCCGGATTCATGGCTGAGCGAGTTGGACAGAACGAATTCACCCACCACCACGGACAACACCAGAAAACTGCGGAGGTACTCTGGTACCAGATGGCGACCAAGCAAGAAAGCCAGTATGAACGCCACCGAAATGCCGATGATCGCGCCCGTGCCGATGGCCTGAACGAAAAGCCATAGCCCATGAAATAGCGCGCCCTCTTGGCCGGTCGCGATGATTAATTCATAAACCAGTACAGTCAGAATCGCGCCCAGCGGATCAATGACGATACCTTCCCAGCGCAGTATCCGGGCAATGCTCGATTTAGGGCGCACACTGCGAAGCAGCGGGACGATCACGGTGGGGCCGGTCACCACCACCAGAGCCCCGAACAGCAAGGCCAAATCCAACGGCAATTTTAAAAGTGCCCATGCGGACAGTGTCACCACCCCCCAGGTAATCAGAGCGCCCCAGGTGATTAATCGGCGGACGGTTTTCTCCAAGCCCTTGATTTCATTGAAGCGCAGGGTTAGCGCGCCTTCGAACAGGATGATTGACACCGCCAGGGACACACCCGGCAGCAGCAATTCACCGAACAACTCACGAGGTTGAATCCAGCCAGCCACGGACCCGAGCAATAGACCAGAAATCAATAGCGGCAAGATAGCCGGCAGCTTGATTCGCCAGGACGCCCACTGACAGACAAACGCGACCACGGTGATCAAGGCCAACTGAACAGGTACGGAGAGTTCCATGAGCTTCCTTGTTTAAAAGGTGCGGCTATATTCCCAGCGAACCCGTAGCGCCGCAACCCCGATTTTTTCACTCCGGTAACCGCAAAACGGCGGTGATAATGCTAGTCTTGCCGGCCTCATTCGTTGTACCACCCAGGGATTCCCGATGCTTACCGTCTCCCCCGTGCGCCTGGCGATTATGCTCGGCACTCTGGTGGCCCTCGGGCCGCTCGCCATTGACACCTACCTGCCGGCGCTGCCAACCATGGCCGACGATTTCGGCGTGGCGGTTCATGGCATTGAACTATCGGTAAGCTTGTATGTGCTTGGCGTCGCTCTCGGACAGTGGCTGGGCGGTCCGCTGTCGGATCATTTCGGCCGTAAGCCGGTGGCCTATGTGGGGCTGTTCGTGTTCATCGTCGCCAGTCTGGCAATCACGGTCTGTGATCAGGTCGCCTGGCTCTACGGCCTGCGGGTGCTTCAGGCGCTGGGCGGCGGCGCCACCGTGGTGATCGCCGCCGCCTCGGTGCGGGACCATTTCAATGGTCGCGAAGCGGCCCGCGTGCTCACCAGCGTGGGGCTGGTGCTGTTGCTGGCGCCGCTGGTGGCGCCCGCGGTGGGCGCCTTCCTGTTGCACCTGGCCGGCTGGCAAAGCATCTTCGTGATGCTCGCCGGCTACGCGGTGCTGGTGGCATTGATGCTGCGCTTCGCGATGCCTTCGGTGGCCCCGCAGGTGGCCGAAGAACCGCTTCGGCACCGCATGTTCGCCGCCTATGGGCGGGTGCTGCGTCAGCGCCGGGCAATGGGGTTTATTCTCGCCAACGGGCTGATCTTCTCCGCCATGTTCACCTTTATCACCGACGCCGCGTTTCTTTACATCGAATACTTCGGGATCGACGAGACCCGTTTCCCGTTGTACTTCGGCGCCAATGTGGTCGCCATGCTGGGACTCAACCGTCTCAACGTCTTGCTGCTGCGCCGCTTCGACAGCGCCGCGATCATGGGTGTGGCGGTGATCCTGCAAAGCCTGGCGGCGGTGACCCTGTTGCTGCTGACGGTATCCGGTTACCTGACACTGTGGACCACGGTGCCGCTGATCATGGTGGTCGCCGGCATGGCGGCGCTGGCGATTCCCAATGCGCTGGCCAGTTTCCTGGCCTTTTTCGAGCGCGACAGTGGCGCCGCCACCGGGCTTAACGGTTGCCTGCAGTTCTTAATGGCGGGGCTGATCGGCTCGGGTCTGGGGCTGATCCACAACGGCACGCCGTTGCCGATGACGGCCTTGATGGCCGCCAGTGCGGTAGGCGGGATGCTGTGCTTTTTCTTCCTGGCGCGGGAAAAACCCACCGTCACAAACTAGGTTCATCGCGCTTTAGCGGGAAGGTTGACTGAACCCTCCAGCCGGGGACGCGGGTCTGTGTTATGTCCTTCCGGGAACGCCGTGAATACGTCCCTGTAGGCTCCCTGTCGAACGTCCTGTTCTCCAGGGTCCCGGAAGGCCCCGGCACAGCCGCTCGCCCCCCGATGGAGAAACAGACCTCGTCAGGACATCAGGCGGGCCAGCGGCGCGCTGTGGCGCCGTGGCTTGAGCCACTGGATCGCCAGCATCGGCACGATCAGGGCCCACGGCAGCAGGATCCACCAGGACAACGGCATGTCGCCATCGAACAGGCTCGTGCCCAACGGCCAAAGGGCGCTCAGGTGCAGTAGGTGCGCGAACAGCGCCGCCCCGCCCAGCAGCAGGGCCTGCTCGAGAACCGCCACCCGCCGTAGCAGCGCGGAGCGTGCCCCCAACACCCGCAGCAGCGCCTCGTCGCGGCGCCGTTGCTGGTTGCCCGCCAGCCACGCGGCGGCCATCACCAACACACCGGACGCCAGCAACAGCACCGCCAGGGCCAGCGCCGCGCGGCTGGCGCGGGCGATCAGGTCCTGGGCCTGGTCGAGCAGGGCGTTCACATCCAGCAGGGTGATCTGCGGGAACTGGCGGATCAGGTCCGGCAGGTCGGCGCCCTGGCCCTCAGGCAGGTAGAAACTGGTCAGCCAGTAGCGGTTCAATGATTCCAGAGTGCCGGGGCTGAACATGAAGTAGAAGTTCGGTTCGAAGCTTTCCCACTCTACTTCCCGCAAGCCCACCACGGTGGCGGCGACGCGTCCCGAGGGCGCGGTGAAGCCCAGTTCATCGCCCACTTCAAGCCCCAGGGATTCCGCCAGTTCGGATTCCACCGACACCTCGCCGGGGCTGTCTTCCACCCAGCGCCCCTGGGTCACCCGATTGCTTTCCGGCAGCGCGGCGGCCTGGGTCAGTGACAGGTCGCGGTTGAGCGCGCGCTGCCCCTGATCGTCCTCGTCTTCTTTAGTGACCGCTTCACGCACCGGCTGGCCGTTCACCTCGGTGAGGCGGGCACGGACCACCGGGTAAAAGCCCGGCACCTCGGCATCATGGGTGTCCAGCCAGCTCCGGAAAGCGTCCATATCCTGGTCGAACAGATTGAGCACGAAATAGTTGGGTGCTTTTTCCGGCAGGCTGGCCCGCCATTGGCCGAGCAATTGCTGGCCCACCTGGCTGGCCAGGGACATCACCGCCAGGGCCAGCACCATGGCGGCCAGCATCGGCAGGGTGGTGAGCGGGCGCCGGGCGAGCCGCCGTAGCGCCAACCGGGGCGCCAGTGACAAGCGTGCGCCGCCCTTGTCGGCGAGGCGCAGCGGCCCCCACAGCAACAGCGGCATACCCACCGCCACGGCCACCATCAACAGCAGCAACTGGCCAAGCGCCACCAGCGAGCCGGACAGCATCATCGCCACCAGCACCGGCGCCATCAGGGCGCCGAGCAGATTACGGCCGGTGCGCGCCGCCGGCGCTTCCATGCGGTCGGCGAGGATCAGCCGCGCCGGCAGATCCGCCAGCCGCCACAGCCGGGGCAGGGCGAAGCCGGCCCAGATCACCACCGGCGCCAGGCCCAGCAGCAGCCAGGTAAGCACTGAGGGACGCCAGGTGAGGGCGTCCCCCAGCCACTGCTGCAACAGCAGGAAAGCGCCGGCCGCCAATACCAGGCCGAGGGCAATCGATGGTAGCAGCGCCGCCAGTTCACGTCCCAGAATTTGCCCGAGAATCAGGCGCCGGCCGGCGCCGAAGGTTTTCATCACCGCGCAGCGGCGGGCCTGTTCGGCGCTGCGCACGCCGGCGGCCAGATAGACCGCGCCGCCGCACAGCAGCACCACCATCATCACCGACAACTGGCCCCACAGGCTCAGTTGCCGCATCGGGCCCATGGAGCGCAACGCCGCGTCCTCGCGGGTGTCGATTTCCTGATGGGCGGCCAGGGTCGGTTGCAACCGCTCGTGGACGCCGGCCATCTGCTCGCCGGGGGCGGCGATGCGCAATTCGTATTTGACCCGCGTGCCCGGCGCCAGCACCCCGGTGGACGCCACGTCATCCAGGTGCATCAGCACCCTGGGGCTCATGCTGTAAAAGCCGGCGCCCTGGTCCGGCTCGCGCACCAGCACCTTGCCGATGCGCAATTGGCGTTCGCCCACCGTGACGGTATCGCCGACGGTCTGGTCGAGGCGATCCAGAGCCGGGCCGGCCAGCCACACTTCGCCGGGCGGCGGGCCCTGGTCCACGGTGCGCGGCGTGGCGAAGCGTTGTTCCGCCACGGTCAGTTCGCCATACAGCGGGTAAGCTTTATCCACTGCCTTGACGCTGGTCAGCACGAAGGTGTCGCCCTGCACCAGCACGGTGCTGAAGGCGGCGATGCGGGAATGGGGCAGGGCGGCCACCTGCTCGCGCTGGACCTCGGTGGCCGGCTCACTGCCCTCCAGAACCAGGTCCCCGCCGATCGCTTCGGCGGTGCGGTTAGCGAAGCGGTGGTCCAGTTCGCCGCGCATCAGCACCACGGCGGCGATCGCCAGGGTGCAGACCAGCAGCGCCAGGGCCTGGATGCGGAACGCGGAAGAGCGCCAGGGGCGCAACAGCAACGTCGGGGACCAACTAGGCACTCAGGCGGCCCTCCACCAGTTCGCGATGGGTGGCGCAGTGCTGGGCCAGGGCCGGGTCGTGCGTCACCAGGACCAGCGCGGTGCCGTGGTCGCGGTTCAGATCGAACAGCAGCCCGGCCACCTGGTCGCCGTTAGCCCGGTCGAGACTGCCGGTGGGCTCGTCGGCGAACAGCAGCGCCGGCTCCATGGCGAAGGCGCGGGCCAGGGCCACCCGCTGCTGTTCGCCGCCGGAAAGCTGGGATGGGAAATGCCGTTCGCGCTTGTCCAGGCCGACCCGGGCCAGCCAATGGCGGGCTTTGTCCCGGGCCCGGTCGGCGCCGGCGATTTCCAGCGGCAGCATGACGTTTTCCAGGGCGGTAAGGTCGGCCACCAGATGAAACGCCTGGAACACGAAACTGCAGTAGCGGCCGCGCAACGCGGCACGGGCGTCCTCGTCGAGACCGCTGAACGGCTCGCCGGCCAGGCTCACGTCGCCGCCGGTGGGCACGTCCAGCCCGGCCAGCAAACCCAACAAGGTGGATTTTCCGGAACCGGACGGCCCGGTGATGGCCAAAGTGTCTCCCCCTTGGACGGCGAGGTCGATATGCTCCAGGAGGGTCAGCTCGCCTTCCGGGGCGGGGACCGTTTTGCTAAGTTGTCGCGCGACAAGCACGGGAGTCGAGGCCATATGTGGGAACGCCTGATCGTTTTGGTTTTACTGATAACGCCGTTTTCCGCCCGCGCCGAGGGCGTACTGGTGCTGGGTGACAGCATCAGCGCGGCCTATGGTATCGAGGAAACCCAGGGATGGGTGGAACTTTTACGACAACGGCTGGACACGCAATGTTCCGGGTTGCCGGTGAACAACGCGTCGGTGAGCGGCGACACCAGTGACGGTGGCCTGGTGCGGCTGCCGGCGTTGTTGGAACGCCATCAACCGGACACCGTGGTCATCGAGCTGGGTGGCAATGACGGGTTGCGCGGTCTGCCGCCGCAACGGCTGAGCGACAATCTGACCCGCATGATCCGCCTCAGCGAAGAGGCCGGCGCCGAGCCGGTGTTGCTGGGCATGCGCATTCCGCCCAACTATGGCCAGGCCTACACCCGCCTGTTCGAGCAGGCGTTCGAAAAGGTGGCCCAGCAAACCAAGGTGCCGTTCGTGCCCTTCCTGCTGGACGGCGTGGTGGAAGCCGGCCAGTTGCAAAGCGACGGCATTCATCCCACCGCCGAGGCCCAGCCGGACCTGCTGGCGAACGCCTGGCCGGCGATCAAGCCCGCCTTGCCCGATCACTGCGACCTCTGAGGGGAGCACCAAAAATGGAGTTCACCGTGCCGTACCGGGATATTCTCGAATATTGGTTGGGCGAGAGCGCCGGCCTCGAGGGCGAAACCGACGATGCCCAAGGCTGGCCGTCGGCGTCACTGCGCCGGCGCTGGTTCAAGAGCAGCGACGGCCAGGACGCGGAAATCGCCGAGTGGTTCGGCGATCGGGTGGCGGCGGCGCTGCGCCGGGATCTGGTCGATTGGGAAAGGGAACCGGCCCCGCGACTAGCGTTGATTCTGCTGCTGGATCAGTTCACGCGGAATATTTATCGCGGTACCGCCGAGGCGTTCGCCGGCGACCACCACGCCGCCACGCTGACCCTGGAAGGGCTGTCCACCGGCATGGACCGGCGCCTGGGCTGGGCAGGGCAGGTGTTTTTCTATATGCCGTTGATGCACGCCGAGGACGCCGATCTGCAGGACCGCGCGGTGGCCTGCTACCAGGATCTGCACCGGCGGGTGCCGGCGGCGCTTAAAGGCGAGATCGCCAATAACCTGAAATTCGCCGAGGAGCACCGCGACATCATCCAGCGCTTCGGCCGCTTCCCGCACCGCAACCGGGTGTTGCAACGGGAAGACAGCGCCGAAGAGCGGGACTTTCTGCAACACGCGCGCCGCTACGGGCAATAGTTCCGGTCAGGGGCGCGGCTCCAGGGCCGCCAGGGCGGTCGCCATACGCGCCGCCAGGTCCGGTGCCAGGGGCGTGCCCACGGTGCGCTCGTCGACCAGCGCCAGAGCCTCTTCAAGGGGCGTGAAGCCGCTCGATTTCATTGCCTTGGGCAGCCGTTCCAGTTGCCAGGCCATGCGTTCCTCGCGGGCGTGCTCCGGACTGTCCACGCCGGCCAGGGCCTCCAGGGCCGCGGCCAGCGCGCGGTCGTCGTCGCGTTCGTCGCCGGACGGGGCACCGGCGATGCGTTCGCGCGCCGCCTGCCAGCGCCGCCATCTCGGCAGGTCCTTGCGCAACGCGCGCAATTGCTCCTGCAGCCGTTGCAGCTGTTGCTGCGGACCGCGTGCCAGCGACGCGCTGTCCAGGGTCTGCAATTCCTCGGCGAGAGCGGCCAGGGTGGCGCCGTCCTGTTCCGGCAGGGGGCGGGCGGCTTGGAGGGCGGCCCGTTCCAGCACGGCCTGGGCCTGTTCGGCGGCCTCGGCGCGCTGCGCCTGCTTTTGTTTCGAATCGGCCTGACGCGCCGCGAAGATGGCGTCCATGGTGCGGCGGAAACGCTTCTGAAACGGTCGGTGACGCGCCGGCGGCAGCCAGGGCGCGGCGCGCCATTGCTTCTGCAGTTCCTGAGCCTCGCGGGCGGCGGCGCGGACATCGACACCCTGTTCGCCTTGGTCGGCGGCCACGCTCTCGGCGAGGGCGACGGCACGGTCGAGCAGCGCCTGGCGGGGCTGCTCGGCCTGCCGCGAGGCCTCTTCCAGGCGCTCGTCGATTTTGCTCAACAGCTCCGAAAAACGCTTTTGCACGTCGCGGGCGTCGGTGAACCGCACCGGCGCATGACTCTTCCACTCGCGCGGGGCCTGCCGGCGGATTTCCCAAACCGCCTGCCAGTCCGCGTTCTGCCAGTCCTGGGCGGCGACGAAATCCGCCAGCTGCTGGCACAGCGCCTCACGGCGCCGGAGGTTTTCCTCGCGCCGGGCGTCCAGCTCGGCGAAATGCGCGCGGCAAGGTTCATAGGCCCGGTCGGAGGCGGCCTTGAAGCGGTCCCAGAGCGCCTGGTCCTGACCCTGGTCGGAGCTCATCAGGGCGCGCCACTCCTCGTGCAGGGCCTGGACGGCGCTGGCCCGCTCTTCGGCGTCCATCTCCGTTGCGGCGAGCGCTTCCATGCGCTCACAGAGCTGTTCTTTTTTGGGTTGCGCGGCGAACGCGTGCCAGTCCCGCAATTCCTCACGGCGCGGCGTGAGACGTTCCAACTGCTGGCGCAGCCAGGGGTCGCTCTGTTCGGCCAGCACCGCCTCGGCTTTATGCCAGAGCCGGTTGGCGTGCTTGAGATTGCCCTGTTGCAGCTCTCGGCGAAGGGCCACTACCAGACCGCGATGCTCGCTGTCGGCCCCGGCCCGCGCCGGCGCCGGCCGGGGCTTCTGTTGCTGCTTCGGCTCTTCCTTGTGTTCAGGAGACTCGGACGGGTGGGGCGCCGCCAAGGCGGAAGGCGCGGCCACCTCGGCGGGCCACTGCTCGGCCAGGTGCCGCCGTTGTTGGTCGTCCTCGGCATCCAGTGCCGCTTCGGCCAGGGCGATCAGCCGGCGCCATTCGCTCAGTTGCGAGTGGAACATCAGGTCGGATTCGTCGTCGCCCTCCAGAAGGTCCTCCGCCGCCTGCCAGCGTCGCTCCTGGGTCGCCACCGCGGAGCGCAGTTCGCCGAGCTGTTGGTCCCAGATCTCCGCACTCAGATCCCGATATAGAGAGCGCAGGCTGTCCAGGGCGGCACCCCGTTCATGGGCGGCGGATTCGAGCGCTTCCTGGCGGGCCGCTGCTTCCTGCTGATCACGCAAATGAGCGTGGCATTGCCCCAAGGCGTTTTCCACACGGGCGGCGCGGGCGTCGTCGGCGTGCTCTGCGAGCGTACGCCAGCGTTGTTCGAGCTGTTGAAGGCGGCCTTCGAACAGCGGATCCGCACTGTGTTGGGCCAGCTGTTCCAGAGCGCTGATCAGCGCGGCCAAATGCTCGCCATGGCGGCGGGCCTGGGCGTCCTGCGCTTGTAACGCTTTAAGCCGGTCGCGGGCGACACGCACCACTTTTTTATCACGACCTTCGCGGCCCAGCTGGCGCAGCAGGGTGGCGTCCCGCAGACGTTCGGCGGCGGCCAGCCGCAGGGCGGCGTCGACGCCTTCCAGGGCCAGCCGGTAGAGCGACTCCGGCTCATCAATGGCGGCCAGGGCGGCTTCCCGGCAATCCCGGTCGGGGCTGTGGCGGGCGACATGGAGTAGAACCCGGGCGTTGCCGGTGTGCTGGATCAGCCGCAGGCGGGTATCCACCGCCGGGGCACCGTCCGCAGTGCCGGCCAGCAGCGCCACGAAACGCTCCGATGCGGCGGCGCGCACGTCGGCGTCAGCGTCCGCCTCGATCAACCGGTCCAGCAGGTGCAGGTCCAGCAGTGCCGACACAGCGGCGGCGCGCACCCTGGCGCTGTCGTCGTCGCGGGCGAGTTTCGACAAAGTTTCCTGATCTTGGCGCGGATCCAGCGCCGCCACCGCCTGGGCGCGAACCTCGGCGTCGCGGTGTTGCCACCGGGGTTTGAACAATTTGCCTAGCATGGCCATCCCATTGGGTTTGCTTTGTATTTATGCGGCACCAGGGCGGCGCCGGGCCACTACTATAGGCAACCCTAGGATAGGATCACAGACGTGACTCGATAAGAGCGTCTTTTTCCGTCCAGATTTCGCTCACCCAGTCTTGAATCCGGCGCCGGAATTCCGGGTCGTTCTCGTAATCGCCTTCGGCGGCCCAGTCAGGAATCGGCCAGCGGCGCGCGATCACCTCGACCCGGTCCATGTCACCGCCCAGAAAGCCGAGCAGGGAACGGCTGGTGCCAGGGGGGTAGACGATGGTGAAGTCGAGCAGGCAATGCAGTTGGCCGCCCATCGCCTTCAGGGTGAACGCGGCGCCGCCGGCTTTGGGTTTCAGCAGGTGCCGGTAGGGCGAATTCTGCGCCCGGTGCTTTTCCACGGTAAAGCGGGTGCCTTCGAAGAAGTTCATCACCGAGACCGGGTAGTGCGCGTATTTTTCGCAGGCCTTGCGGGTGGTCTCCATGTCCTTGCCCTTGAGCTCCGGATGCTTCTCCAGCTGGGCGCGGCTGTAGCGCTTCATAAAGGGAAAATCCAGCGCCCACCAGGCCAGCCCCAGCAGCGGTACCCAGATCAGTTCCTGCTTGAGGAAGAACTTCAACGACGGCACGCGCCGGTTGGTGACTTTCTGCAACACCAGAATATCCGCCCAGGACTGATGGTTGGAGGTCATCAGGTACCATTCCTGGCGGGCCAGGCCGTCCATGCCTTCCACCCGCCAGTCGACCTGACTGAACAGATCAATAATGGCGTTGTTGATCGCCATCCAGGTCTCGGCGATCACCACCAGCACGCGCGACAGCCGCACCTGGGCGGCGTGGAACGGCAGCACCAGACGCAGCAGGGCGAATACGTACAGCGGAATGACCAGCAACAGGGTATTGAAAAAAACCCCCACCAGCGCCAGCACGCCGCGGATTTTGGTTGAAACTGTCATCAGCGTTACACGGTTGCGGAGTAAGCGCGCATGCTAGCGCAGTTGCCGCGCCGGCCCCATGTCAGTTTCGGTCACTCGTGCGATGAGGCCTGCCATTGGCGGCGCTACGGCAAGCGGGTAGGGTCGGGTTTTCGAATTGAAGGAGCGGTGTTCATGAGTGGTCCCCTGGCGTCTTTGAAAGTTTTGGATTTTTCCACCCTGTTGCCGGGTCCGTTCGCGACCCTGATGCTGGCCGACATGGGGGCCGAGGTGCTGCGCGTGGAGTCGCCCACCCGTCCGGACATGGTGCGTTTGCTGCCGCCGTCGGAAGACGGCGTGTCGGCGGTGCACGGTTATATCAACCGTTCCAAGCGCTCCATCGCGGTGGATCTGAAAAAGCCGGAAGGCAAGGAGATCATCCAGCGCCTGGTGGCCGACTACGACATTATCGTTGAGCAGTTCCGGCCCGGCGTGATGGACCGGCTGGGGGTGGGCTATGACACCCTCAAAGAGATCAATCCGGGGCTGATCTATTGCTCGATCACCGGCTACGGCCAGGACGGGCCCTACCGGGACCGGGCCGGTCACGACCTGAACTATCTGTCGATCGCCGGCATGACCGCCTACAACGGCCGTAAGCAAACCGGCCCGGCGCCGATGGCGTTCCAGGTGGCGGACATCGCCGGCGGTTCCTGCCACGCGGTGATGGGGGTACTGGCCGCGGTGATCCATCGCCAGCAAACCGGCGAAGGCCAGCACGTGGATATTTCCATGACCGACGCCGCCTTCAGCCTGCACGGCCTGGCCGCGCCACCAGCGCTGGTGGGCGGACAGGACCCGGACCTGGAGGCCACCCAGCTTAACGGTGGCGGCTTCTACGACTGCTACCGCACCCGCGATGGGCGCTTTATGTCCGTGGCCGGGCTTGAGCCGCAGTTTTTCACTCAGTTTTGCCAGGCGATCGGCAAGCCGGAGCTGACCAGCAAGGGCATGACCCTGGAGCCGTCGGTGGTGGCCGAGGTGAAGGCGGAAATCGCCGCGGTGATCGAATCCCAGGACTATGACCACTGGTGTCGGGTGTTCGCCGATCTGGATTGCTGCGTGGAACCGGTGCTCAGTTTCTCCGAAGCCACCGAGCATCCGCAGTTGCAGGCCCGCGACATGGTGGTGGACGTGCCGCGCCACGACGGTGGCAAGCAGCGTCAGGTGGCGTCGCCGTTCAAGTTCTCCGCCACCCCGGTGGGTTACCGCTTCAGCGGCGCCCGGCTTGGCCAGCACAGCGCCGAGGTGCTCGCCGCCCAAGGCTTCAGCGACGATCAAATCCAGGCCTTCAAGGATTCCGGCGCGGTCGGCTGATCATGCGTTCCCGCTGGGTCCGGCGGGCGCTATGCTGTCGCTATGAAGCGACTTTCCGGGTTACTGGTACTTTGCATGATGGGGGTTCCGTCGCCCGGAACGGCGGCCTCGCCGACCGACCCCTGTGTGGACGGGCCGCGGACGTTCTGGGTGGATCGTACCCACGACTGGCTGTCACGCGGGCTGTGTTGGCCCAGCCGCTGGGTGGACGGCTTTTTCGCCGATCCGCTGACGACTAACAACGAACCCGCCGGCAGCCTGGTGCGGATCACCGGGGAGCGCACCTGGCGGGATGACGGCCTGGACGACCGGGATGTCGATGTGGATGCCCGGGTGTGGCTGCCGCGCGCCGAGCGGCGGTTGTCCTTGTTGTTTCGCAGCAAGGAGGACGACACCCCGGCGGACGGCCCGCAAGCGTCCGACGTCACCGGTGTCGGTGAGGACGACAGCGGCTTTCGCGGCGCGCTACGCTGGGTGATCGACCGCGGCGAAGCCATGGACCTGGATCTCGATACCGGGATTCGTTCCGACTTCACCACTTTTACCCGTCTCCGCTACCGAAGCGTTCACCCGCTGTTCGACGAATGGGCCTGGCTGCGTTTTACCGAGCGCGTCGAGTGGCGCGACCCCAAGGGTTGGCGCAGCCGCTCCCTGTTCGAGATCGACCGCCCCTTGAGCGACACCGCCAGCGTGCGCCTGACCAGCCAGATTGAGTACAGCGAGGAATTGAACGAGGAGGGGCGCGGGCTGGCACTGTTCCAGGGCATGAATCTGTTTTTGCGCGACGGCGACAAGGCGGCCTGGAACCTGGGCGTGGGGACCGCCGGCTTCACCCAGCCGGAACCCCGGGTGGACAGCTATCGCTGCTACGTGCGGTACCGGCGCCAAGTGTGGCGGCCCTGGTTGTTCGTGGAGGTGGAGCCATTCGTCCTGTGGCCCCGGGATCAGGGCTATCAGGGGGTGAACGGCTTTATCCTGCGACTGGAAACCCTGTTCGGGCGTTTGGACGGCTAACGAGGATCAGTTGGCCCAGGTGCTGCGGCGACGGCTGGATTTGGACTTCAACAACAGGCCGGCGATGGCGCCGAGGATCAGAATACCGACCCCGGTGATCCATTGCTGAGAGGTGTTGTTGCCGCGCAGCATGGCGTTTTCCGCCTTCACCTGGTCGAGCTCGGAGCGCAGCATGCTTAGCTCTTCGTTGAGCCGCCGATTGGCCTGATCCAGGCGAATCGGATCGGCGGCCACGTCGCGCAGATTCTCCAGTTCGTCACTGCGGCTGCTCAATGACGCCTTGAGTTGCTCGTTCTCGGCGCTCAGCCGGTCGCGCTCTGTTTCCACGCTGCTCAGGCGCTCGCGCATTTCCGTCATGCGGCTTTCCATATCCTTTCGATCACCGCTGATCTGCTCCAGACGGATGGCGGCGGTGGGGGAGCGGCTGATGTACTGCTTGGGAATATAACCTTCGGTATCGCTGAAGCGGATACGCGCCCAGTCACCGTCTTCGCCAAGAAGCTCCACCCGGGTACCGCTTTTCAGACCGCGATGGACGATCCGGTAACCGGAACCGGCGCCGGAACGCACCGGCACGTAGATTTCATCGTCGATCCAGGCGGTGGCGGCCAGGGCCGGTGTGGACAACAGGGCGATCAGCACGAAGCAGAGCCAGCGAACGAGCATTGAAAAGTACTCCTTAGAATTCAAGGCGCGAAGTTTAGGCAACCCTCGGCGGCAATGGCGCCGAAATAGTCACATTTCCCGGCGCTTGCCGGTCGATTTTGTAAAAACTCAGGGCAGCACGGCCTTGAAGGGCTTCACCATCACGCCCGCGTAGACACCGGCGGCCACGTAAGGGTCCGCGTCGGCCCACTGGCGGGCGGCCTCCAGGGACTCGAACTCGGCCACCACCAGGGAGCCGCTGAAGCCCGCGTCCCCCGGGTCCTCGCTGTCCACCGCCGGCAACGGGCCGGCGAGAATCAACCGGCCCTGGTCGCGCAGCCGCTCCAGGCGGGCGATATGATCGGGGCGGGCGGTCTTGCGAAGTGGCAGCGAGTCGGCCACGTCTTCACTGATTATCGCGTACAGCATCGTCGTCCTTTTTCTCCGGTTCCTTGGCGGATTGATCTTGGTGGAACAGTTGTTTGCGGTCTTCCTCGGAAATATGCCGATAGAAATACAGGAACACCGCCACGTAGAACACCATTTGAATGGCGGTGAAGCCGAACAGTTTAAAATTCACCCAGAAGTCGGTGCTGAAGGTATAGGCGATAAACAGGTTGAGCGCGCCCAGGCCGATGAAATACAGCACGAAGGCCATATTCAGGCGGGTCCACTGAGTGGCGCCCAGTGCCACCACGCGACCGAAACCGCTCACCATCAGCTTTTCACACAAGCGTTGCAGAAGATTGCGCTCACGCAGAAAGTGGCCGCCCAGCAGCACCGCCGCCAGCACGAAGCTGATGATCGACGGCCGCCACTTGATAAACACATCGTCGCGCAGCAGCAGGGTCAGGCCGCCGAACACCAGGGTCACGACCAGCACCATCAGGTGCAGCCGATGCCAGCGCTTCCAGATCAGACGGCCGGCGACCACTTGAAAGCTGGTGGCGGCGATGATGCCCCAGGTGGCGATCATGATGTCGCGGCCACTGAGAAAATAGAGGCCGAAAAACACCACCACGGGGAGATAATCAAACAATTGCTTCATGGACACGCATCCTTTCCGGGACCGCCGATGGTAGCGGGAACGGCGGCGCAAATCATCCCGCCACACAAGCTAGTGTGGTACCTTGCCCGCCATGACCGATACCGCTTTATTCCAACGCCCCGATTTCCATAGCCACAGCCTGGCGTCAGACGGCGTTCTGTCGCCCGCCGACCTGGTGGCCCGCGCCGCCGATTACGGTGTCGATGCCCTGGCGCTCACCGACCACGACACCCTGGCCGGCCTGCCGGAGGCGCGCCGCGCCGCCGAGCAACACGGCATCACCCTGGTGCCCGGCATTGAGTTGTCGGTGTTGTGCGGCAGCCGGGAAATTCATGTGCTGGGCCTGTGGGTGGACCCGCAAGCGCCGGTGCTGGTGGAGCGGGTCAATCGCCAGCTGGAGGCCCGCCGCGAGCGGGCGGTACGCATCGGCGCGCGCCTGGACAAGGCGGCTCAGCTAGAGCACAGCTACCGCAAGGCCTGCGAACTGGCGGACAGCGACACACCCGGGCGACCCTGGTTCGCCAAAATGCTGGTGGACGCCGGGGTGGTGCGCGATCAGCGCCATGCCTTCAATCGCTTCCTTAAGAAAGGCCAGTCGGGCTTCGTCTCCACCCCCTGGGTGAGTCTGGAGGAGGGCGTGTCGGAATTGCTGGCCGCCGGCGGCATCCCGGTGCTGGCCCATCCCCAGGCCTACAATCTGACCCGTAAACGGCTGCGCGAGCTGGTGCGCGACTTCCGCAACGCCGGTGGCCTGGCCATGGAGGCGGTGATGCCCGGGCTCAGCCCGCAACAGGCGGGGCTGCTGGAAGAGTGCTGGCGGCATTTCGGTCTGGCGGTGTCCGGCGGCAGTGATTTCCATTCCCCCCAGCAGAAATGGCTGGCCCTGGGCGGCTTGCCGCCGTTTCCGGCTGACGGCACGCCGGTATGGGCGCTGCCCCAGGCCGGTGTTGCGCCGGCCGGGGCTCGGGTGGAGAATGCGGCCCCATGACCGATGTATTGCATATCCACCCCGAAACACCCCAGCCGCGCCTGGTTCGCCAGGCCGTGGACGTGATCCGCGGCGGCGGCCTGATCGCCTATCCCACCGACACCACCTACGCGTTGGGTTGCGGGATCGGCGAAAAGGACGCGCTGGATCGCCTGATCCGTCTGCGCCGGCTGGACAATAAACACCAGTTCACTTTGCTGTGCCCGGATTTGTCGGTGCTGGCCACCTACGCCAAGGTGGACAATCCGGACTACCGGCTGCTCAAGGCGCACACGCCGGGGGCCTATACGTTCATTCTCAGCGCCACCAGCGAAGTGCCACGCCGCCTGATGCACCCCAAGAAGCGCACCATCGGCATCCGTGTGCCGGACCATCCGATCTGTCAGGCGCTGCTCAGCGAGTACGGCGGGCCGATCATGACGTCCACCGCCCATCTGCCGGACGACGAGTTCCCGCTCACCGACCCCCAGGACGTGCGCGACTTCCTGCAGGGCCAGGTGGATCTGGTGATCGACGGCGGCTTCTGCGGGGTGACCGAAACCACCGTGATTTCGCTCGCCGACGGCAATGGCCCGGAAGTGGTACGCGAGGGCGCCGGGCCGCTGGACGCAATCTTCTAACAGCGTATCGGCCAGCCCTGTCTTTACACCGGCTGTTCCCTTTATAATCGCCGCTTTCCGCCGTTACGACAGGAGTCGGCTTTTGAGTTCCGTGGTTCCCTCCCAAAGAGTGGTATCGGGCATGCGCGCCACCGGGCGCCTGCATTTGGGGCATTACCATGGCGTGCTTAAGAATTGGGTGCGCTTGCAGCATGAGTACGAGTGTTTCTTTTTCGTTGCCGACTGGCACGGGCTGACCACTGAATACGAAGATCCCCATGGTATTCAGGGCCACGTCTGGGACCTGGTGACCGACTGGCTGGCCGCCGGGGTCAACCCGGGGTCCGCCACGCTGTTCATCCAGAGCCAGGTGCCGGAACACGCCGAGCTGCACCTGCTGCTGTCGATGATGACGCCGCTGTCCTGGCTGGAACGGGTGCCGACCTACAAGGATCAGCAGGAAAAACTGCGCGAGAAAGATCTCGGCACCTACGGTTTTCTTGGCTACCCGCTGCTGCAGGCGGCGGACATCCTGATCTACCGGGCCGGCCAGGTGCCGGTGGGCGCCGATCAGGTGGCCCATGTGGAGCTGACCCGGGAAGTGGCGCGGCGCTTCAACCATCTTTACGGCCGCGAGCCGGGCTTCGAAGAGGCGGTGACCGCGGCGATCAAGAAGATGGGCAAGAAGCAGGCACGGATCTACGCGGATAACCGCCGCAAGTACCAGGAGCAGGGCGACGAGTCCGCGCTGGAAGCGGCCCGCGCGCTGGTACAGAACCAGCAGAACATTACCCTGGGCGACAAAGAGCGCCTCAACGGGGACCTGGAAGGCGGCGGCAAGGTGATCCTGCCCGAGCCCCAGTCCCTGCTCACGCCGGCCTCGAAGATGCCCGGCCTGGATGGCCAGAAAATGTCCAAGTCCTACGGCAACTTCATCAGCCTGCGTGAAGAACCGGACGACGTGGACGCCAAGATTCGCCGCATGCCCACGGATCCGGCGCGGGTGCGCCGCAGTGATCCGGGCACGCCGGAGAAGTGCCCGGTGTGGGAGTTCCATAAAGTGTACTCCGACGACCGCACCCGACAGTGGGTGCAGGAAGGCTGCACCACCGCGGGGATCGGCTGCCTGGAATGCAAGAAGCCGGTGATCGAGGCGGTGCAGGCGGAGTTGGAGCCGATCCGGCGCCGCGCCGAGGACCATTTGCGTAATCCCGATCTGGTGCGCACGATTGTGTCCGAGGGCTGTGAAGAGGCCCGCGAAGTGGCCCGCGCCACCCTTGATGAAGTGCGCTCGGTTATGGGGCTTCAATACCGATGAACGAAGTGGTCAAACAACAGGCCCCGAAGGGCGGCAACCCGCTGGCGCCACTGGCGCCGCACCAGGCGGAGATGCCGTTCGGCCTGATGTACGGCCAGGCGATCACCAAACTGCCCGACGATCTCTACATACCGCCGGACGCCCTGGAAGTGTTCTTGGAGGCGTTCGAAGGGCCGCTGGATCTGTTGTTGTACCTGATCAAACGCCAGAATCTGGATATTCTCGATATCCCGGTGGCTCAAATCACGACTCAGTACATGGAGTACGTGGAGCTGATGAAGGCCATGAACCTGGAGCTGGCCGCCGAATATCTGGTGATGGCGGCGATGCTCGGCGAGATCAAATCGCGCACCTTGCTGCCCCGGCCGGTGCACGATGAAGAGGACGAGGCGGAGGACCCGCGCGCCGAACTGATCCGCCGGCTGCAGGAATACGAGCGTTTCAAGCAGGCCGCCGAGGACATCGACGGTCTGCCGAGGATGGAGCGGGACTTTCAGATCGCCGCCGCGCGCCGGCCCGAGTACGTCCGCGAGAAAGCCCAGCCGGACGTGGATCTGCGCGAATTGCTGCTGGCGTTCAAGGAAGTGCTGTACCGCGCCGACATGTTCGAGAACCACCAGGTATCGCGGGAGAAGCTGTCCACCCGGGAGCGCATGGCGAACGTGCTGGACCGCCTGAAAGGCCGGGACTTCGTGCCGTTCGTGGAACTGTTCGAAGCCAGCGAAGGGCGGCTCGGCGTGGTGGTCAGTTTTCTGGCGATTCTGGAGCTGGTCAAAGGGGCGCTGATCGAAATGGTGCAAAGCGGGCCCTTCAGCCCCATCCATGTGAAGGCGAGAACCCTGGTGCTGGAAGAATCGGAAGCACTGGCGGCGCTGGAACTGGATGATGAACCCTATGAGGCTGACGAGGATGAATAACCGTGGAGCCGGATAAGATCAAACAGATTGTCGAGGCGGCGATTTTCGCCGCCGACGGCCCGCTGGATCGGGACGCCTTGTTGCTGCTGTTCGACGAGCAGGAACGCCCGGAGAAAGTCGACCTGTCCCGCTCACTGGAACAGCTCCGCGAGGACTACGCGGAGCGCGGCATCGAGCTCAAGGAAGTGGCGTCCGGGTTCCGCTTCCAGGTGCGTAAGGACCTGGGGCCCTGGGTGAGCCGCCTGTGGCAGGAAAAGCCGCCGCGCTACAGCCGTGCGATTCTGGAGACGCTGGCGCTGGTGGCCTACCGGCAGCCGATCACGCGTGGCGAGATCGAGGAAATCCGCGGCGTGTCGGTGAGCTCGCACATCATCAAGAGCCTGCTGGAGCGAAGCTGGGTGCGGGTGGTCGGCCACCGGGATGTGCCGGGGCGTCCGGCGATGTTCGCCACCACCCGGCAGTTCCTGGACTACTTCGATCTGAAGAGCCTGGAAGATCTGCCGCCGTTGTCGGAAATCAAGGATCTGGACAAGCTCAACGAGGAACTGGCGCTCAGCGACGCGCCCGACGCCGCCGGTGACGATGACGACGCCACGGCCGCCTTCGGCGCCCGCACCGAAGGCGAGCGCGAAGCCCGCAACGAGGAAATTTTCGCCGCCCTGGACGAAGAACCGGAAATGGACGAGTCCACCTTGATGAGTATTGATAAGGTGGATGCCGTGAACGCCGGCTTCGAAGAGGAATTTCGCCGCAAACCGGCCCCCGAGCAAGGGGCCGGCGAGCACGCCGCTAAAACGGCCGACGAGGACGAGCAATCGCCCCATGAGTGAGAAGTTGCAGAAAGTCCTGGCCCGCACCGGGCTGGGATCACGCCGTGAACTGGAGACCTGGATCGCCGATGGGCGAGTTTCCGTGAACGGCCAGGTGGCGACGCTGGGAGACCGGGCGGAGCCGGATGACACAATCAGAGTCGACGGCAGGATCATTCGAGTGAAGGCGGAAGAAGACATAGTTCGGCGCGTGATCATTTATCACAAGCCGGTCGGGGAAGTGTGCTCGCGGAACGATCCGCAGGGCCGCCCCACCGTGTTCGATAACCTCCCCAAGCTGCAGGGCATGCGCTGGGTGCAGGTGGGCCGTCTGGACATCAACACCACCGGGCTGATGCTGTTCACCACCGACGGTGAGCTGGCGCACCGGCTGATGCACCCGTCCAACGGCTTCGTGCGGGAGTACGCGGTGCGCGTGCACGGCACCCTGAGCGAAGACAAGCGCAAGGCGATGCTGGACGGCGTGCTGCTCGAGGACGGTGTGTCCAAATTCGACGGTATTGAAGACGCCGGCGGCGCCGACGAGGGCGCCAACCACTGGTACAAGGTAAGACTGACCGGCGGCAAATACCGGGAAGTACGCCGCCTGTTCCAGTCCCAGGACCTGGAAGTGGCGCGGCTGATCCGCATTCGCTTCGGCGACCTGACGCTGCCGTCGTCGCTGCGCACCGGGCGCTGGCAGGAACTCAGCGAACAGGAAATCAAGCCGCTCACCGAGCGCGTCGACCTGAAGGGCAAGAAATACACCGGCCTCTACGGCCGCGCCCGGCTGCGCCACCAGCGCGGCGACAAGGCACCGCGCAAACCGCGCCGCAACCCCTACCGCCGCTAACTCGTAGGTCGGGTTAGGCCAAAGGCCGTAACCCGACACCCGGCGCGGACGTCGACCAGACCGTGTCGGACAGACCGTGTCGGATTTCGCTGCGCTCAATCCGACCTACGGCAACTGCATTAGCGCGCCCACCAGGGCGGGCAGGGCGGTTTCCACCCGCAAAATCCGGCTGCCAAAGCGGTGGCACGCAAAGCCTTGTTGCTCCAGCAGCGCCACTTCGAACGGCGTCCAACCGCCTTCGGGACCAATCGCCAGGGTGGCGGGCTCGCTCAGGCCGCGCGGCAGGTCCGGAAGCGGCCCGGGGTGGGCCAGCAGGCGCTGCCCGGGGCCGGCCCACTGGTCCAACTCATCCTCCACGAACGGGCGGAAACGCGGCGCCAGGCGCAGTTCCGGCAGCACCGGATCGCCGGCCTGTTCCAGCCCCAGCAGTAATTTTTCCCGCAACAGATCGCCCTTGAGATGGGGCGTCTGCCAGTAGCTCTTGTCCACCTTGGCGGCGTTCACCAGCACGATCTTCTTGATGCCCAGGCTGGCGGCGTCCACCAGCAGCCGCTTGAGCATCTTGGGGCGGGGCAGGGCCAGCAGCAGGGACAGGGGCAGGGCGGCCATTGGTCTTGAATCGACTTTAAAAGATATCTCTATCTCGTTGTTTTTAATCGATTCCAGCACCGCCTTTCCGGTGCCCTCGTTGAGAAGTCCAGCGCGGCAGTGATCGCCCTCCGCGAGCTTCAGCACCGTGCGCACATGGGTGGCCTGGCGGTCGTTAAGACGCCAGCGGTTGCCGTCGAGGCGCTGGTCGGGATGCAGTAATAACAGGTTCATGGCGGCGGATTATGCCACACCCCGGGCGCCCGGCTGACGCAAACCGACTGCAAGATGGCGATTCTGGCCCTTTGCCCCGGATGCGCGGGTTGCTAGAGTGCGCAGCGTTATTCTCGCTGATGTGGAGAAACTGGCATGCAGTTTCAGGGCACCGAACAGTACGTTGCCACGGAAGATCTGAAAATGGCCGTCAACGCGGCCATCGCTTTGCAGCGTCCGCTGCTGATCAAGGGTGAGCCGGGCACCGGCAAAACCCTGCTCGCCGAGCAAGTGGCCGAGTCGCTGGGCATGCCGCTGCTGGCCTGGCATATCAAGTCGACCACCAAGGCGCAGCAGGGCCTGTACGAGTACGACGCGGTGTCACGCCTGCGCGACTCCCAGCTCGGCGCCGAAGGCGTGGAAGACGTGTCCAACTACATCAAGAAGGGCAAGCTCTGGCAGGCGTTCCAGGCCGAGGACCAGGTGGTGCTGCTGATCGATGAGATCGACAAGGCGGACATCGAGTTCCCCAACGATCTGCTCCAGGAGCTGGATCGCATGGAATTCTTCGTCTACGAGACCGGTGAAATGGTCCGCGCCGAGAAGCGCCCGATCGTGATCATCACCTCCAACAATGAGAAAGAGCTGCCCGACGCCTTCCTGCGCCGCTGCTTCTTCCATTACATCAATTTCCCCGATGCCAAGACCATGATGCAGATCGTGGACGTGCATTTTCCGGAAATTAAGAAGGAACTGGTCACCGAAGCGCTGGAAATCTTCTTCGACCTGCGCAAAGTGCCGGGCATGAAGAAGAAGCCCTCCACCAGCGAACTGATCGACTGGCTCAAGCTGCTGATGGCCGACGACATTCCCCAGGACATCCTGCGCAACCGTGACACCAAGACCGCGGTCCCGCCGCTGTACGGCGCCCTGGTGAAGAACGAAGCGGACGTACAGCTGCTGGAACGGCTGGCTTTCATGAGCCGCCGGGAACGGTAGATCCTTTAACCGATAGAGGTTTCTATGCTGATCGGTTTTTTCGAGGACCTGCGCGCCCATAAGGTGCCGGTGACGCTGCGTGAACTGCTGGATCTGTTCGCCGCGCTCAAGCATCACGTGGCGTTCGGGTCCATCGAGGACTTCTACATGCTGTCGCGGACGGTGATGGTCAAGGACGAGAAATACTACGACCGTTTCGACCGCGCCTTCGCGCATTATTTCGAAGGCCTGGAAAGCATCGAACCGGGCTGGCTGAGCCAGACCATTCCCGAGGAATGGCTGCGCAAGCAGATGGAAAAGACCCTGTCCGCGGAAGAGCGGGAAAAGCTGCAGGGCCTGGGCAGCCTGGAAAAGATCCTCGAGGAACTGAAAAAGCGCCTGGAGGAGCAGGAAAAACGCCACCAGGGTGGCAACAAGTGGGTCGGCACCGGCGGCACCAGCCCGTTCGGCGGCTACGGTGAGAACCCGGAAGGGGTGCGCATGACCGGCCCGTCGCGCAACAAGAGCGCGGTGAAGGTCTGGGAAAAGCGGGAATTCCGCAACCTGGACGATTCCGTGGAGCTGGGCATTCGCAACATCAAGCTCGCTCTGCGCCGGCTGCGCCAGTTCGCCCGCACCGGGCGCGACGAAGAGCTGGATATGGACGACACCATCCGCTCCACCGCGCGCAACGCCGGCCTGCTCGACATCAAGATGCGCCCGGAGCGGGAAAACCGCGTCAAAGTACTGCTGTTCTTTGATATCGGCGGCTCCATGGACCCCTATATCAAACTCTGCGAAGAGCTGTTCTCCGCCGCCCGGCTGGAATTCAAGCACCTGGAGTATTTCTACTTCCATAACTTCATCTACGAGTACGTTTGGAAGGACAACCGGCGCCGCTGGGACGAGAAGCACTCCACCTGGGACGTGCTGCACAAGTACGGCAGCGACTACAAGGTGATCTTCATCGGCGACGCCGCCATGAGCCCCTACGAAGTGAACTCGGTGGGCGGCTCCGTGGAGCACTGGAACGACGAGCCCGGCGCGGTCTGGTTCCAGCGCCTCAAGGAAACCTACGAAAAAGTGGTGTGGATCAACCCGGAGCCGGAAAAGGCCTGGCAGATGACCACCTCCACCCAGTGGATCAAGCAGCTCAACGACCACCACATGTACCCGCTCACCCTGGACGGGATCGAGCGGGCGATGCGTTACTTGAGCAAATAAGAGCTAAGTAAATAAGCGCGGCGCCGACAGGCGTCAGTCTTTCTTCAGAAAGCTGTCGATCATATCCATCGGCAGCGGGAAGACGATCGTGGAGGTGCGGTCATTGGCCACCTCGGTGAGGGTCTGCAGATACCGCAGCTGCAGGGCCTGGGGCTGCGCCGACAGGGTCCGCGCCGCGTCCAGCAGCACCTCGGACGCTTCTTTCTCGCCATTGGCGTGAATCACCTTGGCGCGCCGCACCCGTTCCGCTTCCGCCTGGCGGGCGATCACCCGGACCATATCCTCGTCCAGGTCCACGTGCTTGATTTCCACGTTGGCGACCTTAATGCCCCAGGGATCGGTCTGTGCATCCAGGATTTCCTGAATGTCCCGATTCAGTTCGTCCCGGGAGGCGAGCATTTCGTCCAGTTCGTGCTTGCCGAGCACCGAGCGCAGCGTGGTTTGCGAGAGCTGGCTGGTGGCGTCGTAGAAATCTTCCACATTGATCACAGCCCGTTCCGGGTCGACCACGCGGAAATAGAGCACCGCGTTGACCTTCACCGACACATTGTCGCGGGAGATCACGTCCTGGCTGGGCACATCCAGCACCCGCACGCGCAGATCCACTTTAACCATCTGCTGGATCACCGGGATCACCAGAATCAGGCCCGGGCCTTTGACTTTGTGGTAGCGCCCGAGCATGAAGATCACGCCGCGCTCGTACTCGCGGAGAATGCGGAACATGCTGACCACGAAGCCGACGATAAGAATCGCCAGCGCAATCCAGAAATATTCGAACATCATGGTTTGTCTCCTTGTCGGGACACATGAAGGGTGAGGCCGTCCCGGCGGCGGATGATCACCGTATCGCCCTGGCCGACGGCCTCGTCGCTGGTGGCGCGCCACCGTTCGCCGGCAACGCGCACCTGGCCGCCGGCCTCAGCGCCGAAATCCTCGGCCGCCACGGCGCTCTGTCCAATCAGGGTATCGCCGCCGGTGACCACCGGCCGGCCGTGGGCCTTGAACGCCAGCCGCACGGTCAGCCCGGTGAGCGCCAGGCTACCCACGCCCACCGCCGCGATCACCGGCATGGCGATCTGAAAGGCGGGCAGGTCGGTGTCCATCAGCATGATCGAACCGATCCGCCGCCCACCCCCAACACGCCGAAGCTGGGCGACAGGCCCTCCGCCACCATCAAGCCGATGCCGAGCACAATCAAAGCCAGCCCCACATAGCTCACCGGCAGCATTTGCAGGGCGTACAGCGCCAGCAGCAGACAGATGGCGCCGAGCACGCCGGGAATGCCGAAACCGGGGTTGGAAAACTCAAGAATCAGCCCGTAGATACCCACCAGCATCAGGATGTAGGCGATGCTGGGGTCGGTGATCACCGCCAGGAAGTGGGTGCGCCAATCGCGTTCCACCTCCACCAGCCGGTAATCGGTGAGCGCCAGGGTGCCGCCGTCGTGAAGGGCAAAACCGTCCAATTCGGCGAGCAAGGCATCCAGATCCTGGGCCACCAGGTCGATCACGTTTTGCGCTTCGGCCTCGGCGGCGGTCAGGCTGACCGCCTCGCGCACGGCGCGCTCCGCCCAGTCCGCGTTGCGTCCGCGCAACTCGGCCAGGCCGCGAATATAGGCCACCGCGTCGTTGATCTGTTTGCGGCGCAGCGCCGACGCACTGTCCTGGGCGGGTGGTTCGGCCTCGCCGCCGGCCGGGGCGGGGGGCTCAACACCGCCCAACTGCACCGGCGTGGCCGCCCCCAGGTTGGTGGCCGGGGCCATGGCGGCCACGTGCGAGGCGTACAGAATATAGGTGCCGGCGCTGGCCGCGCGGCTGCCGGACGGCGACACATAGGTGGCCACCGGGACTTCGGAATCAAGGATCGCCTGGATCATGGTGCGCATGGACTTATCCAGGCCACCGGGGGTGTCGAGACGCAACACGAACAGCGCCGCGCCGGCGCGGTTGGCGTCCTCCAGGGCGCGCACGAAGCCGTCGCTGACCGCCGGACCGATGGCGCCTTTCAGGTCCATCACCCGGACTTCCGGGCCGCGCTCGGCGGACGGCGACGTTTGCGCCGGGGCGGGGGACACAAGCAGCAGCAGACAGGCGAGGGCGATAAGAGCCACCCCAAGCCCGCCTCTGGATAGAAGAAAGTCTCGATCGCTGCCGGCTGCGGTCATCATGCGCGTCTCTTCGCTGCTTGGCTGCTGCTCCCATGAAAACGCAGTTCGTCGACCCCGGCAACGAAAACCGCAGGGGCCTTTTCGCCATCGGCATCATGCGGCATAGTGCCGCGATGAAAGCCTCCACAGCCGTACCCGCCGCCCTCAAACGCTTGCCCCAAGCACTGGTGCTTGCCGCGCTGGTGCAGCCGGCCGCCGCGGCCGGCCTGTTTCAGGGGCTCAGCAGCATGGAGACCGGACCCAGACTCGGCAACGACGGCGTTATCCGTCAGCAGGTGGAACAGGACGAAATGCACCTGGAGGCCGGCTCCGGCGCCCGTATCCAACTGCCCACCCAGTGCGTGTCCTCGGCGCTGGTGGCCCGCACCCACACCCGGCTGAACGCCCTGTTTCCCGAAACCGGCGGGCCGATGGCGACGGGGCTGGTCGCCAATGACGGCTCCGGCATGGTGGGCAGCGGCGCGGTCACCAACGAAGCCGGCCTCACCGTGGAGCGGCTGTTCGGGCCGTCCACCAGCCCGTACCGGCTGGAAACCGCGTTCCAGGCCCACCGGATCGACCTGTACAACTATGAGCTGAGCAATCAACGGACGTTCGGCTCCGCCTTCGAAGCCCCGGTGACGCTCAGCGAGCAGCAGGGCTTCACCGTGGACACCCGGCTGAGCCATTCCTTCGGCGAGCTGGATCTGGCTCTGAGAGTGGAAAACCTGTTTCCCAACCGGGGGCCGGGCATGGTGGCCAGCCCGTACACCATGAAGGCCCACGCGGAGTTGGCCACGGATTTTCACTACGCCGGCATGCCGACCCGATTAAAGCTGAACCTGGATCGGTTCGAAGCGCTGCAACAGAACCTGGACGCCCGTTACGCCGGCGCGCGTCTGCAGTGGGGCGTCCCCAGCCGGACCCGGCTGCGGTTGGGCTACCGCCACGACCTGGTCGCCAACCTGGATTCGGTGGCGACCCTGGGCCTGGTGTTCCCGCTGTTCCATGTGTTCGATCTGGATATCTCCGGCACCAAGAACCCCGGCGACGCCTACGGCGTGCTGGCGCGGCTGGCCGCGCCGTTCTAAGCCTCCGGAATGCGGAACGATGTCACCAACGACTTCAGATGACTCGCCTGATCTTCCAGCGAGCCGGCCGCGCTGCTGGATTGCTGCACCAGCGCCGCGTTCTGCTGGGTGACCGCGTCCATCTGTGTCACCGCGGTGCTGATTTGCTGGATGCCGCCGATCTGCTCGGTGGTGGCGGACGCCACGTCTCGCATTAGCTCGGCCAGCTTTTTGATCGATTGCACGGTGCCGTTCAGCGTTTCCCCGCTGCGCTGGGTCTGATCCGCGCAGGTGGCGATCTGCGCGCCGGTGCTTTCAAGCAGGGTGCGAATCTCGCCGGCGGAATCACCGGCCCGGCTCGCCAGCAGGCGCACCTCGCTGGCCACCACGGCGAATCCACGGCCTTTATCGCCGGCCCGGGCCGCCTCAACGGACGCGTTCAGGGCCAGGATATTAGTCTGGAAGGCGATATCGTCGATGGTCTTGATGATGCCGTTCATTTTCTTGGAGCTCGCCACCACCTGTTCCATCAGGGCGATGTTGGCGCGCATCTCGTCGCCCCCTTGCTGGGCGCTGCGTGAGGCGCTGTCGGCGAGCTGGTCGGCCTCACGGGTGTTTTTCTCATTGTGCTCCGAGGTGGCGGTGATCTCCTCCATGCTGGCCGCGGTTTCCTGCAGCGCGGCGGCCTGTTCTTCGGTCCTCGAGGAGAGATCCTGGGCGCCCAGGGCAATTTCGTTGGCACCGATGTAAACGGTTTCACTGGCACCGCGCAGCGCGGACACCAGCTTGACCAGGGAGTCGCTCATCGCCGCCATGGCTTGCAGTAATTGCGCCGGCTCATCCCGCCCGGTGGCCACGATGCGCTCGCGCAAATCGCCCTGTCGGCCATGTTGATGAACACGTCTTTCTCGTAGCGACGCAACTCCAACGCCAGGCGGCGCACCACGCCGGCGTTGGACGCCAGGGCGCCGTCGGTCTGCAACGCATCGCGGGTGGTCTCGGCGATCCGTGTCACTGAAAAGAGGCCGGTGGCCGAAGCGGCCAGCAGGAGAATCAAAATAACAGCAAAGGCACCGCCGAGACGGGTGCCGATCTTGAAGCGACTAAGCATGGGGGAGTCCAACGGGTTACTGCATAAGGGTGTGGGGAATGTCGGCGAACCGGCGAAAATCTTTAGCCGCGAAGTCACAGTGCCGGCGGGACTTGAGAACGGGCCCGGGAATTGGCATGGTTCGCCCACCTAATCCGCCCCGAGCACGCTATGTCCATTGATCTCGAGTTCGACCGTAACCATCTCTGGCACCCCTACACCTCCACCTCCCAGCCGCTGCCCACCTATCCGGTGGCGCGCGCCGACGGAGTGCGCCTGGAGCTGGAAGACGGCCGCACCCTGATCGACGGCATGTCGTCCTGGTGGGCGGCGATTCACGGTTACAACCACCCACGCCTGAACCAGGCGGCCAAGGATCAGATCGACAAGATGGCCCATGTGATGTTCGGCGGCATCACCCATGAGCCCGCGGTGGAACTGGGTAAGCGGCTGGTCGCGATGACGCCGGAACCGCTCAACAAGGTGTTTCTGGCCGACAGCGGCTCGGTGTCCGTGGAAGTGGCGATCAAGATGGCGCTGCAGTACTGGCTCAGCCAGGGTCAGTCGGAAAAGCACCGCCTGATCGCGCTGCGCAACGGCTACCACGGTGATACTTTCGGCGCCATGGCCACCTGCGACCCGGTCAACGGCATGCACCATCTGTTCAGCAAGGTGCTGGCCAAGCACCTGTTCGCGGACGCGCCGTCGGTGGGCTACCACGACGATTGGGACGACCGCGACCTGGATTCCCTGCGCGGCCTGCTGGAACAGCACAGCCACGAAGTGGCGGCGGTGATTCTGGAGCCGGTGGTGCAGGGCGCCGGTGGTATGCGCTTCTACCACCCGGAATACCTGCGCGGCGCACGCCGTCTGTGCGACGAGCACGGCGTGCTGCTGATTTTCGATGAAATCGCCACCGGCTTTGGCCGTTCCGGCGAACTGTTCGCCATGGACCACGCCGGGGTCTGCCCGGACATACTCTGCCTGGGCAAGGCGCTCACCGGCGGCTACATGACCCTGGCGGCGACCCTGTGCAGCGACCGTGTGGCCGCCGGCATCTGCGGCGGTGAAGCCGGCGTGCTGATGCACGGCCCCACCTTCATGGGCAATCCGCTGGCCTGCGCGGTGGCCAACGCCAGCATCGACGAACTGCTGGAGAGCGACTGGCGCGGCCGCGTGGCGGCGATCCAGTCACAGCTGCGCCGGGAGCTGGAACCGCTGCGCGGCGCCCCCGGCGTCGCCGACGTGCGCGCCCTGGGCGCGATCGGCGTGCTGGAACTGGAGGCCTCCTGCGACGTGGCCGCCACCCAGAAGCGGCTGGTGGAGCAGGGCGTGTGGATCCGCCCGTTCGGCAAGCTGGTCTATATCATGCCGCCGTTCATTATCGAGCCGGACCAGCTCACCGCGCTGACCGGCGCCATGGCGGCGGTAACGGACTGACCTGGTCTCAGGCCACCGGCAGAGACACGATCTTCGCCGGATCGAAGCCGGACGTTTCGCCCCGATAACCGCGCTGGTTGGAGACCAGACGGCAGCCCGCGACGCGGGTATCCAGCGATTGATGAGTGTGGCCGAACATCCAGAGGTCGGCTCGCGCCACCAGGTCGTCCCGCGTCGAAAAGAAGGCGCCATCCAGCGGCCCGGGGGAGAACAGGGGATGAGCGCAGTGTACCGAGGGTCCGTGATGACTGATCACCACGGTCGGCCCGGCGAAAGGGCGCGCCAGTTCGGTCGCCAGCCAGCGCGCCGAACGGCGATGGCGACGGTATGCCAAGGCCGGCGTAAACGGCCGCTTGGCGGAACGGATCAACTGATGATCAGGCAACCGCGCGCCGATCAACGCCATCGCGGCGCGGCGATCCTCGGTGCCGGGTCGGTAATCGGTCCAGAGCGTGCAGCCCAGGAAGCGCACGCCGCCCAGATCGACTCGATTGTTCTCCAGGAAGTGCACACCGGTACCAACAGCGGCGCGCCGCAGTACGCGAAGATTGGCGCCGATGTCCTGACCGTAATGCTCATGGTTTCCCGCCACATAGAGTATCGGCTTGCCCAACCGGTCGGACTCCGCCGCCGCCCATCGCACCCCGGCGGCGCCCACATCGATATCGCCGGCCAGAACCACCAGGTCGCAGGCGACGTCCGGAAGCGAGGCGGGGGATTCGCCATGACGACGTATCAGTTCGTGGTGAAGATCACTTAGCAGGAGAATTCGCAAAACAAGGCCCGGGTCTCTACAGCGCTATTGTTGTACCTGGAACGACTGACGAATGCGAGTGTGTGCCATATCCTCTATTTAACATAATATACATTACACGTAGTTATTGATGTAGCTGAGCGTGTCCCGCTCGATGATGCGGTTGATGTCCACCTCGTCCGACAAAATCGCCCGAACGATGTAGAAGCCCTGGAGCTCTTCGGCAGTGGTTTCCACCTGCGGCCCGTCGTCGGGGACCGGCTCTTCAGAAAGCGCCGGAGATGGGCGTACCGCGTAATCGTCTTTCACCGCGCCCTTGAGGCGTTCATTGAGGCTGTCATTAAGGAACTGGCCAGTGGCTCGCTGGACAATGTCCCGGAAGTCCTCTTTTGTCTAGCGCACCCCGTTGGTCAGAATGGCGATTCGCGCCTCGGTGACCGAGAAGTATCGATACAGCTGGGAGGCATGCTTGAAACCCAGGCTGTCACCGGCACGTTTGCACTCAATCAGGAGCTGAATCGAGCCGCTTTGCTTCACCGCGTAATCAACCTTCTCTCCCTTTTTGATGCCCTGGTCGGCGGTGAACTCCGGAATAACCTCCAGTGGGTTGAAGACGTCATAGCCAAGAATGTCCTTGATAAAGGGCATAACGAGCGCGTTCTTGGTGGCTTCTTCCGTCCCCAGCTCGCCGGCCAACTGCCCTACTTTCGTGCGCATTTGCTCAAGACGATCTTCGAAATCCATGGACATGATTTTCCCCTTTTTCTTGTTCTTTGTATTGAGAGCTTTGAGCGCGGCACTCCATTAGCCCCCGTTGCAATGAGTCTATGCCAACCACGGGCAAGGTCAAATAATGACCGCACGCTCCATTGCCTGACTAAATAACGCGTCAACATTAATAACAGAAACCCATATAAAACAGGGTTTTATTGGGTAAAGATAAAGTGATTTATAGGACTTTTAATGCTTTCTCTCTCGGCCTTCGCGGGCCTTTCATGGCAAACCATTAGGCTGGAGATGGCGGCTTGATCGGTTTCCGCGGGCTGTCTTATGCGGACGCCATCGATAAAGGGAATCATTTCATTGTCGTTTATGAAGGCCCACTCCCAGGGCGAGTCACGACACCGAAATCATGGAGGTAACGGTATGGATGCGCGCCGGCGGTCGCCAGAGAGCCGGTGTCCCTGTCACCGTGGAATTCCGCCAGTTGGAGGAGCACCTGCCGCTCACCGGCACCCTCACCGCCCGCCGCGGTGACCACGCTGAATGTGGATCTGGGCGACCGCATGGAACAGGGCCAGGTGCTGCTGGTGGCGATCTTCACCCACTGGGGCTATCCGCTGTTGATCATGACCACCATCCCGGTGGGCATCGCGACCGTATTGCATGCTCGACGATGTTGCGTGATTGTAGCCGTGGTGGCCGCTTCGGCCACACCAGCAAGGAGCAGTTGTTATGACGACCCAGACGGGTACCGCCGGCCAAGGCGGAGGCATTCTGGTTTTCCTGGACCGTGACCTGAAAGCGCCGCAGCCGGCGCTGACCAAGGGCCTCAAGCTGGCCCGCGCCGCCGGCTTGCCGGTGACGGTGATGGTCAACAGTGACTCCGCGGCCATGCGGCGGGCGGTGGGTTTCGACGATCAGCGCC
>DASUNW010000174.1:0-3785 GCA_036276955.1 Alcanivorax sp. | reverse complement strand
CCGGCAACCGCAGCGACAAAGTGGCCGCCGCCGGCCACGACCATGTGTCCACCTGGAACATCGGCGGCGAATTCTCCGCCAGCCAGTGGCGCGCCATCTACCGGCAACTGGTGGCGCGCGGCCTGCTCGCCGTGGACGCGGACGGCTACGGCGCGCTCAAGCTCACCGAGACCTGCCGCCCCTACCTGCGCGGTGAAGTGCCGCTGCACCTGCGCAAGGACGCGGCCAAATCCGCCGAGCGCACCCGCCGCAGCAAACCGCAGGTGGCGGAAGCGGACCGCCAGCTCTGGGAAGCGCTGCGCGCCCGCCGCAAGCAGCTGGCGGAGGAGGAAGGCGTGCCGCCCTATGTGATCTTCCACGACGCCACCCTGATGGACATGCTGGCCCTGCGCCCCCGCGACCGCTACGAAATGGCCGCCGTCAGCGGCGTCGGCGACCGCAAGCTGGAAGCCTACGGCGACGCCTTCCTCACCGTCCTCAACGAAGCCGCCTCCTAGCCCGCTACCACAAGCCGCCACCCGGCAGGAAGAAGCGGTCATTGCGCGACCGAAAATCCAGCCTTACGGTAAACGCTCCCCTTCCGACGCGAGCACTGACATGGACTATCTGCGCACCCCGGACACCTGCTTCGAAAACCTGCCCGGCTATAACTGGGCGCCCCACTACGCCCAGGTCGACGACGGCGAAGGCCATGAGATGCGCATGCACTATCTGGACGAGGGCGAACGCGACGCCCCGGTGGTGTTGATGCTCCACGGCGAACCGTCCTGGAGCTACCTGTACCGGCATATGATCGAGCCGGTGGTGGCCGCCGGCTACCGGGTGATCGCCCCGGACCTGATCGGCTTCGGCCGCTCGGACAAGCCAGTGAACCGCGAGGACTACACCTATAACCGGCACGTGGCCTGGGTGCGCAGCCTGCTGCTGGACCACCTGGATCTACAGGACATGACGTTGATCTGCCAGGATTGGGGCGGCCTGATCGGGCTGCGCCTGGTGGGCAATCATCCCGAGCGGTTCGCCCGGGTGATCGCCGCCAACACCTTCCTGCCGGACGGCGAGCACGACCCCGGCGAGGCGTTCCGGAAGTGGCGGGACTTTTCCCAGACGGTGCCGGAATTCCCGGTCAGCATGATCATCCAGGGCGCCACCACCACGGAACTGCCGGCGGCGGTGCTGGCCGCCTATGACGCCCCGTTTCCGGAAGAACGCTACAAAGCCGGCGCGCGCCAGTTCCCGGCCCTGGTGCCCGACCGCCCGGACGCGCCCGGCGCCGCCGAAAACCGCGAAGCCTGGCAATCACTGATGGCGTTCGACAAGCCGTTCATCACCGCCTTCAGCGACAAGGACCCGATCACCGCCGGCGCCGACGCGGTGCTGCGCAAGCTGATCCCCGGCTGCCAGGGCCAGCCCCACACCACCATCGAAAACGGCGGCCACTTTTTGCAGGAAGACCAGGGCGAAGCCCTGGCCCGGGTGCTCACCGGCGCCTTCAAATAAAATTCACTATACCGTTATAAGCGTGACGCTTTGCTCACCCATGCTGTCTCCGGGTTTTATTCTTATTTATGGGGACAAACATGAAAAGCATTCCTTTTTCGCTGGCCTCCGGCCTGCTGGCGGCCATGCTGAGCGGTTGTGGCGGCGATTCGTCCAGCTCCGATAATAACGCCGGTGGCGGTAACGGCGGTACCACGCCGCCGGCCACCACCCTGAAAATCGGCCTGCTGCCGGACACCCAGGGCGGTGGCGACAACGTCTCGATGCACCCGATGAAAGCGGTGCTCGACAAAGAACAGGCCCTGGGCGTGGACATCGTGATCCCGGTGGGCGACCTCACCGACCACGGCACCACCCGGGAATTCGAGCAATGGACCTCGGTGGCGGAGAGCTACCGCGACGCCGGCATCGAATTCCTGCCGCTAATGGGCAACCACGAGGACAGCTACGCCTACTCCGTGGAGTGGATCGAGAACATGAAGCACTACATCCCCGAGGATGCGGTGCACATGGCCGGCGCCCAGTACCTGAACTACTACGTGATCCGCGACAACGTGATGATCATCCTGCTCAAGTACTACAACCTGCCCATCGCTTTTGAATGGATCACACAGGAAGTGGCCGCCAACGAAGGTAAATTCGACCATCTGGTGATCGCCAGCCACGACGGCCTGATCGGCGCCAAGTACGGTGAAACCCGCGAGATGATCGTCGAGGGCATCAAAGGCGACAACGCGCTGATGGACAATTGGGACCGGATCCGCGCGTTTTTCGCACGCCATGACGTGCTCTGGGTGCAGGGCCACGAGCATATGTACCAGCGCTCCGTGATCCAGGCGCCGATCTGGGTCGATCCGTCGTCCTGGACCACCGCCGACGGCAACTACCGCCTGCCGCAGTACACCCAGATCATGTCCGGCAACGCCTCCTATAAAGGCTACGAATTCCGCTACGGCGAGCGCGATCTGGTGCAGCGTATCGTTCAACAGAAAATGAACACGATGGACAACGGTTCGCCGGCCTACGACGCCAACGCTTCGGTGCTCACCTTCCAGGGTGACCGGGTCGACTACGAATCCTGGTTCGTGGAGCACACCATCGGCAGCAACGAGGACGGCGTTAAAGAACTGGCCGACCCGCAGTGGAAACTGCTGGACCGCTTCACCCGTACCAAGAACCGCTGCGAACGGCTGGTCTACCCCAATTCCATCCCCGAGGGCACCCGCCCGGTGATGTACCTGGACGCCAGCTACATCAGCAACGACTGCACCGGCGACGACGGCAGCGTGGCGCGCATGGTGGCCGGCACCAACAACACCTTTAACCGGGTCGAGAGCCGCACCCGCGACATGAGCATCACCCCCGGCTTCAGCCGCGCGGACACCGTCACCGACCTGATGCGCCTGGGCTACCAGTTCCTGTTCCAGTACCACCAGCCCTGGACCCCGAACCTGAACGGCGCCAACCGTCTGGTGCCGCTCAACGACACCGAGGTGGAGATCCCCGAAACCACCATCGACCTGAAAGAGCTGGTCACCATGAGCTGGCAGCAAGGCAGCGCCGAGACCGCGTCGGACATCCTCATCATCAGCGGCACCCAGAACCAGACCGGCACCTACTCCAGCGCCTACGGCGCGGTGAAGGACATCGAAACCATGGTCGGCCTGCCCGGCAGCCAGCCCGACGGCACCGCCAAGCAACCGCATACCCTGCCGGCCACCGCCAGCAAGGAGTGGGACCTGGCCACCGCCGTCTCCGACGCCTACGGACTGACCTTCGACGCGCCGGAAGGCAGCGACGTGGACAGCCTGAACCTGGGCGTGCGCACCGCCGAGGGCTGGCAGCCCCTGGCCAGAGCGGACTGTCTGGTGGAAGGCCCGTTCGACGGCGGCTACCTGACCACGCCGCCGACGCGTCCCGACGCCTGCGCGGACCAGCCGCTGGTCGGCGTCGACCCGGACCACGGCCGCCGCTTCTGGGCCGTCCTGCAACAGGACGCCGAACTGGCCCTGCTGCGCCGCTAACCGGGCGCTAATCTCTCCAGAACGACCGCGCCGCTTCCGGGGTGGCGCGGACAGAACACGCCGTGAACCCATCCCTGGGGGCTCGATTCGCGCATCCCTGCGCTCATACGGTTCTGTCCGCGCCACCCCGGAAGCGGCCCTCCTGGCGAGATTCGCAAGCCGCTCGCTCCCAGCACTTCTTGGAAGATTCGCGGGATGCTCCCTTCTGCTGAGGTGGTGGCGGGTTCCCCGGGTCCCGGACGGTGTGAGGCAGGGAGCCGA
>DASUNW010000173.1:0-9303 GCA_036276955.1 Alcanivorax sp. | reverse complement strand
CCCGGCTACACCAACTACGCGGACAAAATGACGGTGACCGAGTACATCGCCGAAGTGGAAGCCCGCACCATTTACGACCCGATTCTGACTTTCCAGCTTTCCAACGGTTTCGACGTCAAGCGCCTGCTGGTCAAGTACCTGCCCGAGGACGAAAGCTCCCGCGGCTACGCCACGCTGCTGGAATGGGACAACATCCTCTATCAGCCGGAGGACGACGGCGACTGGCCGCGCCGCTCGGTGGTGCGCCTGGGCGTGGTGCAGCGTCGCATGCGTAGCGCTCGCTCGGTGGAAGACCTGCTCAGCCAGGTGGAGTTCTTCATCGATTCGCTGTCCGATTACCGGGCCGATTTCGCGGTGCTGCCGGAATTCTTCAGCGCGCCACTGATGGGCCTCAAGACCGACCTGAATTCAGTGGAAGCGGTGCGCTACCTGGCCAGCTTCACCGAGGAGATCCGCGACGCCATGGCGGACATGGCGGTGAGCTACAACATCAATATCATCGGCGGCTCCATGCCGCTGGAAGAGGACGGGCGCATATATAACGTCGCCTACCTGATGCGCCGTGACGGCTCGGTGGAGCAGCAGAAAAAGATTCACATTACCCCCCACGAGCGCAAGGACTGGGCGATCCAGGGCGGCGACGGTCTGCGTATCTTCGATACCGACGCCGGCCGCATCGGCATTCTGATCTGCTACGACGTGGAGTTTCCGGAGCTGGGCCGGCTGCTGGCCGAGCAGGGCATGGAGATTCTGTTCGTGCCGTTCTGGACCGACACCAAAAACGGCTACCTGCGCGTGCGCCATTGTGCCCAGGCGCGGGCGATCGAAAACGAATGCTACGTGGCGATTTCCGGCAGCGTCGGCAATTTGCCGCGCGTCGACAACGTGGACATTCAGTACGCCCAGTCGGCGGTGTTTTCACCCAGTGACTTTTACTTCCCTCATGACGGCACCATCAGCGAATCGGTCCCCAATACCGAGATGCTGTTGTTCGCCGACATCGACCTGGAAAAGCTCAAGCTGCTGCACAGTGAAGGCTCGGTCACCAATATCCGTGACCGCCGCAAGGATCTGTACAGCCTGGTGTGGAAGGGCAAGGAAGAGCTCGACCCCTAACGTTCGCGGAAGGTCTGCACCACCTGTTCCGCCAGGGCCTCGGCGGCGGGGCCCGAGCCGTCGCGGCGTACCAGCGCGATCTGGTAATCGCCCAGGGCGGGCAGGCCGCTTTCCGGGCCCAGCACGCGCAGCGGCGGTTGCACCAGGCTGGCGGGGAAGGGCGCCACCGCCAGGTCGGCCAGCATGGCGGCTTCCTGGCCGGCGCAGTGTTCGCTGTTGTAGGCCACGCGGTAGCGGATCTCCGCCTTGTCCAACGCGCCCAGGGCCATTTCCCGCCAGGCGCAACCGTGATTGGCCAACGACAACGGCAAGGGTGAGCGCTGCATCGCCACGCCGCCGTCGCGGCCCGCCCACACCAAGGGTTCGGTGTGCACCACCTGGCCACGCTTGGCGCTCAGATCGCTGTGGCCGAGGGTGACCAGCGCCAGGTCTAGTTCGCCGTCGTCCAGCCGTTTCAACAGGTCGATGCTGCGCCCGGCGTTGACGTTCACCTGCACCGCCGGGTGCGATCGGGCGAAGCGGGTCAGTACCTGGGGCAGCACCCGGGTGCCCACGTCGTCCGGCGTGCCCAGGCGCACGCTGCCTTCCAGCGACGGCGCCAGAAACCGGCCCACCGCTTCTTCATTCAGCTTCAGCAAGCGGCGGCTATAGCCGAGCAGGATTTCCCCCTCCGGGGTCAGCGATACCCGGCGCGCCTCGCGCACGAACAGGCTCTGGCCCAGGGTTTCCTCCAGCCGCTTGATCTGCATGCTTAGCGCCGAAGGGGTGCGGAACACCTGGTGGGCGGCGCGCGTGAAGCTGCCGTTCTCGGCGATCGCCACGAAAGTGCGCAGGGTGTCGGTGTCGAGCAGGGGCAGGGAAGTGTTCTCCGGGCGGGCGCTGGAGGCGGTCATGGCGGGCTCTCCGATCGTTCAATATTTCTGAACGGGCAATATAGAGCCACTTTCGTGGGCACAAAAAAGGCGCCGTTGAGGCGCCTTTTTCGTTGCGATTGAACCGGCCGAATTACATGTTCGGGTAATTCGGGCCGCCGGTGCCTTCCGGTGCCACCCAGTTGATGTTCTGGGTGGGGTCCTTGATGTCGCAGGTCTTGCAGTGCACGCAGTTCTGCGCGTTGATCTGGAAGCGCTTGTCACCGGTGCTTTCGTCTTCCACTACTTCGTATACGCCCGCCGGGCAGTAGCGCTGCGCCGGTTCGTCGTACTTGGGCAGGTTATACTCAATGGGGATGCTCGGATCCTTGAGTTGCAGGTGACAGGGCTGATCCTCCTCGTGGTTGGTGTTGGACAGGAACACCGAATCCAGCTTGTTGAAGGTCAGTTTGCCGTCCGGCTTGGGATAGCTGATTTTCTTGCACTGGTCCGCCGGCTTGAGTGTGTCGTGGTCCGGGGTGGTGTCGCGCATCGTGAACGGCATTTTGCCGTTGAGGATGTTGAGGTCCACGAACGCGAAGGCGGAACCCAGCAGGTTGCCGAACTTGTGCTGGGCGGGACCGAAGTTACGCTGCGTGTGCAGCTCTTCGAACACCCAGCTGCTTTCGAACTGGGTCTTGTACTCGGTCAGTTCGTCGCTGCCACGGCCGTCCTTGATGGCGTTGGAAATCACTTCCGCGGCGATCATGCCGGACTTCATGGCGGTGTGGTTACCCTTGATCTTGGCGAAGTTCAGTGTGCCGGCGTCACAGCCGACCAGCAGACCGCCGGGGAAGGTCATCTTGGGCAGCGATTGCAGGCCGCCCTTGGCGATGGCACGGGCACCGTAGCTGACACGCTTGGCGCCCTCCAGGAATTTTTTGATTTCCGGATGGGTTTTCCAGCGCTGCATTTCATCGAACGGTGAAACGTGCGGGTTGGAATAGCCCAGATCGGTGATCAGACCCAGGGTCACCTGGTTGTCTTCCATGTGATACAGGAAGCCGCCGCCGTGGGAGCCGGATTCGCTCAGCGGCCAGCCGGCGGTGTGCACCACCAGGCCCTGCTGATGCTTGGCCGGGTCGATTTCCCACAGTTCCTTGATGCCCAGGCCGTAGTGCTGGGGATCGACACCCTCACGCAGGTTGAATTTTTCCATCAACCCTTTGCCCAGGTGGCCGCGGCAGCCTTCGGAGAACACGGTGTACTTGGCGTGCAACTCCATGCCGGGGGTGTAGCTGGGCTTCTTCTCGCCGTTGTGGTCGATGCCGGAATCGCCGGTGGCGATACCTTTTACCGAACCGTCCTCGTTATAGAGCACTTCAGTGGCGGCGAAGCCGGGGAACACTTCGATGCCCAGACCTTCCGCCTGTTCGGCGAGCCAGCGGCACAGGTTGCCCAGGGAAATCACGTAGTTGCCTTCGTTGTGCATGGTCTTGGGCACGAACGGATTGGGCACCTTGGAGCCTTTTTCGGCACCGGTGAGATAGAAGATCTCATCACCGCCGACTTCGGTGTTCAGCGGCGCGCCGAGTTCTTTCCAGTTGGGGAACAGCTCGTTGAGCGCACGCGGTTCAAATACCGCGCCGGAGAGGATATGGGCACCGACTTCAGAGCCTTTCTCCACCACCACGACGCTGAGTTCCTGACCGCTTTCCTGGGCGATTTGACCCAGGCGGCATGCGGTTGCCAGACCGGACGGACCGGCGCCGACGATAACAACGTCGACTTCCATAGATTCGCGTTCCACAGCCTGTCTCCTAGCTATCGGTTCTCTTGGGGTGGCGCGGAGTATAAAGGCATCGTCCACCTCGCACCACTTTTCGGAATCGGCTTCCACGCCGATTCAAACACTCGTTTGGATTATCCCTTGCCAGGTGCTTGATTTACAAGGATATCGGCGACCGGCGGGTCATGAAATCAAGACACAATTGGCAGCAAAATCATCCGCTTACCCAACTTCGGCCTATTGACCTGTCGGGGGGCAGCGTTCAAGATACCGGCTCTCGCGCGGGGCCCCGGCGTTCGGCGTCGTCTCGCCTCTTTCATCGTTTCCGTCCTTATTAAGTACTGGTGAAAGCGAGTATTCGGGCGGGTTGCCACAAGGCACGGTGGGCTTCCAAACCCTGTTTTGTGGCAGCCCCCGGACGGAAGCGACTTCAGTCACCAAGTGGAAGATTCCGAGGATCCTATGAAGGTTCTTGTACCCATCAAGCGAGTCATTGACTACAACGTTAAGGTTCGCGTGAAGGCGGACAACTCTGGCGTTGATCTCGCCAATGTGAAAATGGCCATGAACCCCTTCTGCGAAATCGCCGTGGAAGAAGCGGTACGCCTTAAAGAGAAAGGCGTCGTGACCGAAATCGTAGCTGTCAGCATCGGCCCCAAAGCCGCTCAGGAACAGCTGCGCACCGCCATGGCGCTGGGCGCCGACCGGTCCATCCTGGTGGAAACCGACGAAGACATTCAGCCGCTGGGCATCGCCAAGGCACTGAAAGCCATCGTCGACGAGGAAAAGCCGGAACTGGTTATCCTCGGTAAGCAGGCGATCGACGATGACAACAACCAGACCGGCCAGATGCTGGCCGCTCTGACCGGCATGCCGCAGGGCACGTTCGCGTCCGAAGTGAACGTGGCAGAAGGCAAGGTCAAGGTCACCCGTGAAATCGACGGCGGCCTGCAGACCGTGGAACTGACACTGCCGGCGGTGGTCACCACCGACCTGCGTCTCAACGAGCCGCGCTACGCTTCCCTGCCCAACATCATGAAAGCCAAGAAGAAGCCGCTGGACGTGAAAACCCCGGCTGATCTCGGCGTTGATATGACCCCCCGCGTGACCATCGAGAAGGTGGAAACACCGGCCGAGCGCAAGGCGGGCGTTATGGTGGGCTCCGTGGACGAGCTGGTCGAGAAACTGAAGAACGAAGCGAAGGTGATCTGATGAGTGTTTTAGTTTACGCCGAACACGACAACGCCACGCTCAACAAGGTTACTTTGAGCGTTCTCGCCGCCGCCAAGGAAATCGGCGGTGACATCACCGTACTGGTCGCCGGCAAAGGCTGCGGCGCCGTCGCCGAAGAAGCCGCCAAGGCGGAAGGCGTGAGCAAGGTACTGTGCGCCGATAATGACGCCTACGAGCACCAGCTGGCCGAGAACATCGCCGCGCTGGTCGCCGAAGTGGGCGCCGATTACAAGCACATCCTGGCCGCCGCCACCACCACCGGCAAGAACTTCGCGCCGCGCGTGGCCGCACTGCTGGACGTGGCTCAGATCTCCGAGATCTCCGACGTGATCGACGGCGATACCTTCAAGCGTCCGATCTACGCCGGCAACGCTATCGCCACCGTTAAGTGCGCCGACGAGAAGAAAGTGATCACCGTGCGTGGTACTTCCTTCGACGGCGTGGCGGCGGAAGGCGGCTCCGCGTCCGTGGACAACCTGGACGTGGTCAAGGACGCCGGCCTCTCCACCTTCGTGGGTGAAGAACTGGCCAAGTCCGACCGCCCCGAGCTGACCAGCGCCGACATCGTGATCTCCGGTGGTCGCGGCATGGGCAACGGCGATAACTTCGAGATCCTGTACAAGGTGGCCGACAAGCTGGGCGCCGCCGTCGGTGCTTCGCGCGCCGCTGTCGATGCCGGCTTCGTCCCCAACGACATGCAGGTAGGCCAGACCGGTAAGATCGTCGCGCCCAACCTGTACATGGCGGTGGGCATCTCCGGTGCGATTCAGCACCTGGCCGGCATGAAGGACTCCAAGGTGATCGTTGCCATCAACAAGGACGAGGAAGCCCCGATTTTCCAGGTGGCGGACTACGGCCTGGTGGCGGATCTCTTCGAGGCCGTTCCGGAACTCGACAGCAAGCTCTGATCCCGATGTGACATCGGTATCAACAAAAAAGCCCGGCTTCGTGCCGGGCTTTTTTGTGTCCGTTCGATGGAGGTCGGGTTAGGCCAAAGGCCGTAACCCGACGGACAGACCGTGTCAGCCCGACCGTGTCGGATTACGCCTTCGGCTAATCCGACCTACTTTTCGAGAGGCACCTTGCCGTCACCTATGGCGTTGGCATACAACAGATAACGGGACGTTTCGTACATGCCGCGGGCCAGATTGAACAGGTGCCGGAAGGTTTGCGGGTCTTCGCCGGACCGGTCCTGCCGTGGCTTGTCGCTGTGCAGGCGGTGGAGCGTGGCTGTTTCGCCGTCATGGTTTAGGCGTACCAGATGCTCGCGGGTGACCATGCCGATCCGCGGCGCCGGTCCTTCGCGCAGCACCACGAAAGCACTGCGTGCGCCCTCTGGAGCCGGCATCTGGATGTCCCGTCCAAGGGTAGTATTGCGGTATTCCAGCCCGAGCATGCCAGCGAGGGTGGGCATCACGTCCAGCAGACTGACCACCTCTTTCACATGACGGGGCTCCAGCAGACCCGGCGCATACAACATATGCGGTACATGATGACTTTCCAGGCGCAGTTGCTCCTGGAAGGGCGGCATATGTGGAATGGTGGTGATGCGATTGTTATGGTCGCCGAAGAACACGAAGATGGTGTTGTCGAAGTAATCGCTTTCGCGGGCCATCTCCATGTAACGGCCGACGTTATAATCGAGTAGCCGCACGGCGTTGTATTGCGCGGCGCTGCGGAACCCATTGGCGTTGAGCTGCTGTTCCGGCAGGGAGCGGGGTTCGAAATCGCCATTGTTCTCCGGAATAGTGAAGGGCCGGTGGTTGCCGGCGGTCTGAATAAAGGCGAAAAACGGCTGATCCGACGGAATCGCATCAAGAATCTGGTGGGACTCCTTGAACAGATTCAAATCGGAGATACCCCAGACATCCACATTGGGCGCTTCCCAGTCGCCTTCTTCATACAGCTCCAGGCCGTCGATGCTGCGGGTCAGCAGTGACTCTAAGTTGGCCCAGCCGGCGTTGCCGCCCACCATGTACAGCTTCCGGTAGCCTTCCAACTGGTTAATGATGGTGCGCTGGTGGCCGATCAGTGGGTTGCGGCTCGCGGTCTCTTCCGGGGCCACGTCGGGAATACCGGTGAGAAACGCCCAGATACTTTTCGCGGTGCCGGTCACCGGCACGTAGAAATGCTCGAAGAACCATCCTTCCCGGGCGATGCGGTCCAGGTTGGGGGTGGGATCGAATGGCGTGCCGTAGGCCCCCACGCGGCTGGCACCCAGGGACTCGAGCATCACAACCACGATATTGGGCGGGCGGTCGACATCGAGCCGGTGTGGCTGTACCGACACGGTGCGTTCGAAATTCAGCGGCTCGCGGGCGCTCTCCGGCAAGGCCAGGAAATCCGCCATCAGCGGGTAATATTTTTTCACCGCTTTTCGGTCGAAAGGGTCGCTGCTGAGGAGGGTGGTGTCATAAAGAAACAGCACCGGATTCAGACCCAGCGCGGCCACCGCGTTGTTGCCGGAGGCAAAGGCGTCGCTCCAGCGCAGCGGCACCGGGTTTTCTATGTTGATGTTCGAGACCCGGCCAAGCAGGCCGAACACCACCAGCAGAAACACCGCCACGCCGCCGACCCACTTACCGGTGGTGCTAATGGGCATCGCGGCGCGCAACAGAAAACGGCGTGCCAGTGCTCGGAACGTCAGCGCCATCAGCGTGGTCACGGCCAGCCAGCCCAAAGTGATCCAGACCACCGGATAACTCTCCCAGACCATGCGGGTGGAGATGGCGGCATCCTCCAGGAAGCGGAAAGCGGTCACGTTGATCCGGTCGCCCAGGTACGCGTAGTGGCCGAAGTCAAGAATGTAGGTGAGCAGCACCAGCAATGTCGCCGCGGTGATATAAACCAGCCCCAGAGCGCGTATCGGCGCCGAGCGTACCAAGTTAAAGCGTGGTAACCACGCCAATACCGCCAGGGGCAGCACCATCAACAGCGCCAGCCTCAAATCGAAGCGCAAACCCACACCCAACGCGTGGATAACATCGTCGGGGTCCGCCTCAACGGAGCCGCCGACCTCGGAGAAGAAGACGAAGAACACCGCTCGCAGGATTACGAACAGCACGAACAGCGCCACCACGCTGGATGCCAGAAAACGAAGCCGCCGTGACTTCCACCACCCCATGTATGCCTCCGGGTCAGGTTGATACGAAATTCAGGCGGCCTATGCTACCGGTACAAGGCCTGCCGTGCATGCGGTAATGGAGACCCCTTTTATGGTGGCAACGGAATCCCGGAACGGCGTCACGGTGGTGACCTTGAAACCCCACCTGGCCGTCGACTGGCGCCAGGTGAAACGCTTGATCGCGCTGATCGCGGTGGTGGTGTTCACGGTAGCGGCGGCCTGGACCCTGGCCGGCATCTGGCTGGCGCTGCCGTTTGCCTTCATTGAGGTGGGCCTGATCGGCTATTTGCTCTACCGGGTTTGCTTCCGCCTTTCCTATTTGCATCAACGTATCGTCGTGGAGCGGGGCAGGGTGGTTCTGCACGAAGGCGTGCGCGGACCCGATCGGGAATGGATTCTGGCGCGCCCGGAAGCGCACCTGCACGTGGTGCTGCCGGCCAAGGAAGTGGACATGATCGTTCTGCATCTGTGCGACGACGACACCCGCCTGGAGCTGGGCACCTTTCTCAACGGCGACGGGCGCGAACAAGCACGCCGGGCACTGCGCGACGCCGGCCTGGTGGAAATCTCGGACCGTTGGTGGCAGCAGGGTTGAACAGTCCACCAATCCGCAACAGGAGACAGCAATGAAGTACATCTTCGAAGTGCGCATGAAAGACGGCTACACCGTTGAGGAATACGCCCAGGCCTGGATCGAGGCCAGCGAGATCATCCAGCAGACCCCGGGCGCGCGCGGCACCTATCTGCACCGTAAAATCGGCGAGCCGGACACCTTGCTGGCCATCGCCCACTGGGATTCCAAGGCGCACCGGGACGCCAAGGACGACAGCCGCAGCGCCAAGGTGAAGGCGATCCTGCAAAAACACGCGCGCACCTGCGAGATCACCCCGCTGGGCGAATTCGAAGAACCGGAATGGGAAGTGCAGCCCAATAATGGGGGAGTGGACAATGCAGGCTAGATTGCCGACCTGGTTGCTGCCGGTGTCGCTCGGTGTGGTTATCGGTCTGGCCGGTTGCGACTACTCCGACGCGCCTCAGGCCGCGCCGCTGCGAATGCTCGCGGAACAACCCGACAACTACCAGGGCGAATTGGTGACCACCGCCGGCACGGTGCGCCACTTCCAGGATCCGCTGCACTACTGGATCGAGGACGACGACCTGAACCGGGTGGCCCTGAAGCCGATGGAAAA
>DASUNW010000172.1:0-8012 GCA_036276955.1 Alcanivorax sp. | reverse complement strand
CCGGGGTTTTGGTATAAAACGCGCCTTTTCCGGGGCTGCCCCGCCCCAATTGTGTTGCATCACGGGAGCAAGATCATGTCCAAAGTTTGCCAGGTAACCGGAAAGCGGCCGGTAACGGGTCACCACGTGTCCCACTCGAACATCAAGACCAAGCGTCGCTTCGAGCCGAATCTCCACTATCATCGCTTTTGGGTGGAGAGTGAAAAGCGCTTCGTGCGCCTGCGTGTATCCTCCAAAGGGATGCGTATCATTGACAAGAAGGGTATCGACACCGTGTTGGCCGATATCCGCAGCCGCGGCGCGCGCGCCTGAGCCCAAGGAGCTGAATCATGGCATCTGGTCCGATTCGTGAAAAAATTCGTCTGGTCTCCTCAGCGGGTACCGGGCACTTTTACACCACCGCCAAGAACAAGCGTCTGCATCCGGAAAAGATGGAGACCAAGAAGTTTGATCCCGTGGTCCGCAAGCACGTGATCTACAAGGAAGCCAAGATCAAGTAAGCGTCCTGCCTGGCAAGGGACAACAAGAACCCGGTGTGGCTATTCGTCACACCGGGTTTTTTTATGCCCGTGAGTTCGCCCTGACCTTGGCCATGCTTCATTGTGTCATCACGTCAATAACAATAAATTTCATAACGGTACAAAGTTGGTCTTTTTGTACGAGTAGCAAAAGACGCATACTGGCATAACGATGTCAACGACGCCGTAAAGGTGGAAACGTAACGACAAAGGCGGTAACACAAGACAAAGAACAACCGGTCATCGCTTTCATAACACCGGATATCCGTCGACATTTTGCGTAACTATTTGATTTTGAAAGGTTTGTGCGAGGGATATGCAAATGTGGGTACTTGTGAAGTGGTTCACAAAATACCTACTATCGGAAAGGAATCGTCACTGATAGCACTTTGGGTGTAAGGGAGAGTTTCACATGAAATCACTGACCATCTTTACCAACGTCTCACAACAACTTGCCGCCCGGCTGTTCAGCCGCGGCCGTACCCAGGCCGACAAGCAGCGTGGCGCCAGCGCGCTCGAGTACATCGTGCTCGCCGCCGCCGTCATTATCATCGGGGGTGTACTCGCCACAGCCTTTAGCGGGGAAACCAACCCTCTGTCTGAGGCGTTCGAAGGCTTGTTCACGGATGCCGAGGAAGCAGGCCAAACGCCGTAAGGAGAGCCCTGGTGGCTAGACAGCGTAGCGGCGTTAACAACCAGGAAGGGGCAGTGGCATTGGAGTTTCTGATGCTGTTCCCCTTCGTGGTCGCCATGCTCTATGCCTCGGCCATCTATGGCATCGTGTTCTTCAGCCAGTACCGGCTGCAGAATGTGGTGGACCGGGCGGTGGCCACGGCACTGTACGTGGACCGTTCCGCGTTCCAGGGCGAGCAGATGGAGAGCGCCGTGGTCAACCGTGCCAATCAGGCCATGAGTGGCTTGCTGGCGACCCTGCCCGGGCCGCTGTCAAACCTGGAGGCCGGTGCCTCCTCCTGTGCGGTGGAAGCGGTCGGCGGTGTGGAAATGCTCCGCTGTGGGGTGACCTACAACTACAGCGAAAACCCCATCGTGCCGGTGATGAGTTTCGGCATGCTTGGCACCTTTCCACCGTTGCCGGATACGCTGCAAGCGGAGGCCCGCGCCGCCTTTTGATTGGAATCATAAGCAGTATACGAACACGGACGTTTCGGAGGGGATATGGGATCAAAAGTCTTGTACATGCTGCCGGCCGTGGTGCTGGCCTTGCTGGCGCTGATCCTGGCGCTGGTGGGGCTGAGCCGGGATCCGGAGCCGGTGACCATCACATCGCCGGACGCGGCCAGCCAAGTTGATCAGGAAGAAGAGGCCGCGCCGTCCTACCAATACTGGGTGTTGAGCCAGCCGTTGAACGCCGGCGACACGCTCAGTGAAGAAAACCTGACAGTAGTTACGTCGCCCACGCCGATCACCGACGCCTTGAGTGCCGAGGAAGCGGTGATCGGGCGCGAAGTGCGCCGCTACGCCCGCCCGGGCGAACTGCTCTCCAACCACCATCTTGAAAGCGGCGGCTCATTGCCCGCCAACCTGCCGGAAGGCCACCGTGCCATCGCCATTTCCGTGGACGATGTGGTGAGCGCCGGTGGTCTGCTCCAGCCCGGCGACCGGGTCGATGTGGTCACCGCCTTCCGCCGCTCCGATAAAGACGCCCCCGTGGCGCTGGTAATGCTGCGTGACGTCCTGGTGCTGGCGGTGCACGGCGACCTGTCCGCCGGTGCCGAAGACAGTGACGAAGCCGCCCGGCGCCGCAACAACACCGCCGTTCTGTCCGTGCCCGAAGAGCGCGTCCCCGCGCTGATGCTGGCGTCCTCGGAAGGCAAGGTGCGCCTCGCCGTGGTGGCCGGCAAGCGCGGCGAACAAACTCCGCCGGCGGACGGCGACAACAACGTCGCCGCCGCCGATGCGCCGCGACAGGAACCCTTCTACTTCGACGACTTCTTCCCCGAGCGCGAGAAGCCCGCGCCGGCCGCCGCGCCGAAGCCTTCACCGGGCCAGCGCGTGCAGGTTTTCGAGGGCGCGGAATCAAGGAGCACCTATGTGCGATAAACAACGCTTCGGCCTGGCGGCGCGACTGCTACTGGTATTGATGCTGTTCGCAGGCGGCCCGGCCGCCGCCATGGATTCGTCCATGCGCATGGCGCCTGGCGACCAGAAAGTCCTGACTTTCTCGGCACCGATTACCAAGGTGGCGACCTCCAATCCGGAGGTCGCCAAGCTCACCGTGAGCGGTGCCCAGGAAGTGCTGGTGACGGCCATCAAGGAAGGCTCGTCCGAAATCACCATCTGGCAACGGGACGACAGCCGTCCCATGCGCAGCAGCGTGGCGGTGGCCACCACTCTGGGCGGGAACCTGCCCTACGGCACCCAGGTGCAGACCGACATCCGCGTGCTGGAAGTGAGCCGCTCGGAACTGAACAGTCTGGGTGTTTACTACGCCAATTTGTTTGATGGCGGCAACTCCGCCGTGGGCATCGCCCCGCCGGGAGCCGGTTACCGAGGCTTCCCCGGTCCCCGCGTCGCTCAGGGCCCGTTAAGTTCGGACGGTTTCAACCTGTTCGCCTTCGGCAGCAATTCGCTGGCCATCATCAATGCTCTGGAGGGCGGCGGTTTTGCCTACACCCTGGCGGAGCCGTCGTTGACCAGCTTGAGCGGCCAGAGCGCCTCGTTTCTTTCTGGTGGCGAGTTTCCGGTACCCACCCGCAGCACTGACAACGGCATCCAGATCGAATTCAAGGAATTCGGGGTCGGCCTGAGCCTGACGCCCACGGTGATCAGCAAAGACCAGATTATCCTTAAAGTGGCACCGGAAGTCAGCGAGCTGGACTTCTCCGCCGGCGTGGAAACCGGCGGTGTCGCCGTGCCCGGGCTGCGTGTCCGGCGGGCGGAAACCACGGTGTCCCTGGCCCCCGGTGAAACCTTCATCATCAGTGGTCTGGTGAGCCGCAGCACCATCAACAACAGCGACCGCATCCCGGGCCTGGGTAACATCCCGGTGCTGGGCGCGTTCTTCCGCTCCAGCCGGATCTCCCGGGACGACAAGGAACTGCTGATGGTGGTCACGCCCCATTTGGTGACGCCCCGCAAGGCGGGCGACCCGCCGGTGACGCTGCCCGGCGGCGCCTACCGGGAAAGCAGCACGCAATGGCTGGACATGGCCACCGAGCCGCGACGTGGCTCGCAACCCATTCGTCATGGAGTGAGCTGGTGAGCGATAACGACATTGTCCTGTCGGTGGTCGACGACCCCGGCATCAAAGCCTGGTTGGACCGGGTTATCGACGAGCCCTTCCGAGTGGAATTCGTAAGCCGCGCGGACATTACCCGTGTGCTGCGTCTGCTGGAGGCCACCACTGCCCATGTGGTGTTGGTGGAAATCAACGAAGCGGATCTGGACCAGTCCCTGGCGATCATCACCGCGCTGACCAGCGCGCGCCCCTGGGTCACGGTGATCACCGTGTGTACCCGTTCCAATCAGGAACTGCTGCTGCAAAGCATGCGCGCCGGCGCCCGGGACAGTTTCCTGGCCGGCAATGACGCCGGTGAAATCCGTGACCGGCTGCGCCGTCACCAATTGGTGCGCAGCGGGCATTACGGCGACGAAAGCCGCTCTTCGGTGAACAATCTGACGCTGGTGACCGGCGCCGACCCCACCGTGGACACCCGCTTCCTGGCGCAGAACCTCGCCACCGGCATCAATCAGCGCCAGCCCAACTGGCGTTGCCTGGCCATCGACACCCAGCCCCGTGAGCGCGGTGTCTTTTACCTCGACGCCAGCAGCGAATTCACCCTGGATAACCTGCTCGCCAACCCGGAAACCCTCGACGAGACGCTGATCGACACCGCGCTGGAAGAATTCCGGCCCGGCCTGCGGCTGCTTTCCGGCGGCATCGGCAGCCAGGCCCTGGATGGCGACCGCAGCGCCGATCTGTTTATCGCCCTAAACCGGCTGATGCAGATGTTCGACCACATCACGATCAACGTGGCCTCGCTGCAAAGCCAGTACTGGATACGGGCCCTGGGCGTGCATACCCGCCATCTTCTGGTCGGTATCCATCCATTGGTGGATCATGCCCACGCGGCCCGGGCCCTGGTCCATGACTGGGGCTCGCACCTCGGCCGCGAAGGCCACATCGGCCTGGTGGTGGACGGCTACGACAGCGGCGTGCCGCCGGATGCGAACGAGCTGAGTGACACCGTCGGCGCGCCGCTGGCGGGCACCCTGCCGATGGACTGGCGCAACCGCTTAATGGCGGTGAACAGTGGCCGACCGATCCTCGAGCAGTCCCCCCGGTGCGCTTACAGCCGCCGGCTGGGCGCTCTGCTGGACGTGCTCGACGGCCACGGCCCTGGCGACGAACCGCGACGCGCCGGTTTTCTGACGCGATTGTTGGGGAGTTAAGCCGTGGCCGGTCGTTTCGATCAGGAGTTCCAGAAGCTCAAGGAGCGCACCCACCGCTGGGTGGTCGAGCGTCTGGATGAAGAGGGCATCGAAGTCGGCAAGGCCAGCCGTGAGGCCCTGGCTGAATTCACCCGCAATCATGTTGGGCAGTACATCTCCCACAACCGGGTACCGCTTTCCACCCAGGACCTGAACCAACTGGTCCGCGATATTCTCGATGAAGTCACCGGCTTCGGGCCGCTGGAGCCGTTGCTGGCGGATGCCAGCATCAACGACATTCTGGTCAATGGCCCGGAGCATGTGTTTGTCGAAGTCGCCGGCGTGCTGCAGCGCGCCAATACGCGTTTCATTAATGACGATCACGTCACCCGCGTGATTCGCCGCATGCTGGCGCCATTGGGCCGGCGTCTCGACGAAGCCAGCCCGATGGTGGACGCCAGGCTGCCGGACGGCTCGCGGGTCAATGCGATTATTCCGCCGCTGGCCCTGGACGGGCCGACCATCAGTATCCGTAAGTTCACCGGCAACCATCTGTCCGCCCAGCAACTGATCGATAACGGCTCCATGACCGACGCCTGTCTGGACGTGCTGATCCGCGCGGTGGAGTCGCGCCGCAATATTATTATCAGCGGTGGTACCGGCACTGGTAAGACCACCATGCTGAACCTGATCAGCCAATACATTCCGCGTGCCGAGCGCATTCTTACCATCGAGGATTCCGCCGAGCTGGTGCTCAATCACCCGCACGTCGTGCGGCTGGAAACACGCCCGGCCAACACCGAAGGCAAAGGCCGCATCACCGCCCGGGAACTGGTGGTCAACTCCCTGCGGATGCGTCCTGACCGGATTATTCTCGGCGAGGTGCGCTCGGCGGAAATCATCGAACTCTTGCAGGCCATGAACACCGGCCACGAAGGTTCCATGAGTACCATCCACGCCAACACCACCCGGGACGCACTGGTGCGGATCGAAACCCTGCTGGCGGTGAGCGGTTACGACGCCAGTGAGCGTGCCATCGGGCGGCTTATCGGTTCGGCGCTGGATATTATTATCCAACTGGTGCGGATGCCTGACGGCCGCCGCATGGTGAGCGAAGTGATCGCCTTGACGCCCACCGAGACCGACGCCTATCACATGGATTACCTCTACAGGAGCCATGAATCATGAGCCCGCTGGCCCTGCTCGCCGCCGCACAGACCCTGGCCGTGCTCGCGTTGATCACGGTGGTGTTGCAGTGGCTGTGGGCGCGGCGGCGTCTCAAACGATCCCTGAATGAGGGCATCCGACAGCGCCTGGAAACAAGGACGGACCTGTCGGTGGAGACCGCCGCACGGGTAACGGTGACCCCTTTGGAAAGCGTGTTGATTCGTGCGGATATCCATTTTTCGCAAACTCAATTAATGGTATTCGCGCTGATAATCGCGGTTTTTCTCCTTGTAGTGGCTGCGCTCAACGGCATTCTGGTAGCGGCGATCACGGCCGGCCTGATTGTCGCCGCTTTATGGATGTACTGGCGATTCCGCTTCCAGCAACAACGCCGTCGTATTTACGAAGAGTTGCCGAATCTGGTGGATACCGCTCTGCGCTATATGAGTGCTGGGCGCTCCTTGGAAAATGCTTTGGTTGAGACTTTTAATGATGCGCCACCGGTGTTTGATCCGCTCGCCTTCCGGCTGCGTAATGCTGTGGAAGCCGGGCGAGATTACACCAGTTTGTTTGAGGATTTTGGCGGTCTTTATCGGATTCCATCTTTGGTTCTTGTTTCGATAGCGTTGCGCACATCGGCCCGTTTTGGCTCTTCAATTCGTCCAGTACTTACCCAGGTGGCGACGTCACTACGCTCCCAGCAGGAGCTGCGTCGTGAGTTTATGTCAGCAACGGCGGAAACGCGTTTCACGGCAGCTGCGTTCGCCCTCCTGCCCATGGGGCTGGCGGCGTATATGATTCTGATTAACGAGAATTACTCCCGTGTGTTGCTCGACACGGATACCGGACATTTGATGTTGGCGATCTCGGGTGGCTTTCAAGGTCTGGGTATTATCATCATTTGGCGGATGATTCAGGGGGTGGGCCGTGAGTAGTCTTTGGTTTTTGTCCGCCGCGGCTTTTGCGTTTGTAGCCGTGTGGGTGGCCTGGGCCAAGGCGCCACAATGGGCTCGCCGTGCCCGCATTAGTGCGCGCTTGCACCGTCTTGCTGACCAGGATGAAGAAGTCTCCAACTTTTGGTTGTCGAGACTTGCCAGTCAGTTCACGGAGTCATCCATTGCCCGGGGTGATTTCCAGGAAATCCGGGAAGCTTACGCTGCCACTGGGCGTACCCGTGAACAAGCCCAACTGCTTTATCTGATGTTTTGCTGGATTCTGCCGGCAATAGTCGTGGTGATTGGATTTTTTCTGTTCGGCCCTATTGGCGCGATCTTACTGGCTGCCCTGGCTTTCCTAGTGCCACGCCGAACAATCCGAGCCATGGGCCAGACGGCGGAGCAAAGGCAGAATCTTGAAGCCATAGAGCTCTGTCACCTGACACGCATGTTGATGGAAGCAGGCTTGTCACTAGAACGTGTGCTTCGTTTGATTGCCAATCAGGCACGTCCGCTTCTGCCGATGCTTTCCACCCGCCTGGATCGTTTCAACCGGCTTATGGAGTCCGGTGCCGAGCGGACCCAGGCGCTGGACGAGCTGGGTGAAAACCGGCGTATCCCGGTACTGCGTAACTATGTGGTGCTCATGAAACAAAGCAGCCAGTTGGGGGCAGGGGTTTCCTTGAGTCTCGACCAAATTATCGAAGAAGCGCAGAACGTGGAGCGGAATCGCGTACGCGAAGAAACCAACCGCATCGGGGCCAAGATGACCGTGGTGATGATGGTTTTTATGTTGCCGGCCATGTTTATTCTGATTGGTGGCCCGGCGGTGATTTCCATCGCCGAAGCGCTTTCACAGTAACCGCTTCTCGCAGGAGTGGGCCCGGCCCGCGAAAGAGAAACAAAGAACCAGGAGCAACGGATGCAAAAAATAGCGATCGGGATCATGGCCACCCTGCTGATGGCCGGCTGTACTTCTCAGCCGCCCAGCGAGCGAGCC
>DASUNW010000171.1:0-2501 GCA_036276955.1 Alcanivorax sp. | reverse complement strand
TGGACAATCAGGCGCTGCAACAGGAAGCCAACGGCTTCGCCCGCGCCATGCACGACACCGGTCTGGTATCGGCGTACCAGCCGGTGTTCCTGCGCTTCGCCGTGTCCCAGTCCACCGATCTGGTGAGCGCCGCCCTGGGGCTGAGCGCCACCGGCCGCGACGCCCTGCTGTGTTATCAGGATCTGGTCTACGCCTTGATCGACGCCTCGGTGTTTCCGGAGACCGCCCAGGCCGCCTACGGCCTGGCGCTGATGCTGGAACGGGGCGTGTTGTTCGCGCCGCCGGTGGCGCCGGCGCTGTGGCGGCAACTGGGCCAGACCCTGAGCGCCAACGCCGACGCCGCCATTGTTCAGGCGCTGGGCGATGCCAAACCCGCCAAGGTGCAGTTAATTGCCGGCGTGCTGGGCGTGCTGGGCCTGCCGCTGGGCGTCGGCCAGGGTAACAACCCCACCTGCCAGTCGGCGCGGGCGATTTCCATGTGGGCCTACAACGATCCGGATTATTTGCTGCAGATGATCGTCTGGGCGACCCGCGACGACGACCTGGTGATGCATTTCGAGGGCCAGCGTCTGTCTTCCAAGGAACTGGCACTGACCACCCCGGCGATCGCGCCGCTGGACGTGGACGCGGTGTCGGCGGTACTGGTGCCTCACCTGGACCGCATCTACCACGCCATGGGCGCGCTGTGCGCGGACCGTGGTGACGACCCGCACCGCTGGATCAATCCGGAATTCCATGGCTGGTGGGTAGGCCGCGGCTTCAAGCTGGCGGTGGACCTGCCCACCGGCAAGCTGAGCGACTACGAAGAGTTCGTGCGCTACTTCTATGCCTGCCACCACCCGCTTCACAACGGCAACCAGCCACTGATCTACCCGCAACCGGTGGGGCTGGCGGTGACCGACAGCGCCGCCCGTTTCGTGGGCTGGCACGCAATCACCATCCAGCGGGTAACGCTGGATCAGGACGAAGTGATGCGGGTGTATTTCTATAACCCCAATAACGATTCCGGGCAGGACCTGGGCAACGGGGTGAAGGTGTCCACCGAAGGGCGCGGCGAGCGCTTTGGCGAATCGTCACTGCCGGTGGCCGAGTTCGTGTCGCGCCTGTACATCTTCCACTTCGATCCGCTCGAGCGCATCGATCCCGCCGCCGTGCCGGCGGAGGAGGTGGCGGAAGTGGAAGCGCTGGCACGGGGAAGCTGGGCGCTGGAGCGTTAAGACCGCTCAATCACCCAGAAACGCATCGCGGTGAAATTGCGCCGCGTCTTCCACTTCGTTGATGCCCGGCGCCCAGGGCTCTTCCGGGTCGGCGCCGGCCATCACTTCCGGGGTGGCGTGCACGCCACGGGCCAGTGATTCAGTGTGGTAGCCACCTTCCAGCACCATCGCCAGCCGGCCCTCGCAATGGCGGTCGGCGATCTCGCGGACAATCGCGGTCATCGAGGCGAAGCCTTCGTAGCTGACGTTCATGGCCAGATCGAAACGGTGGGCGTCGAAGCCGGCGGATACCAGCACCAGGTCAGGGTGGAACGCTTCCGCCGCCGGCAACAGGATATCGCGGAACGCCTTCAGCATGGCCATATCCCCGGTGCCGCCGGGCAGCGGCACGTTCACCGTGTAGCCCTCGCCCAGACCACCGCCCACTTCCGCCAGCGACCCGGAGCCGGGGTAGAACGGCGACGCCCGATGGGTATCGAATAAAAGCACGTCGGGATCGGCCCAGAAAATTTCCTGGGTCCCGTTGCCATGATGGGCGTCCCAATCGACGATCAGAACCCGCTGGCAATCGAGCGCGGCCTGCGCGTGGGCCGCCGCCACCGCCACGTTATTGAACAAACAAAACCCACGGGCGCGCACGGATTCGGCGTGATGACCCGGCGGCCGCACCAGGGCGAAAGCGCCGTCGGCGCGCCCGGCGACCACCGCTTCCACCGCCGCGATGGCGGTGCCGGCGGCCACTTCCGCGGCCTGCACACTGCCCGGCGACACCGCCGTGGTGTCCATATCCAACCAGGCGTTCTCGCCACGCATGGCGTAGATACCGTCCAGGTAAGAGGTGGTATGGACCCTCGCCAGTTCCCCGCGCGTGGCCACGCGGCCTGTTTCGAGCCGGACCCCGGGGACCGGCTCGCGCTCCAGCAGATCCAGCACGGCGGTGAGCCGGCCCGGGTGCTCCGGATAGCTCCATTTCGCGCCCAGGCCGGACAGAATTTCCCGCACCCGCCGATCCAGCCGGCCGGGCAGAAAGGCGGCGTCCGCGTCCGGCCGGTGATCCTGCATGCGCGGATCGTGGAACAGTATCACTTCACGGTCACCGATCATGGTGCCCCCGTTTGATTCAACCTCCTTCCGTTATACAGGTTCTCGGCGCGACGACAAGACACCCCGGTTAAACCAGAACGCCGATACCAGCGCCGGCACGGTCAGCGCCACGCTGAGCACGAACATGGCACCGTGGCCAATCGGCATGGCGCCGCCGCCGGGCACGGCGAACGCCAGCCC
>DASUNW010000170.1:0-26334 GCA_036276955.1 Alcanivorax sp. | reverse complement strand
CGCCTCCGATGAGCGGCACGCGCTCACCGTCAGTCTTCAACAAATCATGATCACCCCTTCCGACATCACGCGCTCGACGCCGGATTACAACGACCTGCCCTATGTGGGCTATGCCAACCTGGAAGTGGGGCTGTTCAGCTGGGACCGGAAGAACCTGTTCGGCTACGGCGTGCGCGCCGGCATCGTTGGGCCGGACTCCGGTGCCGAACAGTCACAGAAGTTCGTGCACAAAGTGGTCGGCGCCAACGAGCCCCAGGGCTGGGACGACCAACTGGGCCACGACGGCATCGGCGGCGTCTATTTCCTGCACGCGCACCGCCTGTTCCGCACCACCAACGACGCCGGCTACCAGACCGAACTGGGCGCCGCCTGGGGCATCGACGCCAACAACTTCGATGGCGGCGCTCAGGTCGGTGGCTTTATCCGCTTCGGCCGTAATCTGCCCGGTAATTTTATTCCCGATTACGCTGGTCTCGGCACCGCCGGCTCGCTGGTCGGTCTGTTCGATAATCCGGGGTTTGGCTGGGAAGTGTTCTTCGGTTTAAGCGGCAAGTACGTGGGGTATTCCTATCTGGAAGAGAACGCCGGCATGTATGACATCGAGGCCCGCGATGGCGTCGGCGCGGTGATCACCGGGTTCGGGGTGCGCACCGGCGGCGGTTTCAGTTTCACCATGACGGTGCAGACCTCCACCTCGCTGGTTCGCGACAACAGCGACCCGATGAGCTTCGGCAATATGTCCTTCATGTGGGCGATCTAAACGTCGTCCAAGTATTCAGGCGTCGTCCATGACCATGGTCTGCATGCCGATCATCACCCGTTCACCCTGGCTTGGCACCTTGTTCTGGAAGCTTCGAATCCCCATCTCACACCTATTGATCAAGACGAATCAGACCCGTTATAACGAGAGGCACCATGAGTCACAATCCGCTGATTGATTACCCCGACCTGCCGCCCTTCTCCGAAATCCGCCCGCAGCACGTTAAGCCGGCGGTGGAGCAATTGGTGGACGCGGGCCGCGAGCGCATTCGCCAGGTTCTCGCCGACGGTGACTTCAGCTACCGGGCTCTGGAACTGACCCTGGCCGAAGAAGATGAACGCCTGGAGATGGCGTTCGGCCCGGTGGGCCACCTTAACGGCGTGGCCCAGGACGACGCCCTGCGCGAGGCCTACAACGCCTGCCTGCCGCTGATCAGTGAATACAGCACCGAAGTGGGCCAGAACAGCGAACTGTTCGCCGCCTACCAGGCGTTGCGCGACAGCGACGAATTCAAGACGCTGACCCCGGCCCAGCAGAAGGGCATCGACAATACGCTGCGCGATTTCCGCCTCTCCGGCGTGGCCCTGCCTGAAGCGCAAAAAGCCCAGTACATGGAAAACGCCAAACGGCTTTCGGAGCTGACCACCCGCTTCGAGAACAACCTTCTGGATGCCACCCAGGCCTGGAAGAAACACGTCACCGACGAAGCCGAGCTGGCGGGCCTGCCGGACACCGCCCTGGCCGGCACCGCCGACCGCGCCCGCGCCGAGGGCCTCGACCAGGGCTGGCTGCTGACGCTGGATTTCCCGGTGTTTTTCGCGGTGATGAGCCACGCCGAGAACCGCGCGCTGCGCGAAGAGATGTACCGCGCCTTCACCACCCGCGCCTCCGACCAGGGGCCCCAGGCCGGTCAATACGACAACGGCGCGGTGATGGATGAAATTCTCAAGCTGCGCCACGAGCAGGCCAACCTGCTCGGCTTCGCCAACTACGCGGAGAAATCCCTGGCCACCAAGATGGCCCGGGGCGTGGACGAAGTGATCGGCTTCCTGGACGACCTGGCCCGCCGCGCCAAACCGCAGGCGGAACGGGAGGTGAAGGCGCTCAGAGTGTTCGCCGCCGAGCAAGGCGCCGAGGACCTGCAGCCCTGGGACCTGGGCTACTGGAGCGAGCGCCTGCGCGAAGACCGCTACGATCTCTCCGACGAAGCACTGCGCCCCTGGTTCCCGGCGGAAACCGTGATCGAAGGCATGTTCCAGGTGGTCGGCAAGCTGTTCGGCATTCGCTTCCGTCAGCGCGACGACGTGGACACCTGGCATCCGGACGTGCGCTTTTTCGAGTTGCTGGACGACGACGACACGGTGCGTGCCGCGTTCTATCTCGATATGTACGCGCGCACCGGCAAGCGCGGCGGCGCCTGGATGGACGACGCCCGCGTGCGCCGCCGCCGGCTCGACGGCGAGCTGCAAACGCCGGTGGCCTACTTGACCTGTAACTTCGCGCCGCCGGCGGGCGGTAAGCCCGGCCTGCTCACCCACGACGAAGTGGTCACCCTGTTCCACGAGTTTGGACACGGCTTGCACCACATGCTCACCGAGCAGGAAGTGGCCGGCATTTCCGGCATTAACGGGGTGGCCTGGGACGCGGTGGAACTGCCCAGCCAGTTCCTGGAAAACTGGTGCTGGACCGAAGAAGGCCTGTCACTGATCTCCGGCCACTACCAAACCGGCGAGCCCCTGCCCCGGGAAACCCTCGACAAGATGCTCGCCGCCAAAAATTTCCAGAGCGCCATGGGCATGATGCGCCAGTTGGAATTTTCGCTGTTCGACATGCGCCTGCACGCGGAATACCGCGAGGGCCTGGACATCCAGCAGGTGCTCGATGACGTGCGCGAGCAGGTGTCGGTGATCAAGCCACCCGCGTTCAACCGCTTTCAGAACAGCTTCGGGCACGTCTTCGCCGGCGGTTACGCGGCCGGCTACTACAGCTACAAGTGGGCGGAGGTATTGTCCTGCGACGCCTATTCCCGTTTCGAGGAAGAAGGCCCGTTCAACGAAGCCACCGGCCGTGACTTCCGCGAAAAAATCCTCGCCCGTGGCGGCAGCCGCGAGCCAATGGAATTATTCGTCGATTTCCGTGGCCGCGAACCCAGCGTCGAGGCGCTGCTGCGCCACAGCGGCATCGACGGGTAGGTAACGTATAGGGAGGCCGTCATGGTCAAACGTCAGTTCATCGCCGGGGCGAGCTGCCCCGGCTGCGGCGCCATGGATCGCATCCAGCGTTGCAGCGACGGCGACAGCACCTGGATGGAGTGCGTCGCCTGCGGGCTGGTCCGTGATCTGGACCAGCAACCCGCCGCCAGCGACGCCAACGAACAGCCGGTCACACTGAAACCCCGTCGTTAGTGACTAATAGCGCCAGCTGGGAGAGCTCAGAAAGGCGTACACGAACACGGCGGCGGCGATCAGGAACACCACCATCATCACGGTACCGATGATGCCGAAGATCATCCCCGCTATGGCGGTGCCCCGCCCGGCGGGGTCCCGCTCGCCCCGGTCCATGGCTTTCAGCTCCAGCACCCCCAATATCCAGGCGACCACCCCCAGCGGTGAGAACAGCAGCATGCTGACCAGACCCAGCGTCAGCACCAGGGTGCCGCGATGGGGTTGCATCGCTACCCCTGTGCGCTCGGTTTCGGTGGCCGGCACCGCCGGTTGGTAGGGGCCGCGCTCGACAAAAGCGGCGGCCAGCAGCAGGCCCAGTGTGGTCGAGCCGAGCACAAAATAGCCCGCCGAAACGATGATCGAATACGCTTCCCAGGACAGCAGCCCATTGCCGCTGAGGGGCACCAGAAAGTGGTTGGTCACCACCTGGAAAACGCCCTGCAGCAGCAACACCACGCTGGCGATGATCACCAGCAGGGAGGCTTTGCGCGCCCGGGTTATGAAGGTGATGCCCAGGACCAGACCGACGATGGCCGGAATAACCACGGGCAGAAGATGGATTATGGTACTGAGATACTGTGGCATGCGATCCCCTTTCAATAATGGCCCGTTACCCTAGCGTTGTTGGCGATGCCTGTCCTCGCCGATCATCACACTTCCTTGCCGGCGGCTTCCCCGTGCGTTGCAAAAGAAGGTAAAGCAGGGTGATTGGGGGTCGGCAAGTCAGCCCGGCAAGGCGCACTATGATGGGTGGATCTGAAGGCGAAATTTGTCGATCGCACCGATGAGAAAGTACTCAACGAGTGTGAGCGCGGTGAAGACGTCGCCAAGCACAATTACCAGAAGGCGCTCGAGCAAGACCTTCCGGAGACCGTCCGCGCGGTGGTGGAAAAACAGTACCAGGGCGTTAAGGAAAACCACGACAAGGTGAAAGCCCTGCGTGACGCGGAACGCGCCAAAGCCTGATCCGGCGTTTGCGCCATAAAAAACCCGGCTCAGGCCGGGTTTTTTATGGTCAGGCGGCGTGTCCGCGCGGTTCTATTTCTCCACGAAGGCGCGCTCGATCACGTACTCGTGCATATGACCGCCACGGGATTCGCGGAAGCCCCATTCGTCGAGAATGTTGGTGAAGTCTTTCAGCATGGCGGGGCTGCCGCACAGCATGAAGCGATCTTCTTCCAGGTTGGGCTTGGGCAGCTCGAGATCATCGAACAGCTTGCCGCTGGTCATCAGGTCGGTGAGCCGGCCTTTGTTGCGGTACGGCTCACGGGTCACCGTGGGATAATAGAGCAACTGGTCACGAATAATGTCGCCGAAGAATTCGTTGTCCGGCAGCTCGTCCTCAATCACGTCCCGGTAGGCCAACTCCGAGGTGTACCGTACCCCGTGGGTGAGGATCACCTGGTCGAACTGCTCGTAGATCTCCGGATCCTTGATGATGCTCAGGAACGGCGCCAGGCCGGTGCCGGTGGACAGCAGCCACAGGCGTTTGCCGGGCAGCAGGTGGTCCGCCACCAGGGTGCCGGTGGGCTTGCGGCTCACATAGATTTTGTCGCCGGGCTGGATTTTCTGCAGCCGCGAGGTGAGCGGGCCGTCCGGAACCTTAATGCTGAAGAACTCCAGTTCTTCCTCATAGTTGGCGCTGGCGATGGAATAAGCGCGCAGCAGCGGGCGGCCGCCGTCCTGCTCCAGGCCGATCATGGTGAAATGGCCGTTCTTGAAGCGGAAGGCAGGGTCGCGACTGGTGGTGAAACTAAACAGGGTTTCATTCCAATGGCGAACGCTGGTGACGGTTTCAGTATTCAAGTTTGACATAAGCTAATACGCTTTTATTCCGTAATCTCCAGTTGGTGAGAATATAATCACCCGCGAGATATCGGTAAAATGGGTTATTCCGATATTTGATATCGATTATACCGATGAGGCTCCTATGCGCTACACCCTTCGCCAACTGCAAGTGTTCCTCGCCACCGCCCACTTCGAGAACGTCAGCCGCGCCGCGGAGCATCTCAGCATGTCCCAGTCCGCCGCTTCCGGGGCGCTCAAGGAGCTGGAGGCCCAGTTCGAGATCAAGCTGTTCGAGCGCGCCGGCAAGCGCCTGCGCCTCAACGAACTGGGCCGCCAGCTCTGGCCCCGGGCCGAGGCGCTGCTGGGCCAGGCCCGTGATTTGGAAGCGGGGCTATTGGCTCATCAGGAGCTGGGGCAACTGAAGGTGGGGGCGACGCTGACCATTGGCAACTATCTGGCGGTAAGTATTATGGCCCGCTATATGGCCGAGCAGCCCGGCGCCCGGGTGCAATTGGAAGTGGCCAATACCCGCGCCATCGTCGACCGGGTGCTCGGGTTCGATTTGGACCTGGGGCTGATCGAGGGGGAAATGAACCACCGCGATCTGGAGCTGTTGCCTTGGCGGGGGGACGAACTGGTGGTGTTCTGCGCCCCGGACCATCCCCTGGCCGGTAAGCCGCGCCTGGACGACCACGATTTGAAAGCCGCTACCTGGATCGTTCGTGAATCCGGCTCGGGCACCCGACAGACCTTTGAACGCGGTATGCACGGCATCCTCCCGGATCTTAATTTACTGCTGGAACTGGAGCACACCGAGGCGATCAAGCGGGCGGTGGAGACCGGCCTGGGGATCAGTTGTCTGTCGCGGGTGTCGCTGCGTGAGGCGTTCCGGCGCGGGTCGCTGGTGCCCCTGGCGGTGCCGCACCGGGATTTCAGCCGCGAGTTCTATTTCGTGCTGCACCGGCAAAAGTACCGCAGCCCGGGGGTGGAGCGCTGGCTGCAGCTGTGCCGGGAATCCCGCGATCAGGGCTGAGGCCTACTGGCCGCTGTCCGGCCAATATTCTTCGCGGATCACCCCTTCCAGATCTTTCCAGGGCAGCGTCAGGGTGGGCTGGCCCATCACATAGGGCGCGATGGAATAGACATTGTAATGCAGCACCAGGCCCTTGCGGGTGAGCCGGAAATCACTGCTTTCCTGGAACGGCCAGGCCTGGCGGAAGTCCTGATCGGAATCCACTTCCTTTTCCAGCCAGCGATCGTGGGCCCGGCGCGCGGCCTGCTCGAAGGCGTCTTCCTGACCCGGTTGAATCACCTGGCCCAGGGACACCGGCCGGTGCGCGGCCAGATCCCAGTTGAGCCAGCGGGTCACCGGCAGGCCGTGGGCGCCGCCGGTGAATTCGTAGCTGTCGATGGCCACCGTCAGCAGGCCTTTCCAGCGGCCCAGCTGCCGGCTTTCGCCGCTGAGCTCCCAGCCTCGCGCGCCCTCGCCGGGGATCTCCGCGGCGGTGGACAGGAAGCGCTCGGCGGTTTCTTCCAGGCTGGCCGGCGGCGGGCCCTGGTCTTCGCCGCCGGCCAGTTGTTGGACCATACGGCGGCGCACCGCCTGGTTCAGCTCCGGATGGCCTTCATAGAGCACCAGGTCCACCGCCACCTTGGCGCAGTCGTCGCCACTGCAATTATCGGCGCTGCGGCGCAACGTTTCCGTGCGGGTTTCCAGCTCTTCCTCGTCGGCCGCGGTGGCCGGCGTGTCGCCCTCATTTTGCCCCTGAACCGGCTCGCCGGCCGGCGTCTTGTCGGGGCCGTTGTCGCAGGCGCTCAAGGCCAGCAGCGCGGCCAGCGCGCCGGCCCGTAACCAAGGGGATAATTCGTTGCAGCGGCGTTCCGGCATGACAGCTTCCCAAGTCGGTGGCGAGTCCGTTCGTGGACTGCCACCGAGCATGCCCTGATTGCCCGTCGCCGGGCAAGCCGGGACGCGGTTTCGAGGCGCGAGCACCGCTGTTTTGCACGATTTTTCCCCGTCCCGCCTTGCCGACGGCAATACTGTCTCCATGTATGGACGTGAAATGGGCAATAATCATGGAGCGAACACCGATGCGACAGTCATTGTTTCTGGCGGCGACCCTGATGATGGTCACCACCGCCACCAGTTGGGCGCAAGAACCGCACGAGGGTGTGCCCAATGTAAAACAACCAGACCACGAAAACGTTTCCGCTCAGATGCGTGATACCTGGGAGACGCTCAAGAACTTCTCCGTGGAACAGAAGAACGAAGCGGTGGCGATGGCCCGTCGGGCGCTGGAAAACCTGGACGAGGACATCGACGAAGCCCAGAAAGAGATCGACCAGGGCTGGCAGAACCTGTCCCAGGAAGCTCGCCTGGAAAAGCAGGAAGCGCTGAGTGAGCTGAAGGACGAGCGCGCGGAACTGCAAGCGGAGTACCAGGAGTTTGAGGCCGCCAGCGCCGACAACTGGGAAGAAGCCAAGCAACGCTTCGGCAGCGCCTGGCAGTCCACCAAGCAAGCCTGGCGCGACCTGACCGCCCCCAACCCCGACGCCGAATAACCGGCAAGAACCGTAGGTCGGGTTAGGCCAAAGGCCGTAACCCGACAGACCGTACTGGCCGTGTCGGACTGACCGTACCAGATTGGCCGTGTCGGATTACGCCTTTGGTTAATCCGACCTACACGTCGGCGAAATGCTCGCCGCCGCGTAGCCAGCGGCGTAGCAGCCGCTCGACGCGATCCGGGTACTGCTCAAGCAGCGCCGTCGCCACGTCCCGGGCCGGCGCCATCAGCGCTTCATCGCGCACCAGGTCGGCGATGCGGAACGCCAGGTCGCCGGTCTGGCGGGTGCCCAGCCACTCGCCGGGGCCGCGCAGTTTGAGATCCTCTTCGGCGATCAGGAAGCCGTCGCTGGTGTCGCGCATCACCGACAGACGTTTCTTGGCGGTGAACGACAGCGGCGTTTGATAGAGCAGCAGGCAGTAGCTCTGCTCGCCGCCACGCCCCACGCGCCCGCGCAACTGGTGCAGTTGCGCCAGCCCCAGCCGTTCCGCGTTTTCCATCACCATCAGGGTGGCATTGGGCACGTCCACGCCCACTTCGATCACGGTGGTGGCCACCAGCAGTTGCGCTTCGCCGCTGGAGAAACGCGCCATGCGCGCCGCTTTGTCCTTCGCCTTCATGCGCCCGTGCACCAGTTCCACGGTGAGTTCCGGCAACACCTCCCGCAGGGTTTCAAAGGTGGCTTCGGCGGCCTGGGCCTGCAGTTCGTCGGACTCTTCGATCAGGGTGCACACCCAGTAGGCCTGGGTACCTTCCAGGCAGGCGGCGCGGATGCGCGCCACCACGTCGTCGCGGCGCGAGGTGGGCAGCGCCAGGGTCTGAATCGGCTTGCGGCCCGGCGGCATCTCGTCGATCACCGAGGTGTCCAGATCGCCGTACACGCTCATCGCCAGGGTGCGGGGAATCGGCGTGGCGGTCAGCGTCAGTTGATGCGGCACCTGGTTGCCGAAGCGGCCTTTTTCGCGCAGGGCGAGCCGCTGCTGCACGCCGAAGCGGTGCTGCTCGTCGATGATGATCAGCCCCAGCCGCTGGAACACCACCGCGTCCTGGAACAGCGCGTGGGTGCCCACCACCAGGGCGCCGCTGCCCTCGGCCAGGGCCGCCAGGGTTTCCCGGCGCGCCTTGGCGCCGACGCTGCCGGCCAGCCAGTGCACCTGGATGCCCAGCGGCGCCAGCCAGTGGCGGAAATTAGCCAGATGCTGCTCGGCGAGCAATTCCGTGGGCGCCATCAGCGCCACCTGGTAACCGGATTCGATCGCCACCAGGGCGGCGGCGGCGGCCACCAGGGTTTTGCCGGAGCCCACGTCCCCCTGAATCAGCCGCAGCATTGGATGGTCACGCTCGAGATCGGCGCGGATTTCGGCGATCACCCGTTGCTGGGCGCCGGTGAGCCGGAACGGCAAGCCGTCGAACAGCTTCCCGGTGAGGCGATCGCCGCTCAGCACCGGCGCCGACAGCGCCTTCTGGCCCGCCCGTTTCGCCAGCATGCCGAGCTGATGGGCGACCATCTCTTCCATCACCAGGCGCTTCACCGCCGGGTGGTTGCCGTCCAGCAGCAGGTCGACCGGGTCGTCCGGTTGCGGGTGATGCAGTTTAGTGAGGGCCTGGGCCAGGCCGGGCAGGCCGCTCTGGTCCAGCAACTGCCGGGGGATCAGCTCCTCCGGCGCGTGGGTCCGCAGCCATTGGAGGCCCTGGGCGGCGAGGTTGCGCAGCAGCTTCTGGCTGACCCCGTCGGTGGTCGGATAGACTGGCGTGAGGGCTTTTTCCAGCGGTGGCATATCCGGGCCGGCCTGGTACTCCGGGTGGTAGAACTCCAGGCCCGCGGCGCCGGGCCGGGGCTCGCCGTACACGCGGATGCGGCGGCCTTTCTCCAGCGCGTTCTTTTGCGCCGCGCTGAAGTGATAGAAACGCAGCGCCACCAGGCCGGTGCCGTCGGCCACCTTGCACAGCAGTGAGCGGCGCTTGCCGAACACCACGTCGGCGGCCATCACCTCGCCTTCGATCACCACGCCCTGCTCCGGGCGCAGGCTGCCGATGGGGGTAATGCGGGTGCGGTCTTCGTAGCGAAACGGCAGATGGAAGAGCACATCTTCCAAGGTCGCCAGCCCGAGCCGGGCGAGCCGTTCCGCCGCCCGGGGGCCGACGCCCTTAAGACGGGTAATGTCGATCGTCTCCAGGGCGGTGGGCGGGCTCATATCAGGCGGCGAGGCCCTCGCGCGGTACCGCGTGGCGCAGTACTTCGATGGCCTTGGGGCGCGGGAAGCTGTCGCGCCATACCAGGGCGATGGTGCGCGAGGGCACCGGCGCCGCGAACGGGCGCACCGCGAAGGTGCTCTTGTCGTAACCGTGCTGGTAGAGCGCGGAGTTGGGCAACACCGTGATGCCGAGACCGGACGCCACCATATGGCGCAGGGTTTCCAGCGAGCCGCCTTCGATCTGCACCAGGTTGCGCTGGCGCTCGGAATCAATCGCCGGGCACAGCTCCAGCACCTGGTCGCGGAAGCAATGGCCTTCGCCGAGCAGCAGCAGGGTCTCGTCGAGCATCTGTTCCGGGCGGATCAGCTTCTGCTTGGTCCAGGGGTGATCGCCGGGCAGCAGCACCGAGAACGATTCCTCGTACATCTGGGCGCGCACCAGGCCGCCGCCGGAGAACGGCAGCGCCACGATGATGGCGTCCAGCTCGCCCCGGTCCAGTTTGCCGCGCAGCACATGGGTGTAGTTTTCTTCGATGAACAGCGGCATGTCCGGCGCTTCCGCCCGCACCCGCGGTATCATGGTGGGGAACAGGTACGGCGCCACGGTGAAGATGGCGCCCACCCGCAGCGGCGAGCCGAGCTGGTCGCGCTGGCTCAGGGCCATCTGTTCAAGCAAGTCGGCCTGTTCCAGCACCCGCTGGGCCTGGGCGATGATCGGCTCCGCCTGGGGGGTGACCACCACCTCGCGAGGGCGCCGTTCGAACAACGGCATGCCGAGCTGTTCTTCCAGCTTTTTGATCGCCGCGCTCAGCGTCGGCTGGCTGACATTGCACACCTGGGCGGCGTGGCCAAAATGACGTTCCCGGGCCAGTGCGACCAGATAGCGTAGTTCTGTTAGTGTCATAAGCGTAAAAACTTTTTTCGATGATAGGCCATTGTGCCGGACTCAAAGACTATGAGCCATATTCTAATTGCCGGCCTCGGCGACCTGGGTCGGGGCCTGGCGGAAAACCTGCTTGCCGCCGGCCACCGGGTCAGCGGAATCCGCCGGGGCAGCGAGGCCCCGGCCGGGGTCGATCTGTACAGCCAGGACCTGCTGGACGGCGCCCGCCTGTTGCCACCGGACCGGGTGGACATGCTGGTGATCATCATGACGCCCAGCGAATACTCCGAGGAAGGGTACCTGAAAGCCTATGTGCGCGCGCCGCTCAATCTGCTCGACGCGCTGGCCGGGCAACAGCCGCTGCCGCCGATTCTGTTCGTCTCCAGCAGCGCCGTGTTCGGCGACCTGGAAGGCGACGTGGACGAGACCACGCCGCCGGCGCCGACCCGCTACAACGGCAAGGTGGTGCTGGCCGCTGAGCAGGAGATCAGCACCCGTGGCCTGACCACGGTGGTGCGTTTCACGGGTATCTATGGCCCGGGCCGCAACCGGCTGCTTACCAAGGTGGCGCGGATGGCGCGCGGCCAGGAGCCGCTGCCAGAGGCGAAATGGAGCAACCGCATCCACCGCGACGATTGCGTCGGCCTGCTGGGCAACCTGGTGGAGCGCTGGCTGTCCGGCGAGACGGTGCCGCCGCTGGTGGTGGGCACCGACAGCGAGCCGGCCAGTAATCTGGACGTCTACCACTGGCTGGCGGAGCAACAGGGCCTGTCGCTGCCGGTGCCGGAGGCCGCGCCCACCGGCAAGCGGGTGTATAGCCGCTTTATCGCCGACGGCGGCTACACGCTGCGCTACCCCGACTTCCGCGCCGGCTACAGCGAGCGCTTGTAGGCCGGCGCTGGGACTGGCCGGCCGGCTGCGGTATTGTTGGCGCTTTCGCCCGGCATCCGGCGGCTCCCGGCCGTTGGTCCCCTTGTGCCGGGCGGTGGAATCGGTAGAGTGTGCGCCCTTGACAAGAGTGGCCCCGCACGGGAGTGAAGCAATGACGGTATCGGTAGCGGTTGTAATGGGGTCCCAGTCCGACTGGGAGACCATGAAGGAGGCTTGCGACGCCCTCACCCAGTTCCAGGTGAGCTGGAAGGCGGAGGTGGTATCCGCCCACCGTACCCCGCAACGCATGTACGACTTCGCCACGAGCGCGGCGGATCAGGGCTATAAGGTGATCATCGCCGGCGCCGGCGGCGCCGCCCACCTGCCCGGCATGATCGCCGCCATGACGCCGCTGCCGGTGCTGGGCGTGCCGGTGCAGAGCCGTTCGTTGTCCGGCCTGGACAGCCTGCTGTCGATCGTACAGATGCCCAAGGGCGTGGCCGTGGGCACCCTCGCCATCGGTTCCGCCGGGGCCTACAACGCCGGCCTGCTGGCGGCGCAGATGCTGGGCAGCGACGACCCGGCCCTGCAAAAACGCATCGCCGACTGGAAAGCGGCCCGCGCCGACCAGGTGCTGGCGGACGCGGAACTGGGTCAAGGATAAGCGCCGCATGAATCGTGTACTGGTACTCGGCGGCGGCCAGCTCGGCCTGATGATGGCGGAGGCCGCCGCCCGCCTGGGCCTGGTGGTGGACCGTTACGACCCGGAGCGTGCCCTGCTGCTGCCCGGCACCTCCGATCTGGCGGTGCCGATCACCTGGGAAGAGTGCCTGGAGCGCTACCCGGTGGTCACCGTGGAGCGGGAAGCCTTTCCCGACAGTGGCCTGTCCGCGCGGCTGGCCGCCAGCGACCGCTGCGTGGCGCGTGGCGCCCTGGCGGTGATCCCGGACCGCCAGACCCAGAAAGCGATGCTCGATGACCTGGGCATCGCCACCGCCCCCTGGCGCAACCTGGACAAGGTCGAGGACCTGGCGGACGCCGCCGCAGAATTCGGCGGTGTCGTGGTGAAGGCGCGCAGTGGCGGCTATGACGGTCGCGGCACCTGGATCGTCGGCGAAGGCGGCGACCTGTCCGCGGTGCCGGCGCAGGAGCTGGCCGGCCGCGCCATCGTCGAGAAAAAGATTCCGTTCCGCCGTGAGCTGTCCATCGTCGGCGCCCGCAATCCGGCCGGCGAGACCCTGTTCTACCCGCTCACCCGTAACTGGCACGTGGACGGCATTCTGCGCCTGAGCCTGGCGCCGGCCAACGCCTGCGCGGCGCTGCAGCCGGAGGCGGAGAATATTCTGCGGCGGATCATGGAAAAGCTGGATTACGCCGGCGTCATGGCGGTGGAGTTCTTCGAGGAGGACGGCCGCCTGCTGGTCAACGAGATCGCCCCACGGGTGCACAACTCCGGGCACTGGACCCACGAAGGCGCCGACTGGTCGCAGTTCGACCTGCACGTGCATGCCCTGGCCGGCGTACCGCTGCACTCGCTCAACGTGCACGGCCCCAGCGCCATGGTGAACCTGATCGGCACGCCCTTTGATCAGGCCTGGCTGCAACACCCGGGCGTGGTGCACTGGTACGGCAAGAGCGTGCGCCCGGGCCGCAAGGTGGGCCACGCCAACCTGGTGGCGCCGACCCTGGACGGTCTGAGAAAAGGTCTGGACGCCTGGGCCGACGTGCTGCCGGAAGGCTTTGAGGGGATCCTCGATTCGGAGCTGGCGCTGGACTGACGGTCCCTCTTTACCCGCCCTGGCTGCAAAGACAACGCCCCGCGAATGCGGGGCGTTGTCGTTTGCGGCTTCGGAAAGACCTTACGGGGTGGTGCAGGCCGGCACGCCGGAACGGTCGGTGGTGGTGAACTGGCAGCCGAAGTCATCGGCGGCCACCGTGGCCGGGTTCAGGAAGTCATCGCCGGCCGGTTTCGGGCCGCCCTGTTCCCAGGCGACCATGTCCGCGAAGGCGTTGATCTGTTCCTGCGCCGTGTAGTCACAGTGCCCCGGCGAGCGGATCGCGCGCTGCACCAGCCAGATGTCACTGCCATTGGCTTCCGCCCGTTCGCGGTAAATCTGACCATGCCGGAAAGGCACGTACAGATCACCCAGCCCCTGCAGGCTGACCACCGGAATGTTGAACTCCCCGTTGATTACCGGAATCCAGCGCAGGCCGTCTTTACGCCGCCCGTTGGCGGATGGGTTGCCTTCCACGCGCAGAATGGTGTCGTTGAAGGCTTGCTCCTCGCTGGTGAGCGGCGGAAAGTTATCGAACTGGTAGGTGACGCCGGCGTTGCCACTCAGATCCCGCGCCAGAATGCCGTTGACGGTACCGTCGCTGCCGCCGGTGCCGATCACCACATGCCAGTAGAAGGTTGTGAAACCGATGTCGGCCACGGGGCGTTCGCCGCCGGAGAGGTTGCGCACCAGCGCCTGGAATTTCTCGCCCTCGGCGCTGAGAGTGCCCAGCGAACCGGTGGGGTTGCTCTGTGATGGCGGAATCGGCGGCACTGCCCAGACCACGGAGTTGATCGCGCTGGTGTCGAAGTTGGTGGCTGGAATGCCCGTCAACGGTGGTGCGCTGGGGTCCTTCATATGCGCGAAGTGCTGTGCCGCCATGGTGACCTGCGTGAGGTATTCAAACTCGAAGGTGTCACCCACCACGCCGCACATGGGCACCGCGCCGTGGTACTGAACCGGGTTGTTGGCGGTGGCCAGGGTTTCGTCCTCGATCGCCGCGGCGGTGACGTGGCCGCCCATGGAGTGGCCCATGATGTAAAGGCGGTCCGGGTCGGCGAGGCCGGTGATGTCGGCGAACGCCAGCGCCAGCTCGTTGGTGTCTTCCACGCCGGTCCGCACGTCGTAGAAGTTGGTGGAATAGCTGGACGCGGCCCAGGCGTAACCATTATCCAGCAGCCACTGACGGATGCTCGGGTTGCCGACGGTGAGTTCGGCGCCTTCGCCCCGGTAGCCGTGGGCGTACATCACCAGTCGGCCGTTCCAGGCGGCGGGCACCTCGATGCGATAACTGGCGCCATTGGGACGGATGCCGGACCACCGTTGGGCGTCGTCGTGGCCGGTCACTCCACCTTCGGCGTCAAAGGCGGCGGCCTGGGTTTCGCTGGCGGTAAAGGTGCGGGTGTCCTGGACGCGCGCCGGTTGCGACGGCTCGGCGCCGCTGGAGCTGCTGCTGTCGCCGCCGCAACTGGCCAGCAACCCGGCGCTCAGCAGGCCGGCCAGAAGCCCGGCACGGGGTATTGTGAAATGGATGCTCATTGCTGCTCTCCCTGTTTTATTGGAATTGTGGGTCTTTTCTTGTTGGTATTTCGCTGTGCGAAATGGCCTTCTAAAAGAGGGCAGCGGTCAATATCTGCTCAGTTATAAAAGACTGTCAATACGAGGAAAGGACTGGCGGGGAGATTTGAGAGGTGGTCGTGAAGGGTGGGGCGAGGAGGAGGGCGTCGCAAGAAGCGTCGGGTTACGGCCATTGGCCTAACCCGACCTACGGTTCTTCGGCGCAGTCAGGCGATGTCCATCACCGCGTCCATTTCCACCTCGGCGCCCTTGGGCAAGGCGGCCACGCCGATGGCGGCGCGGGCCGGGTAGGGCTCTTGGAAATACTCTTTCATGATCTCGTTGACCAGATTGAAGTGGCTCAGGTCGGTGAGAAAGATGTTCAGTTTGACGATGTCCCGCAGGGCGCCGCCGGCGGCCTCGCAGACCGCGGCGAGGTTATCGAACACCCGCCGCACCTGGGCGTCCATGCCGCCGCCGACCAGTTCCATGGTGGCCGGGTCGAGCGGGATCTGACCGGACAGATAGACGGTGGAGCCGGCCTTGATGGCCTGTGAATAAGGGCCGATGGCGGCGGGCGCCTGATCGGTTTTGATCACGGAGCGATTGGACATGGTGCTGTTTCCTTCAGGCACAGATGCGGTGAATCCTCACAACATTGTCCACGGTGCGCAACCGCTTGATGATGCGCGCCAGATGGACACGGTGTTTCACGGTGAGGGTGATATTGATGATCGACAGGGTGGGATCCTGCCCGGCCATGTCGATGGTGTCGATGTTGGAGCCCAGCTCGGAGACCACGTTGGCGAGCGTCGCCAGCACGCCGCGTTTGTTGACCAGCTCGATGCGCAGCGCGGCAGTGAATTCCTGCTCCACGTCCTTATCCCAGTTCAGTGGGATGCACTTTTCCGGCGCGTCGCGCATTTCCGAAAGCAGGTTCTTGCAGGTGTCGCGGTGTACCACGATGCCCTTGCCGGCGCTCAAGTGCCCGATCACGGTGTCCCCGGGCAGCGGGTAGCAGCACTTGGCGTAGGTCACCATCAGCCCTTCGCTGCCGCGAATCGCCAGGGGCAGGCGGTCGTCTTCCGGGTCGCGGTTTTCGCCCCGGGCGCCGGCCAGCTTGCGCGCCACCAGCGGCGCCAGCCGGTTGCCCATGCCGATGTCTTCGAGCAGTTCGTCCATGTTGCCGTAGTGGTTGTCGCTCAGTTCCTGCTTCAGGGCTTTTTCCGAGAGCAGTGAAAGATCGAGCTGATAGGCGATCAGCGCTTTTTCCAGCAGCCGCTGGCCGAGTTCGGCCGCGTCCTCGCGGCGCTGCTGTTTGAGGAAGTGGCGGATGTTGGAGCGTGCCTTGCCGGTCACTACGAAGTTCAGCCAGCCCGGGTTGGGGGTGGCGTTGGGCGCGGTGATGATCTTCACCGTCTGCCCGGATTCCAACGGCGTGGACAGCGCCGCCAGCTTGCCGTCGATGCGCGTCGCCACGCAGCGGGTGCCCACCTTGGTGTGCACCGCGTAGGCGAAGTCCACCGGCGTCGCTCCGGCGGGCAGTTCCTTGATGTCGCCCTTGGGCGTGAACACATAGGCTTCGTCGGGGAACAGGTCCACCTTCACGTTCTCGATGAACTCCATCGAGTTGCCGGCCTTCTGCTGGATCTCCAGCAGCCGCTGCATCCAGGACTGGGCGCGGGTGTGGGTGGGCGAGCCGGGCTCGTCGTGGGACTTGTACAGCCAGTGGGCGGCGATGCCGTTGTTGGCCATCGCTTCCATTTCCTCGGTGCGGATCTGGATCTCCAGAGGAATACCGGAATGCGCTTTCAGCGTGGTGTGCAGCGACTGGTAGCCGTTGGCCTTGGGGATCGCCACGTAATCCTTGAAGCGGCCGGGAATCGGAATGAAGTGATTGTGCACCGCGCCCAGCACCCGGTAGCAGGTGTCCACCCGGTCGACGATGATGCGGAAGCCGAACACATCCATGATGTCCGCGAACGGCTTATGCTGTTCCTTCATTTTCTGGTAGATGCTGTACAGATGCTTTTCGCGGCCCAGCACCCGGGCCTGAATGCCTTCTTCCTCGAGACTGCGTTCGATGCTGGATTTGATCGAGGAAAGAATCTCGCGGCGGTTGCCGCGCGCCGACTGCACCGCCTTGCCGATCAGCCGGGCGCGCATCGGATGAATATTGTGGAAGGCGAGATCCTCGTACTCCACGCGCATGTTGTACATGCCCAGCCGGAAGGCGATCGGCGCGTAGATTTCCAGGGTTTCCGTGGCGATGCGCTTGCGTTTCTCGGCGCGCATCACATGCAGGGTGCGCATGTTGTGCAGGCGGTCGGCCAGCTTCACCAGGATCACGCGGATGTCGCGGGTCATCGCCAGCATCATCTTGCGCAGGTTCTCGGCCTGCTGCTCCGCTTTCGATTCGAACTTGATCTGGGCGATCTTGGAGACGCCGTCCACCAGCTCCGCCACTTCCTCGCTGAACTCCGCGGCGAGCTGCTCCTTGCTGACGCCGGTGTCCTCGATCACGTCATGCAGCATGGCCGCCATCAAGGAGGCGTAATCCATGTGCATGTCGACCAGGATGTTGGCCACCGCCAATGGGTGCGTGATGTAGGGGTCCCCGCTCCGCCGGTACTGGCCCTCGTGGGCTTTCTCGGCGAAATAGTAGGCGCGAACCACCTGTGAAATTTGCTCTTCCGTCAGGTAGCTGCGTAACCGTTTTTTCAGGTTGTTAATGGAGGGCAAGATTCCTCGCCACGCCGCCAGGGCGAATCGAAGTGAACGATATTTCCTAGCTTAGGTTTGGCGTGGTGATTTGTCTACGTTATCGCCGTGAGCGCTTGAAAAGGCAGGGGTTTTCGGTGTGAAAGGCAGGCACTATGAAGGCGTGTCAGGGCGTCGCGGCACCCTGACACCCCTTTCGGCGTTTACTCGCCGAACGACTGGGTCAGCATCGCCAGGTCGTCCACATCGGCGCCCTGATCGGCGATCGGGTTTTCAACCGATTCGGAGTTCACTTCCCCCGCGGCGATCTCGCGCAGCGCCACCACGGTGGGCTTGTCGTTTTCCCAGGCCACGCGCGGCTCCTTGCCGCCGGTCTGCAGTTGGCGGGCGCGCCGGCTGGATACCAGAACCAGCTCAAAGCGGTTATCCAGGTGTTCCAGGCAGTCTTCTACGGTTACACGGGCCATGACGATCTCCTATTGCGGGGGCGCGCACCTAGTGCGGCCCGCGATTCTACTGGGTTTCCGTACCCGACAACAAGTCGGCGAGCGTGGCGGCCTGGCGCACCGCCTGGCGGTCGGTGGTCAGACGGCGCGCTTCGACGATGGCGGCCAGCTCGTGCAGGGCCCGTTCGAAGTTGTCGTTGACCACCAAATAGTCGAATTCGCCGTAGTGGCTCATTTCTTCCCGGGCCCCGGCCAGGCGCTTCTCGATCACGTGGTTGTCGTCGGAGGCGCGGGTGCGCAGGCGCTGGGCCAGGGTCTTCAGGCACGGCGGCAGGATGAAGATGCTGGCCGCTTCCGGCAGCAGGTGGCGGATCTGGGCGGCGCCCTGCCAGTCGATCTCGAGAATCACGTCCTCGCCACCGCGCAGGGTTTCCGCCACCCAGTCGGCGCTGGTGCCGTAGAGGTTGCCGAACACCTCGGCGTGCTCCAGGAACCGGCCCTCTTCGACCATGCGCACGAAGGTTTCGCGGCTGGTGAAGTGGTAATTGACCCCTTCCACTTCACCCTCCCGGCGCGGCCGGGTGGTGTGCGATACGGAAATACACAGGCGCGGCAGCTTTTCCACCAGCGCCGCCACCAGGGAAGTTTTACCGGCGCCGGAGGGGGCCGACACAATATAAAGAGTGCCTTTGTCGGTCATACGCATGCGGTTCCTGTCTGCCGGGGTCTCACTACCCGCGAAAACGGGCATTATAGGGGGAAGTCCGCGGCCCGTCATGGCCAAGCCTTAAGGAGACATCATGCAGGACAGCCCGATCACCGCCACCGTGGATTTCCACCGCGACGGTGTGCAACACGGTTTTCTCAAGCTGCCCCACTCCCACGACGACTCCGCCTGGGGCAGCCTGATGATTCCCATCACCGTGGTCCGCAACGGCGCCGGCCCCACCGCCTTGCTCACCGGCGGCAACCACGGCGACGAATACGAAGGCATCACCGCGCTGATCAAGCTGGCCGGTGGCCTGCGCGCCGAGGACATCCACGGGCGGGTGATCATCGTGCCGATGATGAACCACCCGGCGGCGCTCAACGGCACGCGCACCTCGCCGATCGACAAGGGCAACCTCAACCGCGCCTTCCCCGGCAGCCCCACCGGCACTCTCACCCAGCGCATCGCCGATTACTTCACCCGCTACCTGGTGCCGCTGTGCGACCTGGCGCTGGATATCCACTCCGGCGGCCGCACCCTGGATCTGCTGCCGTTCGCCGCCACCCACCGGCTGGCCGACGCCGATCTGGCGCGCCGCTGCCTGGAAGGCGCCCGCGCCTTCGGCGCGCCCCAGACCCTGCTGATGGCGGAGCTGGAAGGCGACGCCCTCTACGACACCGTCGTCGAAGCCCAGGGCAAAGTCTTTATCAGCACGGAATTGGGTGGCGGCGGCACCACCACCCCGGAAACCGTGGCGCTGGCCGAGCAGGGCGTGGACAACGTGCTGCGCTGGGCGGGCATCCTGCCCGGCGGGCCCAACCCTGGCCCCACCCGGACGCTGGAGATCCCGGACAGTGCCCACTACCTGCAGAGCGAGCACGCCGGTCTGCTGGAATTCACGGTGAATCTGGGTGAGCCGGTGAACGCCGGCGCGGTGATGGCGCGGGTCTATTCAATGGAGCGCACCGGCGTGGCACCGGCGGAATACCGCGCCCCGGTGGACGGCCTGCTGATCGGCCGCCGCCACCCGGCCAAGGTGGCCATGGGGGATACGTTCGCGGTGCTGGCGGTGCCGTTGTAATCAGGCGCGGGAAGTGAGCAGCAGGCCCCGCAGTTCCGTGTCGTTGGTGATCAGTTCCGCCAGCGTGTAGCCGTCCAGCACCTGCAGAAACGCTTCTTGCGCCCGGCCCAGCACTTTCTTCAGGGTGCAGGCCGGGTCAATCGGGCAGGACGAATTCTCCCCGAAACACTCAAGCAGCTTCAGATTCTCGGTCTGCCTGACCACTTCGCCCACCGAAATCCGCTCGGGGGAGCCGGCCAGCGCCAGGCCGCCGCCGCGCCCGCGTAAACTATTCACATAGCCCAGCCGTGTCAGGGTCTGCGCCACCTTGGCGATATGGTTCGCCGAGATGCCGTAGCTGAGCGCGATCTCCTGCACCGTGGCGGGGGCCTTGTCGCGGGACAGCGCCAAATAGATCAGCAGGCGCAGGGAATAATCGGTGTGGGTCGTCAGTTGCATAAAGTCGTTGACCGCTTTTAAAGAGGTATATAGTATTCCTGTTTAAAAGAGGTATGTAAAACACCTCTTTTAAACAGGTACCATTGGAGACCAGGAATCATGCTGACCGCCGACCAACTTGCCGTTATCAAAACCACCGTGCCGGTGCTGCAGGAACACGGGGAAACCCTCACCCGTCACTTCTACCAGCGCATGTTCGAACACAACCCGGAAGTGCGCCCTTACTTCAATCCGGCGCACCAGCGCTCCGGGTCCCAGCAGCGTGCTTTGGCCGGCGCCATCTGTGCCTATGCCCAGCACGTCGATAACCCGGCGGCCCTCACCGACGCGGTGGAACTGATCGCCCAGAAGCACGTTTCCCTGGGCATCCGGCCGGAACACTACCCGATCGTCGGCGAGAACCTGCTCGCCTCGATCCAGGAAGTGCTCGGCGACGCCGCCACCGACGACATCATCGATGCCTGGGCCGCCGCCTACGGCGCCCTGGCGGACATTTTCATCGGTCGCGAAGCGGACCTCTACCAAGAGCAGGAAGAGCGGTTCGGCTGGCAGGGCTTCAAGCCGTTCGTGGTGGCGCGCCGCGAGCCGGAGAGCGACAACATCACCTCCTTCTATCTTACGCCCGCCGACGGCGCGCCGCTGCAGCCGCACAAGCCCGGCCAGTACATCACCCTGCGCGTGGACGTCCCCGGCGCCGGCCCGGTGATGCGCAACTACAGCCTCTCCAACCGGCCCGGCGACGAGTACTACCGCATCAGTGTCAAGCGCGAACCGGCCCCGGTGGACGGCGCCCCGGACGGGGTCTGCTCCAACCACCTGCACGCCAACCTGAAAGAAGGTGACCGTGTGGCGCTGGCGCCCCCGGCCGGTGAATTCGTACTCGACACCCGCGAACAGGAAGCGCCGGTGGTGCTGATCGCCGGCGGTGTCGGCATCACGCCGCTGCTCTCCATGCTGCACCACTGCCTGGCGGCGTCCCCGGACAACCGGCCGGTCACGCTGATCCAGGGCACGTTGAACAGCCGGGTGCACCCGTTCTGCGACGAGGTTCAGGCCCTGACCGACAGGCATCCTAATCTGCGGGTACATGTGCGCTACAGTGACCCGCTCACCGGCGATGAGCCCGGCCAGGGGTATCACAGTAACGGCCTGATCGATGATGAGTTGCTCGATGCGCTCACGGTGGACGGCGCCCACTATTACCTGTGTGGCCCGGAACCCATGCTGCGCCATGTTCATGCCCTGCTGGGCCGGCGCGGTGTGCCGCTGGCGCGGATCCACTATGAGTTCTTCGGACCGGCGGCGGCTCTGGCGGCGTAGCAAATGGGCCGTCGCGGTGAAGCATAGCGACGGCTCACCGGCGTTTCTCGATGTTGTTGTTTTCGGGGCGTGCGCGCAGGACTATAAAGGTTGAAATGGATGCCACCCAGGAGGTTTTCATGGCAGCCGCGCAACGCCCCCAGGTTCGCTCCTTTCTTCACGAGCCCACCTCCACCTTTTCCTATGTGGTCTGGGACCCGGACACTCGCCGCGCCGCGGTGATTGATTCGGTGCTGGACTACGACGCCGTCTCCGGAAGGCTCACCACCGACACCGCCGATGAACTGATCCGTTTCGTGCGCGATCAGGAGCTGGAAGTTGAGTGGGTGCTGGAAACCCATGCCCACGCCGATCATCTGGCCGCCGGCGCCCACGTGCACCGCCAACTGGGTGGCACCACCGGCATCGGTTTCGGCATCCGCCAGGTACAGAAACACTTCAAGGAGGTCTACGGCCTCGAGCGCGGCTTCCAGGCGGACGGCACGCCCTTCGAGCACCTGTTCGAGGATTTCGAAAGCTTCCACGTCGGCACCATCGAGGCCCGCGCCATCCCCACGCCCGGGCACACCTCGGACCACCTGACGTACCAGATCGGCGATGCCCTCTTCGTCGGCGACACCCTGTTCATGCCCGACGGCGGCACCGCCCGCTGCGACTTCCCCGGCGGCAGCGCGCCTACGCTGTATCAGTCGATCCAGCGGTTGTTCGAGCTGCCCGACGACACCCGCCTGTTCGTGCTGCACGACTACCGCCCTGGCGGCCGCGACTACCGCAATGAAACCACCGTGGGCGAGCAGAAGCGGAACAATATTCATGTGGGTGGCGGACACTCCGAGGACGACTTCGTCAAGCTGCGTACCGAACGGGATGCCAGCCTCGGCCTCCCCGACCTGATCATCCCCTCGGTGCAGATCAATGTCCGCGCCGGGCACACACAGCCCGCCGACGACAACGGCCGGCGCTACATCAAAGTGCCCCTGAACCACCCGGAAGGGTTCTCCCAGACCGCGCAAGACGAGGAACTGCCGGTATGACCATCGTCAACTTCACCCCGCTGACCGGCCTGATCGGCGGCCTGCTGATCGGCGCCAGCGCCTCGCTGCTGCTGTGGCTCAACGGTCGTATCGCCGGCATCAGTGGCATCGTCGCCGGCGCCACGGTGGAGTCCGGCGACGACAGGACCTGGCGCTGGCTGTTTCTGGTCGGCCTGCTCGGCGGCGCCGCCCTGGCTTTCTGGCTGGTGCCGGCCAGCCGTGCCTTTCAGGCCGACATGCCCTGGCCGGTGTTCCTGGTTGCCGGGCTGATCGTCGGCTTCGGCACCCGCCTGGGCAGCGGCTGCACCAGCGGCCACGGGGTGTGCGGCCTGGCCCGCCTGTCGCCGCGTTCGCTGGCCTCGGTGGTCACCTTCATGGTGACCGGGGTACTTACCGTGTTCGTGGTCCGGCATGTGTTGGGAGTGGGCGTATGAGGAAGAACATCACCGGCACCTGGGACCCCACCCTGGCGTTCGTCATGGGCGGCGCCGTGCTCGTTACCCTGATCAGCTTCCGTTTTATCCTCAAACAGGAGCGGCCGCTGTTCGAGGGCCAGTTCCACCTGCCCACCCGCAGCGATATCGATGTCCGCCTGCTCGCCGGCGCCGTCCTGTTCGGCATCGGCTGGGGCCTGGCCGGCTACTGCCCCGGCCCCGGCATCGCCGCGCTGGTGATGGGCGTGTGGGAGCCGGTGTTGTTCGTAATGGGCTTGCTGGTGGGGATGTGGGGTTACAGGGTCATCATGGTGGCGCCGGGTTCCCGCTGAACCAAGACGCGTCCGCCTTCGAGGCGATAGGTGAGGTAGCAATGGGTTCTGGGTTTGCTGAGCACCCGGGGCGTGAAGACCGCCGCATTGGTGCCCGCGCAGCGGGCGGAGGGCGTCCAGAGGCCTGGGTGGCCTTCGCGGTGTAAGCGCTCGCCCAGGGCCTGGCAGTTGGCCGGGTCGTTCGAGGTCAGTGCCGGCCACGCCTTGGCTTTGGGGCGTAGATCGATCAGCGCCGCATGGCAGTACACCAAATGCACTCGCCGCTCAACGGCGACTCCCTCGAGATCCTGCCAGCCGGCGTCGGCGAGCAATCCCTGGCGCCAATGGTGCACGCTTTCGTGGATGGTGGTCTCCAGGGTTTCGCTGCCGTACCAAACTCCGAAATGGCCCTGGCTGAAGCGGCTGTGAGACCAGTGGTCGAACGGATACTGAATGGCGGCATTGAACTCCGCCTCCTCGAAGGGGCGGTGAATGACGGGCTGAGAGGATTCGTAGTGATGAGGCTTGTGGCTGGTTTCGAGGCGAATCGCTGCTTCCCAGTCAGAAGGGTCGTCGCTCAGGTCGTCGAAAAGATCCTGGGAGTGTCTGAGCGACACAATATTCCGGTACAGGTCTCGGTCGATATCAACCAGCGTTAAGCCGCCCAGAGCCGCTCCATCCATGGAACTTGCCACTTTACTGTCCTCTCTGTCGGTCCAAATAGGAGCGCACCAGGTACAGGCCGATCATGCCCTGCTGGTCAATCATATCCACCGGGGAAAGCCCCTGGAAGGCGCGATTCGGTTGGCGCATCCAGGCGTAGACGAGCGCCCGGTTATGGGGGAAAAGCAGGCGCAGGGACTTGTGGATGCCGAGCAAAATGCCCGCCCGTTCGAGCTTGTCACGATCGTTGGCCAGAGCGCGCCCCTTGCGGTAATTGCTGAGGGCCGACCGATTGTCCCTGGACAGCCCAAGCAGGCTGAGTTGCTGGGCCGTGGTCAATTCCCAATGATCGAACAGCGCCATCAGCATCTTGCCGAGGCGCGTGCGGTCGGTTTCGTTAGGGGCGGTGATCGACGTCATAATGTTATTTCTGCAACACAGTTTGTGTTAAAAATAACAATTAATTCAAGCATCGGCAATGCAGAACCTACTCGATATTCTGAATCTGCTCCCTCATCTGCTCGATCAAAACCTTCAACTCCACGGCAGCGGCGGTTGTCTCCGCGTCCACGGACTTTGACGCCAAGGTGTTCGCTTCGCGGTTGAGTTCCTGCATCAGGAAGTCCAGACGGCGCCCCACCTGGCCGCCTTTTTCCACCACCCGGCGCACTTCGGCCACGTGGGTTTCCAGCCGGTCCAGTTCTTCGTCCACGTCCATTTTCTGGGCGGCGAGTACCAGTTCCTGTTCCAGGCGTTCCGGGTCGGGGTTTTCCACCGCGTCCTGGACGCGCTGGCGCAGGCGGTCGCGCAGGGCGTCGCGGATGGCGGGCAGGGCCAGGCGGACGCGGGCCACTTGTTCGCCGACGCCGTCGAGGCGTTCGCGTACCATGCGGGCCAGTTGTTCGCCTTCGCGGTCGCGGGTGGCGATCAGGGCGTCCAGGGCTTCGTCGAGAGCGGCGAGGGCCTCCGCGTGCAGGGTGTCGGCGTCCACTTCGCGGGTGGTGAGTACGCCGGGGAAGCGCAGGATTTCCAGGGGGTTCACCTGGCCGGCGTGCAGCACCAGGTCGCCGACGCGGCGGGCGGCGTCGGAAAGGTGTTTGACCAGGTTTTCGTTGAGCTCCAGTTCCGCTTCGCCTTCTTCGGTCTGGTAGCGCAGGGTGACGTCCACCTTGCCGCGGCTGAGGCGCTGGCGGCAGCGTTCGCGCACGTCGTTTTCCAGGGCGCGCAGGCCCTCGGGCAGGCGCGGGCCCACTTCCAGGTAGCGGTGGTTCACCGAGCGGATTTCCCAGGCCAGGCTGGCGCCGGTGAGGTGGCGGTCGGCTCGGGCGAAGGCGGTCATGCTGCGAATCATGGGCGTTCCTGGATGTCAGTGTAAAACGTGAGAGTGAAGCAGTGTAGCGGGTCGAGCGGCTAGAAGCATTCGCGGGCAGGCCCGCTCGCACAACATTCACCGGCGGCCCGCCTCGCGTTGATGGGCGGGGGTTCGCTACAATGGCGGGCCATTCGATCCCGAATCAAGGAGTTTTCATGCGCCCTTCCGGCCGCCAGCTCGACCAGATGCGCGACGTATCCTTCGTACGCGATTTCACCATGCACGCCGAAGGCAGTGTCTTGGTGTCCTTCGGCAACACCAAGGTGTTGTGCACCGCGTCCGTGGAGGATGGCGTGCCGCGTTTCCTTAAGGGCAAGGGCCAGGGCTGGATTACCGCCGAGTACGGCATGCTGCCCCGTTCCACCCATACCCGCTCCGGCCGGGAGGCGGCGCGCGGCAAGCAGGGTGGCCGCACCCTGGAAATTCAGCGGCTGATCGGGCGCTCCCTGCGCGCCGCCGTGGACCTGAAGAAGCTGGGCGAGCACACCATCTATCTGGACTGTGACGTGATCCAGGCGGACGGCGGCACCCGCACCGCGTCGATTTCCGGTGCCTGCGTGGCGCTGGTGGACGCCTTTACCACCCTGCTGGAGCGCAAGCGCATCAAGGAAGACCCCCTCAACGGGCTGATTGCCTCGGTGTCGGTGGGGATTTATAAGGGAGAGCCGGTGCTGGATCTGGATTATCCCGAAGATTCCAACGCCGACACGGACATGAACGTGGTAATGACCCAACATGGCGGTTTCGTGGAGATTCAGGGCACCGCCGAGGGCGATGAGCCGTTCACCCGGCAGCAGTCCGATCAGTTGCTGGGCCTGGCCGAGAAAGGCATCGGTGAAATCGTCCGCAAGCAGCAGGAGGTGCTGGGCTGGTAAGCCCGGTGGGGAACACAATGAAAAACTACAAGAAGCACTTTTTGCGCTTCGCCGAGGAGCGCCAGGCGCTGAAGTTCGGGGAGTTCACCCTGAA
>DASUNW010000169.1:0-19460 GCA_036276955.1 Alcanivorax sp. | reverse complement strand
CCTTGCGCAGGGCGGCGACGATTTGCTCGGCGCGGCTGTCCGACGGGCTGTCCACCATGATGCGGCGGCGTTCCAGGTCGATCAGCACGCCGGTGCGGCGCGAGCGGGTGAAGGCGCGCGGCAGCAGTTCAAAAGTGATCTGGTCCTTCAGCTCGGCGCGCTCACGGCGGCCCACCGGGCGGCCTTCCTGCTCGCGGATTTGCTCGACTTTCTCGTCCAGTTCTTCCTTGATCACCGGCCCGGGCAGCAGGCGGGCGATTTCCTGATGCACGCAGTAAAGAAAGCCATCCGCCACCACCACCATGCGGTCCTCGCCTTTCACCGGCGGCACGAAGCCCTCGCTGCTCAGACTCTGGCGGCCGCACGGCGGACAGCGGTGCGCGTCCAGGCGCTCCTCCAGGTCCGCCGCCGACCAGGGGAAGGGCTCCGCGCCCAGGAAAACGGTGAGGTTCTTGATCCACATAGGACAGGTCCAGAAGCAGGCTTTTACGGGCGGGCCGGGCGGCCCGGAAGAAGCCGGACAGCCTAGCGGACGGCACCCTTCTCCTCAAGCGCCAAGCGCAACGCTTCCGGGGAGGGCAGCGTAAGAAACAGGAAACTTAGAACCTGAAGTTTTGTTGAGGTAAATAACGTCCGTGATCGACATTGCGGATCAGCGTGACAGGGACCCGCGATCGAAAAGGTCAACGGATTTTACGCAAAACCGGGCCGCGTTTCGCCGCTTCACGCCACGTCGATCACCGGCATGACAGGCTGGCCGGATCGCGAAATTATTTGACAAGGCTCGGGGATATCGCAAACCTCGTTAGTCGAAAACAACAACCGCCAAGCCTCGGGAGAGAAAACATGCTAGGCCAAATGATGAACCAGCCGCTGTTGATCAGCGCACAGATCGCCCACGCCGCCCGTTACCACGCCGATGGAGAAATTGTCTCCGTGGAAACCAGCGGCGGCCTGCACCGCACCAATTGGGGTGAAGTGGAACGGCGGTCCCGCCAGCTGGGGTCGGCACTGCTGGGCCTGGGTCTCAAGCAGAGCGACCGGGTCGCCACCCTGGCCTGGAACAACTACCGCCACCTGGAAGCCTATTTCGGTGTGTCCGGGGCAGGCCTGGTGTGCCACACCATAAACCCGCGTCTGTTCCCGGAACAGCTGGTGTACATCTTCAACCACGCCCAGGATCGCGTTCTGTTCATCGACAAGACGTTCCTGCCGCTGATCGCGGCGATCAAGGACAAGCTGGAACACCTGGAGCACGTGGTGCTGCTGAGCGGCGAAGACGCCGAAGCCGCCGAGAAAGTCCCGGGCATCAAGTTTTATGACGACCTGGTGGACTCCGGCAACGCTGATTTCCAATGGCCGGAATTCGATGAGAACACCGCCTCCAGCCTGTGCTACACCTCCGGCACCACCGGCAACCCGAAAGGCGCCCTCTACTCGCACCGCTCCACGGTGCTGCACTCCATGGCGGTGGCGCTGCCGGACAGTCTCAACCTGTCCGCCCGGGACTGCCTGCTGCCCGTGGTGCCGATGTTCCATGTGAACGCCTGGGGCATCCCCTACGCCGCCGCCATGGTGGGCAGCAAGATGGTGCTGCCCGGCCCGGGCCTGGACGGCGACAGCCTGAAGAACCTGATTAACGGCGAGAACGTGACCTGCGCCGCCGGCGTGCCGACCCTCTGGCAGGGTCTGATCGGCGCGCTTAAGAAAGCCGACGAGAAAGTGCCCAGCCTGACCCGCACCGTGATCGGCGGCTCCGCCTGCCCGCCGTCGATGATCGCCACCTTCCGTGACGACTACGGCGTGGACACTCTGCACGCCTGGGGCATGACGGAAATGAGCCCGGTGGGCTCGGTCAGCACCCTGCTGCACAAGCACACCCAGATGTCCCAGGACGAACAGGCCGCGATCCGCGCCAAGCAGGGCCGCCCCCCGTTCGGTGTGGATCTGCGCATCGCCGACGCCGACGGCAACGAGCTGCCCATGGACGGTGAGACCCAGGGCGACCTGTACGCCAGAGGCCACTGGGTGATCAGCGCCTACTTCAACGTGGACGCCGAACCGCCGCATGTGGACGGCTGGTTCCCCACCGGTGACATCGCCACCCTGGACGAAAACGGCATCGTCACCATCAAGGACCGCTCCAAGGACGTGATCAAGTCCGGCGGCGAGTGGATCAGCTCCGTGGAGCTGGAGAACATCGCCGTGGGCATGCCCGACCTGGCCGACGCCGCGGTGATCGCCGCCACCCACAAGAAGTGGGACGAGCGCCCGCTGCTGATCGCGGTGAAAGCCGAAGGCAAGGACCCGTCCGAGCAGGACATCCTGGCCGGCTACGAGGGCAAGATCGCGTCCTGGCAGTTGCCCGACGCGGTGTTGTTCGTGGACGAGCTGCCGCGCAACGCCACCGGTAAGGTGCTCAAGAACAAGCTGCGCGATCAGTACGGCGACCACCTGATCAAGAACTGATCAGACCGGCACGCCAAGCGTTAAATCGCCGCGCCCTCAGGGCGCGGCGTCTTCGACAATCTTCATACTCATGGGATCGAAAGGCACCGACGAGTGTTCGTGGACGATTTTCCACTGCCCGTTAACCCGCTGGTAGGCGCTCGACATGCGCATCCAGCCGACCTGCTCCTCACCCTTTTCGTTTTCCCCGCCGCAGCGCACCGGGAAATAGCTCACCGCCAGATCGCCGTCCACCCGCACCCGGGGTTCATGGACTTCGAAGACCATGCCGTTGGGGCCATACGACATGCACTCGCGCCAGTGCGCGCCATAAGCGTCCAGGCCCTGAAAGCGCAACTTGCCGATGGCGTCGTAGGCTTCCACGTCATCGGCGTAACAGGCGAGGATCGCATCCAGATCGGCGGCGGACACCGCCTTGGCCCACTGCGCGATCAGGGTTTGGATGGCTTGCCGGTCTTCATTGATTTTGCTGTTCATCGTGGTTTCTCCGTTTGCAGTTCCCGCACCGGCCGCACTTCAATGCTGCCGACCCGGGCCGGGGGAATGCCCTCGGCGATGCGGATCGCCTCGTTCAGGTCGCGGGCGTCGACCAGATAAAATCCGGTGAGCTGTTCCTTGGTCTCCGCGAACGGCCCGTCGATGACCGACGTCTTGCCGTCGCGCACCCGCACCGTCACCGCGCTGCGCACCGGCTCCAGCGGCTCGGCGCCGAGCATCCTGCCGCTCTCCGCCAGCGAATCCGCGTACGCCTGACACTCATCGTCCTCGGGGCTGTCCGGCAGGCTGTGCAATAGATCTTCTTCGGCGTACACCAGACACAAATATTTCATCACCGCGCTCCTTCTTGGGTTGCTTTGTTATTCCCTGGTCGTTCAGGCGTGGCCGCGTTCGACATCCAGTGCCGCCAGACGCTTTTGCAAAAAATCCCGCTGCACGCCTTGCTGGCACAGCGCCAGCGCGGCGCGATAGGCGTCGCGGGCCTCCTCCAGGCGCCCCAGCCGGCGACACAGGTCGGCGCGTGCCGCCTGGGCCAGGTAGTAATTGTCCAATTCGCCTTCGGCGAGCAGGTCGCCGATCAACGCCAGGCCCGCTTGCGGTCCGTCGCGCATGGCCACCGCCACCGCCCGGTTCAGCGCGATCACCGGCGACGGCGCGGCGCGCAACAGCACGTCGTAGAGCCCCACGATCTGCTCCCAATCGGTGTCCTCCGGCCGCTGCGCTTCGGCGTGCACGGCGGCGATCGCCGCCTGCAGGCTGTACGGCCCGAAACGGCGCGAGCGCAGCGACCGCTCCACCAGACTCTCGCCTTCGGCGATCAGCGTCCGGTCCCACAAGGAACGGTCCTGGTCGTCCAGCAGCACCGGATCGCCGGCGGCGTCGGTGCGCGCCGCCCGGCGCGCTTCGGTGAGCAGCATCAGCGCCAGCAGACCGCCGGCTTCCGGCTCCGGCAATAAAGAAAACAGCAAACGGCCCAGCCGCAACGCCTCGCCGGACAAATCAGTGCGGGTCAGTGCCTCTCCGGAGGACGGGAAGTAACCTTCATTGAACACCAGGTAGACCACCTGGAGTACGCTGCCGAGCCGCTCCGCCAGTTCGCTTTTCTCCGGCACCCGGTAGGGAATGCCGGCATCACGGATCTTGGCCTTGGCGCGCACGATGCGCTGGGCCACGGTGGGCACGGGGATCAGAAAGGCGCTGGCGATTTCCTCGGTGGTCAGGTCACACACTTCGCGCAACGTCAGCGCCACCCGCGCCTGTTCCGAGAGCGCCGGGTGGCAGCAGGTGAAGATCAAACGCAGCCGGTCGTCCTCGACGCTCAGGTCCAGGTCCGGCATCTCGGTGGCCTGCTCGAAACGCAGCGCCAACTCTTCCAGAGAGGCGTCGAAACGGGCGCGCCGGCGCAGCCGGTCGATGGCTTTAAAGCGCCCCGCGCTGACCAGCCAGGCGCGCGGGTTATCGGGTATGCCGTCCTTGGGCCATTGGGTCACCGCCGCGGTGAAGGCGTCCTGCAAGGCTTCTTCGGCGAGATCGAAATCACCCAGCAACCGGATCAAGGTGGCCAGCACGCGGCGCGATTCGTCGCGATACAGCGCTTCGATATGGCGGCTAGTCTGCAAAGGCGTCCCTCCCTTAAGTGTCTCCCTGGCGCACCCAGGGCGCCTGCTCGCTGAGCGGGCGCACCTCCACGCAGCCCAGCTCCACCAGCGGCAGCCCGGCGGCCAACGTTAACGCCTGGTCCAGATCCCGGGCGCGCAGCAACACCACCAGGCCCAGCTGCTCCTCGCCCCGGATGGCGGCGCCGTCGCGCAAACGCAGGCCGCCGTCACGGCGCCGCAGGGTGGTCGCCAAGCGCGCCGACGGCAGCCAGCGGCCCCACTGATAATGCTGCTCGGCCAGCAGGTCACGCCGGTAGTCGCAGGTCCGGGCCAGCAGAGTATCCCGCTCACCGCGCGGCAATGACGCCAACCGGTTCTCATCCACGTACACCAGGCAAATATAATCCATTTCGGTTCTCCGGGAGCCACCGCTGTTCGGCATCGATACTCCACAGTCGAACCGGCGGCCGTCGTTTCGACCGCGCGTGGATCAATCCACCTCGCCCACCTCCCGTCGCAGTTGCTGAAAGAAATCCGGCTGCGCCCAGGCGCGGTACTCACCGCGCGCGTAAGCCTGCGCGTTTCGGTGGTACGCAAGGGCGTTGACGCGATTGGGCGTACCGCAGTCACGGGTCTTCACCACCCGGCCCGGCGCGCCCATGACAATCGAATTGTCGGGAATCACGGTGCCTTCTTTCAGAAACGTGTGACCGGCGATAATGCAGTTATCGCCGATCACGCAGCCGTCCATGATGGTGCTGTTGATGCCGATCAGGCAGTTGTGGCCGACGGTGCAGCCGTGCAGCGTAACGTGATGGGTAATCGAGCAGTAGTCGCCGATGCGGGCACCGGTGTGGTTGCCGATGTGCACCATGACGAAGTCCTGCAGGTTGGTGTAGCGGCCGATGCGGATGTCATACAGTTCGGCGCGCAGTGCGGCGTTGATCCAGACCGAAGCGCCTTCCGCCAGCTCGATGTCGCCGTACAGGTAGGCGGACTCGTGGATGTAAGCGGCCTGGTCGGTGCGCGCCTTGGGGTCGATATAGCCCACTTTTCTCTCCCGATTTTTTGTTGTTCCGGGAGTATGGCAAAGCGCCGTAGCGGGGAGTACCCCAAAAAAAGCCCGGCGTGCTTTCGCACGCCGGGCTTTATCGGTACCGCGGGGAAGCGCGGTCAGAACATCAGGTCGGGCAGGTAGGTGGCGATCTCCGGGAAGATCATGATCAGCGCCAGGCCGACGATCTCCACCAGCACGAACGGCACCACCGACACATAGATGTCCTTCATGGTGATACTCGGTGGCACCACCCCTTTCAGATAAAACAAGTTAAACCCGAAGGGTGGCGTCATGTAGCCGATCTCCATGTTGATCACGAACAGGATACCGAACCACACCGGATCGAAGCCCAGGGACTGAACGATCGGCAGAAACACCGGCAGCGTGATCAGCATGATGCCGACCGGGTCCAGCACCATGGCCAGGAAGAACACGATCACCATCATGGTGATGATGATGGCCCAGGGGCCACCCGGGATGCCGGTGATCATGCCCTCGATCAGTTCCTGCGCGCCCATGCTTTGATAGGCGGCGCTGAACGCGTGGGCGGCGAACAGAATCCACATGATCATACCGGTGAGTTTGAAAGTGCGGATCGAAGCGTCGCGCATCAGTTCCCAGGAGAACTTGCGGTACACCAGCGCCGAGACCAGCGCGCCGAACACACCGACGGCGGCCGCTTCGGTGGGCGTTGTTACGCCGGCGATGATCGAGCCCAGCGTCACCACGACGATGATGATGGGCAGAATCACGGCGCGCAGGGCGAGCATTTTTTCCCGCCAGGAAGCGCGCTCCGCCTTAGGCAGAGCCGGCGCCAGATGCGGTTGGAAGTAGCAACGCACGACGATGTAGATACAGGTCAGCACCATCAGCAGAATGCCCGGCAACACGCCGGCGGCGAACATCTGACCCACCGATACGCCGGTAATCAGCGAATAGAGAATCATCAGAATGCTGGGTGGAATCAGAATGCCCCAGCCACCACCGGTGTTGATGCAGCCGAGCACCATGCGCTTGTCGTAACCGCGCTCCAGCATGGACGGCAGCGCAATGGTGCCCATGGCCACCACGGCGGCGCCGCTGATCCCGCACATGGCGGCGAAGATGGCGCAAATGCCCAGGGTGCCGATGGCCAGGCCGCCGCGCAGGCCACCCCACCACAGGTACATCATGCGGTAGAGGTCCTTGGCGACGCCGGTGCGTTCCAACACCATCGCCATGAACACGAACATGGGTATCGCCACCAGGGTGAAGTTACCCATGGTGCTCCATATCTGCGAAGCGACCATGTAGAAGGCGTCCGGGCCCCAGGTGAAATACAGGAAGATCACCGAGACGCCGCCGAGCACGAAGGCCAGCGGCAGGCCCAGCACCAGGAAGAACAGCAGCGAGCCGAAGAACAGCAGGGTAATCATTTCGATGCTCATCGGTGCTGCTCCTTCACATCGCTTTCGATGTTGTCGGCGACACCGTCATCCAGGCCGTCTTTAAGCACCTTGGCGTTCTCCGGGTTGATGGCCACGGCGATGTCACGCAGCAATTTAACCGTGCCTTGCAGCAATACCAGGAAAACGGCCAGAGGCATAAAGGCCTTTACCGGCCACACAGGCGGGTTCCAGGCGGAATAGGTGGTTTCCTGGCCTTGGAACGATTCCCAAGCCATGGAGCTTGCAAAATACAAAAACGCGAGAATAAAAATATAGAACACCACGGAGGTGAACACATCGATCACCGCTTGAACACGGGTTGAAAAATGGGAATACAGCAAGTCCACGTTAACGTGACCGCGGTGCGCCATCACGTAACCGCCCGCCATGATCGAATAAATGGCGAACAGAAACTGGGCGAACTCAGTGGTCCAGACCGTGGGGGCGTCAAACACGTAACGGCAAATGACCTCGAAAAGAAGCAGAGCAGTCATGGCGAAGATCAGATGAGCGATCCAGCGGCCAAGAAAGTCGTTCAGGCGGGTCACCCCGTTTATCAGCGTCTGCAGGAAGGACATGATTCCTCCGCGGGGGCTCAATAGTCGGAAAATAAAAGGGGGAGCCGGCCAGGCTCCCCCGGGGCGCTCTCGGTGTTACAGGTAACCGAGGTCGGAGAGGAAGCTTTTCAGTTTCTTCACGGCTTCGGCGGCTTTATCGCTGCGCTTGGCTTCTTCGGCCCACATTTTTTGGGCGGTCTTGGCCAAACGGTCCTGGACGTCCTGGGGCATGGTGTTCACTTTCACGCCCTGCTCCGCTTTCGCTTTGGCCAGGGTGATCCTCTCTTTGTACAGATACTCGTTGGTACGCACCCAGAACTGTTCGTTGAGAGAATCCTTAACGATCTTGGCCATACCATCCGGCAGTTTATCCAGCGCCTTCTGGCTGACAACGAAGGCATCGGTGCCGGCAATATTCAGGGCGGGCTGAACATGATACTTAGCGACTTCGTAGAGGCCCATGCTTGACGCGCCCTGGGCGGCGCCCCAGTGAGCCGCGTCCACCACACCACTGGCCAGGGCCTGGTAGAGCTCACCGCCGGGGATATAAGCGGCGGCCGCGCCGGCCTCGGTCAGGAACTTCTGCAAAGAGCCGGACGAACGAATCTTAAGACCCTCGAAATCCTCCCAACTGTTGATCGGTTTCTTGGAAACCATCTCCGTGGGATAGACTTTGTCGGTGGAGTAGTAAACATTGTGCTTCGCCGCTTCCTCGCGGAGCATTTCCTCGAAGCCCATGTTTTTGTGGAAGTAAGCCGCTTCCCAGACGTTGCGGAAAGCGAACGGCAGACCGGACGCGATGCCCGCCAGGCTCATCTTATCCTGGGCGTAAGCCGGAGAGATGGTGCCCATCTGAATCACATCGCGGCTGACCGCGTTAAAGATTTCCTGCGCTTTGAACAACTGACCGGCTTCGTAAAGCTCCAGCTTGAGCTTGCCGTCGGTGCGCTCCTCGATCACCCGTTTGATGCGTTTAAGGCTGTCCTCGTAGGAACTGCTGGCACCGGGCCAGTGGGACTGAACCTTCCAGGTAATGGTGTCCTCCGCGGCCTGAGCCAGGGGAGAAAACGCCGTGGCCGTCGCGAAAGCCAAAGCCGAACCGCCGATTACCAATTGCTTGCGGAATACGCTGAGCAGAGTCATGGAAAACTCCTGTTGTTGTTGTGCTGCTTATCTCACAAATTCCGCATGGTTATTTCGCATAGCGGAACAGTGAGGGCGAAAAATGAAACCAGAATCTGAAATGTAGCACAGCTTTCCGCCGCGCCACACCCTCAATTTGTCGCAAGGTATATTCAGTGTCACCCCCTTCACGACGGCCCCGCCAGCGGCGCCTGCGGCAAAGGCTCAAGCAGCCCCTCCAAGGCGGCGGCGAACGCCAGCACAGTGCGGTCTTCCAGGTACGGGCCGATGATCTGCACCGCCAGGGGCAGGCCATCCTCGGTGAGACCGATAGGCACCGTGGCGGCGGGCAGATAGACCGCGCCGGCCAGTCCCACCCACACCAGAATATCCATGTACGGCTGCTCCACGCCGTTCACCGTCAGGGTGCGCTGGTCCGGCCCCGGGGTCTGCCGGTGACTGAACGGCAGGGTCTGCACCACGGGGCACAGCATGACGTCGAAGTCCTGGAAGAAGCGGGACCAGGCGGCGCGCATCACCATCCGTTGCTCATGGCTGCGCTGCCAGTCGGCGTGGGACTGAGTGGCGCCCTTGGCGAACAACGTGCGGTAGCTGTGGTCGTCCGCGGACGCCTTGCCGGCGGCCTCGCTCAGTTGGTCGTAGAGACCGGCGGGCAACCCCTCGCCCATGGTGCCAGTGAGCAGCCGGTAGTAAATATCGTGGGCCTCGCCCAGAGTCACGCCGTCGGGCCGGGCGCCGGAATCCACCGTGGCGCCCGACTCCGCCAGCCGGGCACTCAGGCCTTCCAGCGCATCAACGATGGGGCGGTCCACCGGGCAACGCGGGTCGTCCAGCCAGGTGGCGACACGGAAGTCCTTCAGTGCCTGGTGACGCGCCGGCGGCAACGCCAGCCGCCAGGCGGCGGCCTCCTCTTCTTCCGGGGCCGCGAGGATAGTGAGCGCTTGCTCCAAATCCGCCACATGACGCGCCAGCGGCCCGGCCACGGACAGATCCCGGCGCGCCAGGGACCCGGGGGCGCCCGGCACATGGCCGCGGGTGGAAATCAGGCCGAAGCTCGGCTTCAGGCCGCACACCCCGCAAAACGCCGCCGGCGTCCGAATCGAACCACCGATGTCGCTGCCCAGTTCCAGCGGCGTGAAGCCGGCGGCCAGCGCGGCGGCGGCGCCACCGGAGGAGCCGCCGGGGGTGAGGTCCGGGTTCCAGGGGTTGTTGGTGGTGCCGTAGATGTCGTTGTAGGTCTGCAGGTCCGAGGCGTAGGCGGGCACATTGGTCTTGCCGAAGATCACCGCGCCGGCGTCCAGCAGCCGCTGTACCGCCGCGCTGGTGTGTTCGGAGACGTGCTCGCGCAGCGCCTCCATGCCCGCGGTGGTCGGCCAGCCGGCGATCTCGTAGGTCTCTTTCACCGTCATCGGCACGCCATGCAGCGCGCCCCAGTCCTCACCCCGGGCCAGGGCCAGGTCCGCCTCGCGGGCACGTTCGCGGGCCTGCTCGAAGCGGCGCACCACCACCGCGTTGAGGGCGCCGTCGAGGCGTTCGATACGGTCAATGAAGTGGTCCAGCGCGGCCTCGGCGGTGACCTCACCCTTCTTGATGCGCCCGGCCAAAGCCGAAGCGCCGATACGGTGTAAATCCATGTGCTCTCCCGGTGAGCGCGTGACACGCCCATTCATTATTTTGAAATTAAATTCCGTTTTATCAGAGTCGCTGAGCGACGGCAAACGCTGGCGAAGCGCTCCGCCGTCGTGACAGAATCCGCTTCCAATCGTGCACCCGGAACGGGCGAAGCACCATGCTTCGTGTCACAGCCGACGAGGAGGTCTCTATGAAGTATCTGCACACCATGGTGCGCGTCAGCGACCTGGGCGCGTCTTTGCGCTTTTACTGCGAAGGGTTGGGTCTGCGGGAGAGCCGCCGCAAGGAGGTGCCCGGCGGGCGCTTCACTTTGGTGTTTCTGGCCGCGCCGGAGAACCCGGAAGCGGAGCTGGAGCTGACCTGGAACTGGGACCCGGAAGAGGCCATGGGCTCGGCGCGCAATTTCGGCCATCTCGCGTTCCGGGTGGACGATATTTACGCGCTCTGCGCGCACCTTCAAGAGATGGGTTACACCATCAATCGCCCGCCCCGGGACGGGCATATGGCGTTCGTGCGCTCGCCGGATTTGATCTCCGTGGAGCTGCTACAGAAGGGCGACGCCCTGCCCCCGCGGGAACCCTGGGCGTCGATGGAAAACACCGGCAGCTGGTAGCCGGCGCCTCCGGTTAGTGCGGCGCGAATGAAACCGCTTAGATGTAGAAATCCAGATCTTCCTGGTGTTTCAGCAGGTCGCGCAATTGGTAGGGGTCGTCGCCGTGGAAATACACCAGGCCCCAGTGGGTGCCGAAGGCGGTGCGTTTGGTCACGGTTTCTTCCAGCGGCGCGGTGAGCTCGTGGAAATCGAAGTACGGATGCTCCAGGGTTTCGTCCGGAATTTCCAGCTGGCTGACCACGCGGCGGCGCGGGTAAACGCCGAAACAACCGGCGTGCCCTTTGGCGTCGACCACTTCCCGGGGGAAGAAATCGACAATTTCCTGCTCCGTGGTTTTCGGGTCGAACACCAGCACCATGGCCTGGTAGGCGTTGAAGCCGTAAACCTTTTCCAGCAACTCGAACACTTTGAAACCGGGCGGACGATACGCCACTTCACCGAAGTACATGGTGCCGTCGCTGGTGACAAAGTATTCCGGATGGATAAAGCCGGATTTCAGATCGAACGTTTTGATCAGCTTTTCGATTTCCTGCTCGATGCGCGGGCGCCAGCTTTCCAGTTCCGGGCTGGCGGGCACGAACACGGAATAGCCCAGCGTTACGTACTCGGAGATGTTCAGGAAGCGGATCTTACCGTCGTGGATCCAGGCCTCGACGGCGAATTCCCAGCCGTCCAGGTGGCTTTCCATCAGCACCGGGAATTCTTCGTCCGGGATGGTATCCACTTCGTCCGGCGTGCGGATCACCCGGTGACCGAGACAGCCGGCCTTGTCGAACGCTTTCAGGTGAATCGGATCATTCGGGTCGCCGTCCAGCTTGAGCAAAGTCTGGTTCACCCGCTTGAGAAAGCGGATCACGTCTTCGCGGTCGTGGGCCTCTTCGAAAATACCAACACGAATGCCGCCCAGTTGCGCGCGCCGTTTCATCAGGGCTTTATCGCGGAACAATACCGACTGGCCGTACAAACGCGGGTTGTCCATCAACACCGAGTTGATGGCGCCGGACCATTCCACCGTTTCTTCGAACAGCGGGATCGCCACATCGACCCCTTCCGCTTGCAGTTTTTCGGCGATTTCCATGGAGCGGTCGTTGAGCCGCTCGAAATCCCAGCTCATAAAGGGAATATCGTGTTCTTCGGCGAAGGCGCGGGCCCAGTCCGGTGCCACCACGACAAAACGGCGGTCGAACTTTTCCAGTGCTTCGATGGCGTTCAGGCTCCAGCCCAGCAGGGCCACGTACCCTTTTTGCGGATCTTTCTTGGCCGTCATGATCATCTCCTTGTTTCGGGCCGACCGTAGAGAGGAGGCGCGGCATGCCACCGCGGGGTTCGGCGTGGCGTCCTTGCACACCGGGTCGCTGACCCTTCTCACAGAGTAGCAGAACGCAGAGCTTGCCGCGTCAAGGGTTCCAGGTTCATCTTGGGGTATAGTGTCACGCGGGCCGTCCTATCGGCGGCAAACGAGCTCGACCCGGGGATATCATGAGCACCAGCGATACGCAGCACGACGACGCCACACCGGACCTGGCGACACGCTTCGACCAGGCCCTGGAACAGGTGGCCCAGGCCAGCCGTTTCGCCAAAGCGCTGCACACCGGCAAGGTCATGCAACTGGCCGGCCGGCTATTGTGCCAACCGCACGGCGCCGAGCATCTTTATCAGCGCGCCGCGGAGATAGAAAACTCGGGTATTTTCTCCGGCACCGACTGGGCCCACCCGGAGATTCTGCAGGCGGACATCACCGTGCTGACACTGCGCCTGGGCGCCACCGACGACATCACCCTGGAATGCCTTAGCGAACTGCGCTTACTGGCGGTGGCCCAGGGCGAACTGCCCCACGACACGCTGTCCGCCGAGCAGGCGCACCACTATCTGGCGCAGGTGCTGGCGTTGAATCTGGACCTGTTGTTCGAAACCGGCGGCGAGGCAATCCGCGTGCGCCAGGGGCGTATGGCGGTGGCGGTGCGTGGTGTGCTGCAAATGCTGGTGTCGCGCATCGGTTACGACAACATTATTGACCGGCTGATCGAAGAGATATGGCGCATCCTGGCGCAACGACCGGTACGCGTGGATCACATCAAAGCGATGATCACGCAGATCGCCGCCTGCCTCTACAACCCATCGATCAGCGTCTCCAACAGCCGTGGCGCGGACCGGCTGGTGAGCGCGCTGTTCGGCCCCACCCATGCTTGCGTGGAAGACCCCGGTCTGGAGATCTATGCCGAGCGGCTGACCAGCATGGACAATCAGGCGCTGCAACAGGAAGCCAACGGCTTCGCCCGCGCCATGCACGACACCGGTCTGGTATCGGCGTATCAGCCGGTGTTCCTGCGCTTCGCCGTGTCCCAATCCACCGACCTGGTGAGCGCCGCCCTGGGCCTGAGCGCCACCGGCCGCGACGCCCTGCTCTGCTACCAGGATCTGGTCTACGCGCTGATCGACGCCTCGGTGTTTCCGGAAACCGCCCAGGCCGCCTACGGGCTGGCGCTGATGCTGGAGCGCGGCGTGCTGTTCGCGCCGCCGGTGGCGCCGGCGCTGTGGCGGCAGCTGGGCCAGACCCTGAGCGCCAACGCCGACGCCACCATCGTCCAGGCACTGAGCGACATCCGGCCGGCCAAGGTGCAGCTGATCGCCGGCGTGCTCGGCGTGCTCGGCCTGCCGCTGGGCGTCGGCCAGGGCAACAACCCCACCTGCCAGTCGGCGCGGGCGATTTCCATGTGGGCCTACAACGACCCGGACTACCTGCTGCAGATGATCGTCTGGGCCACCCGCGACGACGACCTGGTGATGCACTTCGAGGGCCAGCGTCTGTCCTCCAAGGAGCTGGCGCTCACCACCCCGGCCATCGCACCGCTGGACGTGGACGCGGTGTCGGCGGTGCTGGTGCCCCACCTGGACCGCATCTATCACGCCATGGGCGCGCTGTGCGCGGACCGGGGCGACGACCCGCACCGCTGGATCAATCCGGAATTCCACGGCTGGTGGGTGGGCCGCGGGTTCAAGCTGGCGGTGGACCTGCCCACCGGCAAGCTGAGCAACTACGACGATTTCGTGCGTTACTTCTACGCCTGCTACCACCCGCTGCACAACGGCAACCAGCCGTTGATCTATCCGCAGCCGGTGGGCCTGGCGGTGACCGACAGCGCCGCCCGTTTCGTTGGCTGGCACGCCATCACCATCCAGCGGGTGACGCTGGATCAGGACGAAGTGATGCGGGTGTATTTCTACAACCCCAACAACGATTCCGGGCAGGACCTGGGCAACGGGGTGAAGGTGTCCACCGAAGGACGCGGCGAGCGCTTCGGCGAATCCTCCCTGCCGGTGGCGGAGTTCGTGTCACGCCTGTACATCTTCCACTACGATCCGCTTGAGCACATCGACCCCGCCGGCGTGCCGGCGGAGGACGTGGCGGAAGTGGAAGCGCTGGCGCGGGGCAGCTGGGCGCTGGAGCGCTAGTCTTCCCGGAAGGCGTCGCGGTGGAACTCGGCGGCTTCTTCCACTTCGTTGATGCCCGGCGCCCAGGGGTCCTGCGGGTCGGCGCCGGCCATCACTTCCAGGGTGGCGTGCACGCCGCGGGCCAGGGATTCGGTGTGGTAACCGCCCTCCAGCACCATCGCCAGCCGGCCGCCGCAATGGCGGTCGGCGATCTCCCGCACGATGCCGGTCATTGAGGCGAAGCCCTCGTAGCTGACGTTCATGGCCAGATCAAAGCGGTGCGCGTCGAAGCCGGCGGACACCAGCACCAGGTCCGGCCGGAAAGCGTCCGCCGCCGGCACCAGAATATCCCGGAACGCCTTGAGCATGGCCATGTCGCCGGTGCCGCCGGGCAGCGGCACGTTCACCGTGTAGCCCTCGCCCAGACCGCCGCCTACTTCGGACAACGAGCCGGAGCCGGGGTAGAACGGCGCCGCGCGGTGGGTATCGAAAAACAGAACGTCCGGGTCGGCCCAGAAAATTTCCTGGGTGCCGTTGCCGTGGTGCGCATCCCAATCCACGATCAGCACGCGCCGGCAGCCGAGGGCCGCCTGGGCATGGGCCGCCGCCACCGCGACATTGTTGAAGAGACAGAAGCCGCGGGCGCGCACGGATTCAGCATGATGGCCCGGTGGCCGGACCAGGGCGAAGGCCCCGGCGGCACGCCCGGCGGCCACCGCCTCCACCGCCGCCACGGCGGTGCCGGCGGCTACCTCCGCGGCCTCCACGCTGCCCGGCGACACCGCCGTGGTGTCCATGTCCAGCCAGGCGTTTTCGCCGCGCATGGCGTAAATGCCGTCCAGGTAAGAGGTGGTGTGCACCCGGGCCAGTTCCGCCCGGGTGGCCACGCGCCCGGCTTCCAGACGGACGCCCGGCACCGGCTCACGCTCGAGCAGATCGAGCACGGCGGTGAGCCGGCCCGGGTGTTCCGGGTAGCTCCACTTGGCGCCCAGCCCGGAAAGAATTTCCCGCACCCGGCGGTCCAGCCGCCCCGGCAGGAAGGCGGCGTCCGGGTCGGGCCGGTGATCCAGCATGCGCGGATCCTGGAACAGTATCACTTCACGGTCACCGATCATGGCGCCCCCGTCCGAGAAAACCTTCTTTCCTTATACAGGTTCCCGGCGGGACGACAAGAGCCCGCGATTGATCCACAGCGCCAGCCCCAGCGCCGGCACGGTCAGCGCCACGCTGAGCACGAACATGGCACCGTGGCCAATCGGCATGGCGCCGCCGCCGGGCACGGCGAACGCCAGCCCACCGACAATCAGCATCAGCCGGATCGGCCATTGCAGATACCGCTGGGTGGACAGGCTGCCGATGCCCACCAGGTAGCCTTGAATGGCGCTGGCGATCAACACCACGCCGACCAGCGCCTGGGCCAGCACGAGGGCGATTTCCTGCCATTCCCCTTGCAGAATCAAAGCGGGGTTGAGCACGAACAGGAACGGCACGAAATAAATCACGCTGCCCAGGCGCATGGCGTTAAGGCCGGTTTCCATGGGCTTTGCCCCCGCCACGGTGGCGGCCGCGAACGCGCCCAGCGCCACCGGCGGTGTGATGTAGCTGAGCATGCCCCAGTACAGAATGAACAAATGCACCGCCAGGGGATTCATGCCACCGCCCTGGATCAACGCCGGCGCCAGTGCCACCGCGAGAAAAATGTAGGCGGCGGTGACGGTCATGCCAATGCCGAGAATAAAGCTGGTCACCGCGCCCATCAGCAACAACACCAGCGGGTTGCCGCCGGCAATGTAGATCAGATCGTTGGCGATGGTGCCCGACAAGCCGGTCACCGACAGCGCCCCCACCAACAAGCCGACACCGGCCAGAATGGTGATCAATTCCGCGAACAGTTTGCCGGCGCTGGAGAAGAAATCGGTCACGTCCCGCCAGCCCCAGCGCTGATAAGGCAAAATCTGGTTGATCACCAGCAGCAGCCCGGTGGCGTAGAACGGCGCGATTGCTTCACGGCGGAGATAAAACAGCATCCAGATCAGCAGCACGAACACGAAAATAAAGTACCAGCCTTCCTTGAGCGTTTGCTTCAACGACGGCAGCTCTTCTTCGGGTAACCCTTTGAGTCCGTGTTTGGCGGCGTAGGCGTCGATCTGCACGAACAGGCCGAGATAAAACAACAGCGACGGCACCACCGCCGCCAGGGCGATGGCGCTATAGGGCGTGTTCAGAAAGCTGGCCATGACAAAGGCGGTGGCACCCATCACCGGTGGCATCAGCACCCCGCCGGTGGACGCGCATGCCTCCACGCCGGCGGCGTAGGAACGACCGATACCGACCCGGCGCATGGCCGGGATGGTCAGCACCCCGGTGGTCAGTACGTTGGTGATCACGCTGCCGCTCATGGAGCCCATCAGACCACTGGAAAAAATCGACACCTTGGCGGGCCCGCCACGCACGTGGCCGAGCAACGCGAACGCCAGATTAATAAAGAATTTACCGCCGCCGGTTTTTTGTAACGCCACACCGAACAACAGAAAGCCGATCACCAGATTGGCGAACGCCTGCAACGGAATGCCGAACACGCTTTCCCGGCTCATGGCATGGTAGATCGCGGTCTGGCTCGGCGAGGACGGAAAGCCCTGAATCGGACCCGGCATGATATCGGCGACCATCGGATAGCAGCCGGCAACGCCAACAATCAACGCCAACGGCCAGCCACCGGCGCGGCGCACCGCTTCCACCGTCAAGCCCCAAAGCACAAAACTCATAGCCGTGGCGGTTTGCGGGGCAGCGTATTCCCAGCCGTTTTCGAGAATGCGCTCGGCGTTATAAACAAAATAGCCGCAGGTGCCCACCGCGATCAGAAAAAGCAGTATGTCGTACCCGGGCACCCGGCGGCGATTGCCGCCGGAATACGCCGGCCACATGATGAACACCAGAGGCAGCATCAACGCCACCACGGTGTAGAGAAACTGGCTCTCCACCGTGGTGACCAAGCTGAAGTAACCCAGGTTAAGAACGTAATCGAGGGTCAGAACGGTGAGAACCAGAGTCGCCAGGCGCGGCAGCCAGGGCCAGAGGCCTTGTAGCTCACGCACGCCTGACACCTGCTTCGCCGTCGGCTCACCCGAATGCTGAGATTCCACGGCAGGCGACTCCTTTCAATCTTAGCGGAACACCGGGTTCATGCCTTCGGCTTCCAGTGCTTTAGCCCGCGCTTTCATCCAGCCGCTGCGGAACGCCTGTTCGTCGTCCGGCGCGCCACCGATGTATGCCTTCCAAGCCGTCTGCAGCACGTGCTGACGCTTCACCAAACGATCCTGGTGGGCCTGCATCTCGTCGGTCCAGTGGCCGATTTCCTTGTAATACGCCACCACCTCATCGTGGAACGGGATCACCCACTGCATGTTCTGCTTTTCCAACGCATACCCCGCATTGCCGGGTGCCGCGTCCTTGTACTTGTCATAATCCTCGACCAGCACCTTGATCAGGTTACCGGCCAGGCCGCTTTTCTGATCCGCGTTGGCGACCAGAATCGGGTAAGGGTAGCTGGCGCCGACCCAGGGGTTGTCCTTACCGTAATCGCCGGCGGCGGCGGTGACCGTGTGAGGCTGAAAGTACGGTGCCACGGCCTGCAGGCGCTTCCAGCCTGCCTTGTTATCAGGATCGAGACGCGGCCAGACGATACCGCGCGGACTGGCGGCCAATTGCTGCGCCGGCGGCGCCACCGACATGGTAAAGCCGGTATCGCTCTGCCCGGCGATCACCCCGTCGAAGGCGCGTCCATAGCCGGGAAACTCCACCCGCTCCACGTCGTCCCAGGTGAGCCCGCCGAACGCCAGGAACGCCTCGGTGCCCAGATTGAGGGCATCGTCACCGCGAATATAGGACACCTTCTTGCCCTTCAAGTCGGCCGGCGTTTCCACACCGATATCACCGGCCACGGCCACTCCCAGACCGAAACTGGCGATGGAGGTGGCGATCACACGGATCGGCTGCGGGCCCCATTGACGGTCGGCGAACATCAGCACGCCCTCGGAGCCGTAATAACTGGCGATGCCACAGGCACACAGCGGCACGCGGCCGGTGCGCAGCGGCGTCATCCGGGACACGTCGTTTTCGCCGGGAAGGATACGCACCGAAACGTCGTATTCGTTCTGCAGCAGATTGCCCAGCGACACCATCTGGGTGTAGCCGGCGGAGCCGGTGCCATAGGCGGTCATGGCAATGGTGTCGGGCAGCTTCACGTTGTCCGCCGCCTGGGTCAGGCCTGTCATCAGAGCCACCAGACAGAGTACGCCTCGCTGGAAAATAGCCATTGTTATTCTCTCCCGTTTATTCGTTGTTGTTTTGGTGCCTATTTCGCATAGCGAAATAGCGGCCCAATAACGTTAACGGTTAGAGCCTATACCCGGTCCGGGCCAGGGGGAAGAGACGGCGTCGACAATCTTGAGGGCGGGATTGCCCGCTTAAACGCGGGTACAAAATGCGGACATAAAAAAAGCGGGACCCGAAGGTCCCGCTTTTTCTGCCCGGCGCGGTGAAGCGCGGGCGGCTTTCTCTGACCGTCAGGCCAGAAACGTCGCTTTATACGGCGACGATGTTCTCTGCCTGAGGACCTTTCTGGCCCTGAGTCACAGTGAACTCAACGCGCTGGCCTTCGGCCAGGGTTTTGAAGCCTGAGCCCTGGATAGCGCTGAAGTGAGCGAACACGTCAGGGCCGTTTTCCTGCTCGATAAAACCAAAACCTTTAGCTTCGTTGAACCACTTAACGGTACCGGTGGTAGTGGACATAATAGTCTCCTGATCATTCAGAAAGTAATGATAGCCCGGTTAGGGGCCGGTTGTGCTGGAAGTCTTGCGGTTACTTATGAAGGTCAGGACGAACGCTAACTGGTAGGGCATCGAACAGGGATTCATAAATACGTGCGTACTTTCAAGCTGTGACTAGGATACACCCCTATCGGCGTCTGTCAAAACTATTTTGCGCCACGGACCCTGGGCGGGCGGTCATCCCCGCACCCAAGCAAGCGCTGC
>DASUNW010000168.1:0-12311 GCA_036276955.1 Alcanivorax sp. | reverse complement strand
CGCGGATATCACAGGTGAAGAACAGGGCTTCCCGGCCGGTGTCCTCGCGGATCTCATCGGCCACCGCCTTGAGCTTGTCTTCCTTGCGGCCGAGCAGCACCACCCGGGCGCCCAGCGCCGCCAGTTCGTGGGCGGTACAGCGGCCGATGCCGGAACCGCCGCCGGTGACGATGATGGTCTTACCGGCGAACAGGTCGTCGCGGAATACGGAACGGTACGGCATTCAAATTATCCTCACTGCAATTCGATTAAGTTCGTGGCGCCTGCGGCGCCGATTCAGGATGCAGGATTCAGGCGCGAAGACAGGTTCGTGGTGGCGGTTTGCCATCGACTCCGCGCTGGAACCTTTATTCGCGGGCACGGCCTTTGCGGTTACGAGTAACCGGTCCGCGTCTGCATCCTGCATCTTGCATCCTGAATCGCGCGCCTAAGGCGCGCTTACCTCATTAGCGACCTCGGCGCTCACCGGGATCGGCATATCCAGAAGTTGCTGGGCGAACGCCTTGCCCTGCGGGTCGATGCGCAGGCTGGCGATGCCGCCGCCGCCCAGGGCGTGGCGCAGCAGGAAGTTGAAGGCGTTGAAGCCGGGCAGCTCCCAGTGGCTGACGCTGCCGTGTTCGGGGTCGAGCACGTGTTTCATGTAGTCCGCCACGGCGGCGTCGGTGAGCGCGGCGCGCAGGTAGGGCAGGTATTCCGGTTCGCGCGCCATCACGCCGATGTTGGCGTGGTCGCCCTTGTCGCCGGAGCGCGCCCAGGCCAGCTTCACCAGCGGCACGCTGACGTCGCCGCTGGCGGTGTCGCGGCCGTTGGTGTTTGGCAGGCTGGCCGGGTCCAGCGGCGTCCCCACCGGCACGCCCACTTCCGTGGGGATGCCGTCCAGGTCCACGGTGGCGGTGACGTCCACCTTGGGCACCAGCGTGGAGAACAGGCGGATGCGCGGCATCGGCTTGGGCCGGCCACCGACCAGGCCGGACAGGCCCGGCGCCATGCCGGTGGCGGCCTGGGCGATTTCCCGGGCGAACAGGCCCAGCGCCTTGCGATCGTCGTGCAGGGCGGCGATTTTCACCACCACCTCGCGGCTGTCCTCGCGGCGCGCCTGGGCGCCGTAGGTGGCCTCGCTGCCGAGAATTTCCACGTTGGTGTCGCGCATCGGCGCCATGCCCAGCTGTTGGAGCAGACCGTCGGTCTTTTTCAGGATCGCCGCCGCCACCGCCCGGCCCTTGGCCGGTGCTTCGCGGCCACCCATCAGGAAAGAGGCGGTGATGCGCTGGCCGTCCGGGTAGGTGGCGGACACCTTATAGGTGTCGGTGGGCGGCAGGCCGCGGGCGCCGCTCACCCGGACCCGGTGTTCGCCGTCCTGGGCCAGGGTGACGCCGGTGAAGTCGCACACCACGTCCGGGAGAATATAGGCGCGCGGGTCGCCGATTTCGTAGAGCACCTGTTCGCCCACCGTGGCCGGGGTCACCAGGCCGCCGGTGCCGGGTGGCTTGGTGATCACGAAAGTGCCGTCTTCGTGGCACTCGGCGATCGGGAAACCCATGTTGTGGAAGTCCGGCACCTCGCGCCAGTCGGTGAAGTTACCGCCGGTGCACTGGGCGCCGCATTCGATCACATGGCCGGCCAGCGAGCCCTGGGCCAGTTTGTCGTAGTCGTCGTCGGCCCATTTGAATTCGTGCATCAGCGGGCCCAGCACCAGCGCCGAATCGGCGATGCGGCCGGTCAGCACCAGATCGGCGCCGGCGTCCAACGCCGCCTGGATCGGCAGGGCGCCCAGATAGGCGTTCATGGTCACGGTGACCGGCGGCAGGGCGGCGCCGCTGTCCAGTTCCTTGCAGTCGCTGAACTGGTCGCGGCGGCCGTTGAGGTCGTCGCCTTCCACCAGCGCGATGTTCATTTCCACGCCGGCCTCGGCGAACACTTTTTGCAGCGCTTCGCGGCAGGCGCGCGGATTCACGCCGCCGGCGTTGCTGATCACCTTGATCTTCTTTTCTTTGATCTCGCGGGCCAGCGGTGCCATCACCTGGGTGACGAAGTCGTGGGCGTAGCCGGCGTTGGCGTCTTTCATGCGGGCGCCCGCCATGATCGACAGGGTCACCTCCGCCAGGTAGTCGAACACCAGATAGTCGATCTCGCCCTGGCGCACCAGTTGGAAGGCGGCGCTGTTGGTGTCGCCCCAGAAGCCGGCGGCGCAGCCGATGCGAACAGGTCCAGCCATAAGTCGTGCCCCGAATTGCTGTTGTGCGAATGATTCCGTAAGCTACCAAGCAAGCGCTTGGTTTGTAAAGCTTGCAGCTTGCAGCTTGCAGCGATTAAATGCGCCCCGAGGAGGAGCACCGCCATGCCCGACACACCCGCCATTCACGGCATCGACAATTCGCCCCGGGGGCGCTTGCTGAGCGCCGCCGCCCATTTGTTCCGGGACAAGGGATTCGACCGTACCACGGTGCGTGATATCGCCGCGGCGGTGGGCATTCAGAGCGGTTCGATTTTCCACCACTTCAAGAGCAAGGAAGACATCCTTTTCGCCGTCATGGAGGAAGTGATCCGCTTTAACACCGAGCGGTTGCGCCAGGCGGTGGCCGACGGCGAGACGCCGCTGGAACAGCTTCGCAACCTGGTGCGTGCCGAATTGACCGCCACCGTGGGCGACACCCGCGAGGCGATGGTGGTGATGGTGGCGGAGTGGCGCTGTCTCAGCGAGCCCAAGCAGAAGGAGGCGCTGGCGCTGCGCGAGATTTACGAGCAGATTTGGCTGGACGTGCTGGGGCGGCTGCACCGCGCCGGGGCTTTCCACGCCGACCCCTTTATCATGCGGCGCCTGCTCACCGGCATGATCGGCTGGACCCCGAACTGGTTCAGCACCAACCGCCGGCTGTCCGTGGAGGACCTGGCGGACCTGATCGTCGACCGGGTGGTGGGCGAGGCATGATCGGCAACGGCATCGCCTGGGGGCGTCACACCATTATCGAAGAGGGCGAGCTGCAGCGCGACACCCTGCAGTTGCGCGTCGACCACTATATTGTCGCCGGCCCCGATAGCCGGCCCCTGCCTGGGCGTTTCGTCACGCTGGAGGCGGCCAAGGCTTTTGTTGAGCAGCGCGAGGCCGTTGGCTGACGCCGCGATTCAGGATACAGGATGCAGCGCGAGGACGGGCACGGCCGGGCGGCAACCCAGGAGCTCGTCCGCGCCTGTATCCTGCATCCTGTATCCTGTATCGGCGCCGGAGGCGCCACCGCGCAATTTATGAACGAACGGTGTCATCGGGGCAAAAAAGCCGTTGACACCCCGGGCCCAATCCCTAAAATGGCGCCCACTTCGCAACGCGAACCTGGGTGGTTAGCTCAGCTGGGAGAGCATCTGCCTTACAAGCAGAGGGTCGGCGGTTCGATCCCGTCACCACCCACCAGTTTCTGTGTGAAAAGAGTTTGGAGCGGTAGTTCAGTTGGTTAGAATACCGGCCTGTCACGCCGGGGGTCGCGGGTTCGAGTCCCGTCCGCTCCGCCATCTTCATGATCTTTCTCGTTTTCCGTTTGGATTTATGGCGACGCCGGCCTAGCCCGCGTCGCCTTTTTGTTTGTCTGAACCTTTCCCACCGAGACCGTTCCAACCCCTTGTAGCCCCTCCACGGCAACGATTGTCATCAAGCCGTCACGGGCGCTGCGCTAACCTTACCGATGAATACACTGAAACAGGCCCGACTGTGGCCGAATGGAGAATCCCTATGGATGACTATCTGGAAGACCAACTGGAAGAGAAGCTGTGGCTGGAAAGCCTCGACGACCTGGACGACGACATCGCCGACGACGGGGTCGAGCTTTGATCCCCCAGCGTCAAGCAAGCTGTGCTGCCTGCAGGATACAGGATGCAGGATACAGCGCGGACCGCCTACTACCGACCTCCCGGGCCGTGCCCGCGTTTAACGCCTCCGGCGCGTAGCCCGGCCCCTGCGGACCCGCAACGCGTTCTCCGCGCCTGTATCCTGAATCCTTCATCCTGCATCCCCCCTCGATAAAAGGTCCCTTTTTGGTGACCGGCTTCCTTGTTTTGCCCTGACCGCTGTGAATATGCTGCGCCTGGGAACGTCTGGACTTTTTTCAGAATCTGACGGGCAGCGGCCAGGAGTGACGCATCGTGTCACTGGTCACGCACGGATAACAACGAAAGGAAGGCTTATGGCGGGTTCGTCAGTGACCTCCGAAGCGGTGCTGTTCTATTGCGAGAAGGGCATCAGCAAAAGCATGTTATACGCCGATTTCGAAGCCATTCTCGACGGCATGGTAGGGGTACCCGAATTCGCCGGCAAAGAGATGCGCGGTGCCTACTGCCTGGTCAACGGCCGGCTGCGGGCCAAGGCCATGGTGCTGTTTCTGATCGATTTCGACGCCGACGGCATGGCCGATACCACCTGGAACGTGCCCCTGCGCCACCTGGCGGAACACGGCGGCCCGGGGCCGGACATGGGCGCCGGGCCGATTCGCCTGGCCTGCCGCAGCCAGTGCCCGGTGGCCTGGCACCAGGACCAGCTCTGGGACCCGGTTATGAAGCCCGGCGCCAATGATTTCGTGGCGGCCCGGGATCTGCTGCGTGCCCGCGGTTCGAAGATGGGTCTGGAAGTGGATGAGGACCTGCCGCCGGCGACGGCGGCGGTACCCACTTTGTCCGGCGAGGACGTGCCCACCATCCGTCCCACCGACAGCGCCAAGAGCAAAAGCGACGACGACGAGCGGGTGCGCCTGGCCCGCACCATCAAGGAACTGCGGCTGCGCATCCACACCCTGGAAACCGGGCAAAAAGAGGAGCTGGCCCAGCTCCGCTACGCCCAGCAGCAGAAAGAAGAGATTCTCAGCGCCCAGCTGGAAAAGGTGCTGATGCAGTTCAAAACCCTGAAATCCCAGAACGCCGCGCTGCGCGAGCAGAACGGCTCGCTCAAGGCGCAGGTCGAGTCGCTGAACCGCAACCTGGAAGAGCACGCCGGCCGCAACGCGGAGCAGGGCAGCGAGGTGGAGCGGCTGGCCGAACAGTACAAACTGTCCCTGGAGCAGCGCCTGGAAGAAGAGCGTGCCCGACTGGCGGATGAGATTCACAGCCGCGAAATGGACGTGCTCAACCGCGACGATCTGGTCAACCAGTTGCGCGCGGAGATCTCCGAACTCAAGCGCGATCAAATGAAGGTGGCGCACTCCGGCGGCCAGAAAATCCTCGATAAGCTGGAGCACCTGGGGCTCAGCTTCATCGCCTTCCACCCCGGCGCCGGCCATGTGTCGGTGGCCGCCGATCAGATCGCCGATTACATGGATAACCCGGTGGCGTTCGCCGCCCGCAAGTGTCTGGTCACCGAGGACCATTACCGGGCCTGGCTGGCGCACTATGAGAATCCGGTGTGTCAGGTGTCGGTGGGTCCGGATCAGGCCTCCTGCGGCAAGCGGGTGATCCGCGTGGATGTGCCCAACCAGTTCAAGCCCGGGGTATCGGATTGCAACTCCAACCGCTGCCCGCACTGCCGGTCGGATTCGTCCATCGATAACGTGCTCAGGTTCCGCTAGGCGCCACCGCCAAACGGCGCCGTCGCGGGTTGGTAAGTTTTTTGCAGGTATCCATGCCATTGAACGGCGGAGACGCCGCAACATAAGAATGAATCGGGGAGAGCTCGAATGGCTCATCAATCCATCGACAAAAGCCTGTTGCAGACTTTCGTGCCGGTGAACGCCCTGTCCGGCGATCAGTTGGACTGGCTGCTCGACCAGCAGGAAGTACGCCGCTATGAAGCCGGCGATGTGCTGTTCCGTCAGGGGGACCGGGACAACACCACCATCTACCTGCTGAGCGGTGAGGTGGAGCTGTTCAGCGAGCGCGGCGAGCGCACCGTGATCAGCGCCGGCGACAGTGCCTCCTGGCACCCGCTGGGCCATTTCCAGCCGCGCCGGGACGACTGCAAGGCGATCGGCGAGGTCAGCGTGGTGCGCTTTGACAGCTTCCGGCTGGACACCATCCTGTCCTGGGACCAGTCCGCCGGCTACGTGATTCTCGACATCAACGCCAACGCCGCCTACCAGCACGACCGCGAATGGATGATCCGGCTGCTCAAGTCGAAGCTGTTTCACCGGGTGCCGCCGGCCAACATCCTGGAGATTTTCCGCCGCCTGCGCGCGCGCCGCTGCAAGGAGGGCGAGGCCATCGTCACCCAGGGCGATCAAGCCGATTGCTGCTACATCATCAAGGAAGGGGTGTGCGAAGTGGCGATCACCCTGGGCGGCAAAAGCAGCGAGGCGATGCCGGTGGCGATGCTCGAAGAAGGCCAGTGGTTCGGCGAAGAGGCGCTGCTCTCCGGCAAGCCCCGCAACGCCACCGTGACCATGGCCACCGACGGCGTGCTGATGCGTCTGGACCGGCAGGACTTCGACGCCCTGCTGCGCGAACCGGTGATTCACACCCTGGCCCCCGGCGACGCCCGCGAGCGTATCGAAGAGGGCGCCCGCTGGCTGGATGTGCGCACCGCCGACGAGTTCGACCAGCAACATCTGACCGGCGCCACCAATATTCCGCTCGGCGCGCTGCGCCTGAAATCCCGGCTGCTTGACCCCTCCGGGCGTTACGTGGCCTATTGCGACACTGGCCGGCGTAGCGCCACGGCGGCTTTTTTGTTAAAAAACGCCGGTCTGGATGTGTTCGTGCTGGATGGCGGCCTCAATGGCAATGCTGATACCCTGCAGGACTATCTGAAATAGCGCCGACGGCGTCTACTCTGTTGCAGGAAGAACGTGTCCCAGGAAAAGTTTCGCAATATCGGTCTGATCGCCCGCACCGAGAGTGAGCAGACGCTGTACTCCGTGCGGCAGTTGATCCACTTTCTGCACGGGCGCGACTGCACCGTGATTGTCGACCGGGCGATCGCCGGCAGCCTTCCGGAATCCGGTTTGCAGGCCGCCAAGGCGTCGCAGATGGGCGACGCCTGCGACCTGGTGATCGTGGTGGGCGGCGACGGCAGCCTGCTGGGCGCCGCCCGCGACCTGGCCCGCTTCGACGTGCCGGTGCTGGGTATCAACCGGGGCCACCTGGGCTTCCTCACCGACATCCTGCCCTCGGAGATCGAATCCCGGGTCGGCCAGGTGCTGGACGGCGATTACACCACCGAGCGCCGCTTCCTGCTGGATATGGAAGTGCGGCGCGGCAAGACCGTGATGGGGGAGGGCAGCGCCCTCAACGACGTGGTGCTGCTGTCCGGTGACAGCGTCCACATGATCGACTTCGAACTGACCATCGACGGCCTGTTCGTGTATGGCCAGCGCTCCGACGGCCTGATCATTTCCACCCCCACCGGCTCCACCGCCTACGCCCTGTCCGGCGGCGGCCCGATCATGCACCCGCGCCTGGACGCCATGGTGTTGGTGCCGCTCAACCCCCACACCCTGACCAGCCGGCCGCTGGTGGTGGACGGCAACAGCGAGATCAAAATCCACATCACCACCGAAAAGGTAAACCCGCTGGTGAGCTGCGACGGCACCGCCGGTATCCGCCTGCAGGCCGAGGACGTGATCGCCATCCGCAAGAAACCCCACCGCCTGCGGCTGATCCACCCGCCCGGCCACGATTTCTACCAGGCCTGCCGCTCCAAGCTCGGCTGGAGCACCCGCCCCGGCGACGGGAGCTAGCCGCAAGCCACAAGCTTCAAGCTTCAAGCTAGCCGTGCTGGCGTAACGGCCGTGCCGGGAAAAGCCAGTTACAAGTTGAAAGTTGCAAGTTGAAACGCGTGACAGGCCGTGCCGGATTCCACGCAGTGCCCGCGACACACCTCTGAGCCTGTGCGCGGGCAAGGCCCAAAAGCTCGCACTGGTCCATCCCGCGTTTCAACTTGCAACTTTCAACTTGCTTCCACTCTCTACTTGGCACGGCCCATCAGCCCGCAAGGGCCTGCTTGCAGCTTGAGGCTTGCAGCTTGCAGCCCTTGCATCCTGTATCCTAGTCCCCACAACTCAACGCATCCGCTATCGTGATAGGTTCCGCCATGGCTTCTTCTTCCCCTTCCTTCGACGATCTTATCGACGGCATGACCCTGGAGGTGTGGCACAACATGCGCACCGCGGTGGAGACCGGCCGCTGGCCGGACGGCCGACGGGTCAGCGACGAGCAGCGCGCCCTGTGCATGCAGGCGGTGATCGCCTGGGAAACGCGCAATCTGCCCGAGGAAGAACGTAGCGGTTACGTCCCCAGTCACTGCAAGAGCGCCGATGGCGAGGACCCGGAACAACCGGTGGACCTGCGCCCCGCGCGCCGACACGGAGAACATTGATGAGAGACGGCAACCCCGCCCCGGTCACCCGGCTCACCGACTACCGCCCGCCGGCCTATTTGGTCGATCACACCCGCCTGGACGTGGACCTGCGCGACGGCCACGCCCGGGTCACCGCCGAGCTGGCGGTGCGTCGTAATCCGGCCCGCGACGACGGCCCCGGCGAGCTGGTGCTGGACGGCGAGCAACTGGAGCTGCTGTCCCTGCGCCTGGACGACCGGATCCTCGGCGAGCAGGACTACCGGCTCGAGGACGGCCGGCTGACGCTGCCGGGGGTGCCGGAGCAGTTCACGCTGGTGTCCGAAGTGCGTATTTACCCGGAGAGCAACACCGCCCTGGAAGGGCTGTACCGTTCCAACGGCATGTACTGCACCCAGTGCGAGGCGGAGGGGTTCCGCCGCATCACCTTTTTCCCGGACCGCCCGGACGTGCTCAGCCGTTTCACCACCACCATCCACGCCGACCGCGCCGCCTACCCGCTGCTGCTTTCCAACGGCAACCCGGTGGACGGCGGCGACGAGGACGGCGGCCGCCACTTCGCCACCTGGGAAGACCCGTTCCCCAAGCCCTGCTATCTGTTCGCCCTGGTGGCCGGCGATCTGGCCTGCCTGGAGGACAGCTTCCGCACCGCCTCCGGCCGTGACGTGGCGCTGCGCCTGTACGCCGAGCACCGCGATCTGGACAAGCTCGGCCACGCCATGGATTCCCTCAAGCGGGCCATGGCCTGGGACGAGCAGGTGTTCGGCCGCGAGTACGATCTGGATATTTTCCAGGTGGTGGCGGTCAGCCACTTCAACATGGGCGCCATGGAAAACAAGGGCCTGAACATCTTCAACACCTCCTGCGTGCTGGCCCATCCGGCCACCACCACGGACGCCGGCTTCGAGCGGGTGGAATCGGTGGTCGCCCATGAGTACTTCCACAACTGGAGCGGCAACCGGGTCACCTGCCGGGACTGGTTCCAGCTCAGCCTCAAGGAAGGGTTCACGGTGTTCCGCGACCAGGAATTCTCCTCGGACATGAATTCCCGCGCGGTGACCCGGGTGGAGAACGTGGATTTCCTGGTCAACCACCAGTTTCCGGAAGACCAGGGCCCCATGGCGCACCCGGTGCGGCCCTCGGAATACCAGAAGATCGACAACTTCTATACCCTCACCGTCTACGAGAAGGGCTCGGAAATCGTGCGCATGCAGCACGAGCTGCTGGGCGCCGAGGATTTCCGCCGCGCCAGCGATCTCTACTTCGAGCGTTTCGACGGCCAGGCGGTGACCTGCGACGACTTCGTCGCCTGCATGGAAGAGGTGTCCGGGCTGGACCTGAGCCAGTTCAAGCGCTGGTACAGCCAGGCGGGCACGCCGCAGGTGACCGCCTCCGACCGCTTCGCCGACGGCGAATACCGCCTGACGCTGCGCCAGGAAACCCCATCCACCCCGGGACAAAGCGACAAACAGCCGCTGATGATTCCGGTCAAGCTGGCGCTGCTCGACGACCAGGGCCGCGCCTTGCCGCTGGACGACAGCGGCGCCACCGAAACCGTGGTGATCCTGCGTGACGACGAGCAGACCTTCAGCTTCCCGCTGGCCGGCCTGGACAGCGCCCCCACGCCGTCGCTGCTGCGCGGCTTCTCGGCGCCGGTGTCACTGCGCTACCCGTTCAAGGAAGCGCAACTGATCACGCTGCTGGCCCACGACAGCGACGGCTTCTGCCGCTGGGACGCGGCGCAGCGGCTCTATTTCGCCGCCCTGGCGCGCATCATCGATGACGGCGAAGACGCCGCCGCGCAGCTGGACCGGCTGACCCCGGTGCTGGAGCAGGTGATCCAGCGCGCCGGCGAAGACCCGGCGGAGGCCGCGCTGCTGCTCACGCTGCCCACGGAAACCGCGGTCGGCGACCGGCACACGCCGCTGCGCCCGCAGGCGGTCCACGACGCCCTGAGCGGCCTGCGCGCCGGTCTCGGCGAGGCCCTGGCGGCGTCCTGGTGGCGTCTGGTCGAGGCGCTGGCGGAACCGGAATACCGCGCCGACGGCGACGCCATGGGCAAACGCCGTCTGCGCCAGGTGGCGCTGGCGTATCTGTCCGCCGCCGCCGGTGCCGGCCGTGGCGACCGCGACAAGCTGGTGGCGCAATTGCAGGGGATGCTGGACGCGCCCACCTGCATGACCGAGGAGCTCGGCGCCCTGCGCGCCCTGGTGCACAACCACCTGCCCGGCGCCGACCCGGCGCTGGCGGCGTTTGCCCAGCGCTGGCGCGACGAGGCCCTGGTGATGGATCAGTGGTTCGCGGTGCAGGCCACCGTGCCCGGGCCGGACACCGTGGCCCGGGCGGAGGGTCTGCTCGCCCACGACGCCTTCGAGTGGACCCTGCCCAACCGGGTGCGCGCCGTGGTCGGCACGCTGGTCAACGGCAACCCGTCCGCGTTCCACGCGCCGGACGGCAGCGGCTATGCGTTCTTTGCCCGGGCGCTGAAAAAGCTCGACGGCATCAACCCGCAGATCGCCGCGCGGCTGGCCAACGGCGCCGCCCGCCTGCAGCGCCTGGAGCCGGCCCTGGCCGAGCAGCTGGGCGCCGCCCTGCGCGAGCTCCGCCCCGCCGCCTCCGCGAACCTGGCCGAAGTCCTCGACCGCATCCTCTAGCGCGGCATTCACCGCGCGATACAAGATGCAGGATACAGGATACAGCGCGGATTCAGACCGCGAGGTGCCGCCAGACTTTCGCTCCGCGCCGTTGCGTATTGGCAGCCGGGTCCATGCTAATGTGCAAAACGCGTTGCGCACTCCATAGGCCCGGCCAGAGACTTTTCTATTGCAACTTGCAACTTGCAACTTGCAACTTGCGGTGCGCGGGCACGGCCCTGCTGCCCGCACGGCCTCTTCCACGCCTGTATCCTGTATCGCGGCTCCACGTCGCCGTATAATCCGCGCCGTCACCTAAGGAGCCGCCGCCCATGCTTTACCAGCTTGTCCGTCCCGCCTTGTTCGCCCTGTCCGGGGAACAGGCCCACGACCTGACCCTCGCCGCGCTGCGGCATGGCGCCGGCAAACTCTATCCGGGGCAGGTGCCGGCGCGGCCGGTGCGGGTGATGGGCCTGGATTTCCCCAACCCGGTGGGGCTGGCGGCGGGCCTGGATAAAAACGGCGACTGCATCGACGGCCTGGCGGCGCTGGGGTTCGGCAGCATCGAGGTGGGCACGGTCACGCCGCGCCCGCAGCCCGGCAACCCCAAGCCGCGTCTGTTCCGGCTGCCGCCGGCCGGGGCACTGATCAACCGCATGGGGTTCAATAACCACGGCGTCGACGCCCTGGTGAACAACGTGCGCGCGGCCCGCTTCCAGGGCGTGCTGGGCATCAACATCGGCAAGAACAAGGACACCCCGGCGGAGCAGGCGGTGGACGACTATCGGCTCTGCCAGGAGAAGGTGCACGCCCTGGCCGGCTATCTGGTGGTCAACGTGTCCTCGCCGAACACGCCGGGCCTGCGCGACCTGCAGCACGGCGACGCCCTGGACCGCCTGCTCGGCACTCTGCGCGAGGCGCAGACGCGCCTGGACCAGCGGCGCGGCGTGACGGTGCCGCTGGTGATCAAGATCGCGCCGGACAACAGTGACGAAGAGCTGGCCGCCATGGCCGAGGCCTTCGTGCGCCACGGCATCGACGGCGTCTGCGTGGGCAACACCACCCTGGCGCGCCCCGGCGTGGCGAATCTGCGCCACGGCGACGAGCAGGGCGGCCTGAGCGGCGCGCCGCTAAAGCCGATCGCCGACCGCGCCCTGGCCACCATGGCCAAGGCCCTGGACGGCCGCATCCCGATCATCGGCGTGGGCGGCATCACCGGCGCCGCCGACGCCCTCGAGAAGCGGCGCCTCGGCGCCTCGCTGGTGCAGGTTTATTCGGGCCTCATTTACCAGGGCCCCGGGCTGGTCGGCGATATCGTCCGCGCCTGGTAGCGAAATGTGGGAGCGGTATCCTCCAGCCGGGGACGCGGGTCTGTGTTCTGCCCTTCCGGGAACGCCGTGAATACGTCCCTG